>NZ_AP023442.1 GCF_019976755.1 Nostoc sp. MS1
ATCAGACCTACTCAAGCAGCTATAGTCACTTATGGTTTTGATACTTTATTAACTTCAGGGTCTTTGCAAGGCACAAAATTCCCTGGCACATTTAGCTATGACAATTCACAACAAACAGGAATTGGACAGGAATATATCTCTTTAACAAGCTTAAATTTTACTGTTTTAGGAACTCCTTTTACTAAAGCAGATTTAAGTCAAGGCGGACAAGTAATTCTAAATAATGGAACCGTGGATTATTTCACGGCTGCGTTCTTTTCGCCTTTTAATATTGCTTTTGGATTCGGTGGCCCTGGAATTGTTGGGTATGTTGCTCCAGGTGGTACAGGTGGATTTGGTTCAGGTGTTTATACAATTCGAGCCGCAACTGTCCCAGAATTAACAAATATTTATGCTCCAATACTAGCATTAGGGTTTAGCCGATTAATCAAACGCAAGCATACAGTATTAAAACAGAGAGGAATCACTTTAAGCTAATCATTCATTTCTCCAGACTGATTCGTTGGCAGTAAGAACTACCCTGCGGGTTGTGAGAAGCAGTACAACCTGATTTTCTGCAACTTAAATACTCTAGGGCTTACATACTGCAATTATTACCAGACAAAACTCGTTGCTTACTATAAGGGGTTGAGCGAACAAAGCCTCCTTGTATTGTAGTTTGCTATTAACGGTAAACAGTTGCACTAGCTAATATCAAACCCAAGCCGTCTTAGAAAAAGCCATGAAAATTACACCTTTAATGATAGCCCTTAGCTTACTTACTGGGGTGAGTACTGTTAGTCTTTATACAAAAGTTGCAATTGCTCAAATCAACATTCAACAGGTAGCAACAAAGACTTGTGCAGTTATGTCTGGTCAACAAAAGCCAGATCGACAATCATATCAATATCTGTTACTGCTTAATGATGATGAAGCGTTTGGCTCAGGTAATCCAGTCGCCTTCGCACTGACTCAAGCAGTCTTAAAACAATGTCCTCAAGCCTATCTTGACTTTCAGCATCGCCAACGAGCAAGTAATCCATTTGTCCCTGGTTCCCTTGTCAACCCAAATTCAACTCAACTTTATCATCCTGATTCTGGTTTATCAAATTCGTCATCTTCATCTTCAGATATGACGAAATACGATCAAGCCGTCCAGTTACATCCTCATGACATTAAGGTTTACATTGAGCGGGGAAACGCCCGTTATGAGCGCAAAGACTACCAAGGTGCTGTTGCTGACTACACACAAATAATTCGCCTAGAACCCAAAAATCCCAGAGGATATGCCAACCGAGGATTAGCTCGGCAAAACTTAGGTGATCAACAAGGTGCAGTTGCCGATTGGCAAGTCGCACTAAAACTATTTAAAGCTCAAGGTGATCACAGTTCTTACCAAACAGTTCAAAAATGGCTTAGGGAAGCAAGGCGTTAAAATTGTCATACCTGCGGTGTTCTGAATCAGTGGACTTAAATTAGTGGTGCAAGAAAGCGCCACTAATTTGATAACTACGAACTGCGTGCTTAGGAATTATGAATTGATTTGACTAGATCCACAATAAAGATAACCAAGTTTTGATACCTACAATTCCATCCGCTTGCAATCCCTTAGATGATTGAAAACTAATTACAGCCTCCTCAACTACTGTAGAAAATTTTCCATCAATTTCATCTGTATACAAGCCAATATCTGTTAATTGCTGTTGTAGTTGTTTGACTCGTAAACCAACATCTCCCTTTTCTAGCTGATTAAAACGATTGAGATCGGCTTTACCACTGACTCCAGTTACACCAGATACATCACCTTTATATTGATGAATAAAATATTCTCCATGCCAAGTACTTGGAACGTTTGGCTGGGGTTGATCATAGTGTGCAATCCAAAGCGGGTAGCTACCAAAATCTGATGGATTACCCAACTTATTCCAGAAGTTAGGATAAGTGTAGATAATCGGTTTAATAGCTTTTCCAGTCTGTTGTAAAAGTGTTTCCTCTATCTTTGCTAACCATCGTTTCGCTGCATCTACTACAGCCGTTGCATTACTTGTATGATCAGTCACTTCTATATCTAACACTGGTGGTAAATCACCTGGTTCCAATTTGCCAATAGTTGTTAGAAATTCTTGAGCCTGTACCACTGGATCTGATGTGTGCGGGTGGAAGAAATGGTAGGCTCCACGAATAATACCAGTAGCTTTCATAGTTTGCCAGTGATGAGCAAAAGCGGGATCTTTAACGGTTGCTCCTTCTGTTGCCTTCACAAAAGCAAAGGTTTTACCAGAGTTTTTTACAGATGTCCAATCTACTCTACCATCTTGATATGCTACATCAATACCAAACATAATAACCTTTTATTTTTTCAAAAGTTGACTTTTTATTTACAAAGATAGAGAACAAATACACAAAGGCTTATTCTTTCTTTGATTATCTGGAATTTTAGGGAAACCACAAAGAACTAACGCACGTTTAGATAGACTTTGAAACTATCCCAAAGAAACCTCATATCCTCTATCTGCTGCCTTTTTTAAAAATTACAAATTTCAGTTTCCCTATTTTTTATATTAAATAGATTGTCCTAAATGTAAAATCTATAAATCTCATATGATTTACTCAATATGAGTTTGAGACCTCATGTAAATACTAATTGGCATACTAGTAGAAAATTAGTAAATCTATAACAAGGTATATTTTTCTGCTTCATACAATAAAGCCTTATAAATATCTCTAACATTTTATGCCAAAAAACGCTAATTTGATTATAGACACGTCAATTTATAAACAAGATGGGCTTTGTGCTTTTATGAATCTTGATTCTTTAATTGAGATAGTTAACCGCAAGTTGGTGGAAAGCCAAAATCGTCCACTCAGTTCCACAGAAATACTCATACTTCGTGGCATTTGGGAATATCAAACTTATAACGAAATTGCTGAGTACGGTGGCTATAGTGCGGGATACTTAACTAACGTAGTAGCCCCAGAGTTATGTCAACGGCTTTCTAATTTAATTGGACAGAGGGTTACTAAAAAAAACTGCCGGATGCTACTGGAGGCTTATATTGCTTCTGAAACAGTATTAGACTTAAAGATTCAAAAATTACAGTTTAAAGCACTTTCCTCTGAAATTGGTCAAGAATCTTCCCCTCGCTACCCTAATGGTGCGGTTCCGCCTGATTCTTCCATTTACATTGAACGTCCTCTAATTGAAGAACAGGTTTATGCAGAACTTAGAAAGCCAGGAGCGTTGGTGCGAATCAAAGCTCCCAAAGAAATGGGGAAAACTTCACTAATGCTCAGGACGTTAGAATATGGAGAAAGTTTAGGTTACTGTACTGTCAGCTTAAATCTAGAGCAAACTGACCAAGCAATATTGAGTGATCTGAATCGTTTTCTACGCTGGCTATGCGCCAATATAACTAGTCAGCTTCAGTTAGAACAAAAACTAGATGATTACTGGGATGAAGATATTGGCAGCAAAGTTAGCTGTAGTTTGTATATTAGAAATTATTTATTAGAGAAAATTAATGCTCCTTTAGTTTTGGCATTGGATGAAGTAAACCAGATTTTTGAGTATCCCCAGGTAGCTAAAGATTTTTTACCCTTGCTACGTTCTTGGTATGAAGAAGCTAAAAGATTACCTATTTGGCAAAAGCTGCGCCTGATCATAGTTCACTCAACGGAAATTTATGTTCCTCTCCAACTTCAACAGTCTCCGTTTAATGTCGGCTTACCAATTCAATTAACCAGCTTTAATTTAGAACAGGTGCAGCAGTTAGCCCAGCAATATGGAATTGACTGGACAGATGGAGATGAAGCTAGACAACTTATGGATATGATTGAGGGACATCCTGCATTAGTTAATATAGCACTGTATCATCTCAATCGTGGGGAGGTAAACCTTCCACAATTGCTAGAAACTGCTCCTACCTCGACTGGCGTTTATATTCACCACTTACAACGTCATTGGGTTACTTTACAACAGCAACCAGAATTAGCGATCGCGCTTGCTACTGTTCTAAATTCCACTCAACCAATACCATTAGAACCTATCATTGCTTACAAGTTAAGCAGTATGGGGCTGATCAAGTTAGATAAGAACCAAGCCATACCTAGTTGTCGATTATATCAAAAGTATTTTCAGCCAAAGCTTCTCATTCAATGACATCAAATATCAGTCTTGAATATTAGAAGTATTTACATAACATTTATTCTCAAAAGAGCAACATATTTTTCTCATACAAAAACTCATATCTTTGATATAAAAACATTGCCTAAACCCTAATAATTACAATTATAAAAAAATGTGTATTATTTAATATTCTATGTTCACATAATATTAATAATGATATTATTAACTGTATTAAGCAAATTTATGTTTGATGAGTAATTGCTTTTGAGGCGTTTAGAGGATATCTGAAAACTATTAAATATTTCCGCAACTCCCCTTGAAGTTCCCCTTTTTAAAGGGGATCATGAAGAATTTACAAGTCTCAAATACAATACCAAAAAGTTTTTAGAGATCCTCTTATAAATTTCGCTGAATTAGACTCATCATTTTATTTGCTAAATTAAATCTTTCAATTTTCAGGATGTATAAACTATGAGTCTACCAAATTCTTATAATATACTTATTCCACAAAAAAGGCTTTCCCAACTAATTGCTCAGTCATGGTTAGATGGTAAAAAAATTCCTTTAGAAGATAAAAGTTTTCTGATTGAACAAAAAATTTTATCTCTAGAAGAAGCTGAGGTTTTTCGTATAATTTTAGTAGAAACAAGTCAAATTGAAATAGATGAGGTAGATAAGAAAATTATTATGCCTTCTTATCGACCAGACCAAGAAGTATTGGAAGATCCAGATATTAGAGAGTGGCTTTATAATTGGGTTGCAAGTAATCCGAAAAATTCTCCTTGGATAGCACCACCGCCACCAAAATCAGGAGTTAATATAGAGCAACCCGGAAAAGGCGTAATTTTTGACACAGCTAACGAAGAAAAGCTATTAAATGAGAATGACAGTAAAATCAAAACTTTGCAAGTTCCTTTACTACCAAATGTCAAAGTTTTTCAAGGTGCTAATGCCAACATAGCACCATTTGAAGAAACAACTAGAGATGACAAAGATGCAATAGAAGTAGAAATAGAACCCTTCAATACTCTCATTCCCAATAAAAGACTTTCTCAACTAATTGCTAAATCATGGCTAGAAAATAGGGAAATTAGTATCGATAAAAATTTTCTGGTTAACAACGGACTTATTTCTGAATTTGAGGCTCAATTTAAGATCGACATTCATGTTGAGCGGAACCAGCCACCGCGTGAATATAAAGGAGGAATAACACCACAGCAATTTGGTTACAAAATAAATGTACCTTATCCTCCAAAACCTAGTAGTGAGAATTTACCAGAAAATATTTTAAGGGAGTGGGTAGAAAATGACTTTAATTCTGCTCCTTGGACACCCACTAATGAATGGATTCCTTACACTTGCTGAGGCTAAATATAGCTATAGATTTTGATTTGATTTTTGAATCGACTTGCAGATGATTAGCAAAATAGAGACGTGATACATCGCGTCTCTATAATTAGTCCACTCAGGAACATTCAAATTCGATTGGAGTTGTAAGTGTAAGAATCTTTATATCAGACTTTTGTGGTCATTGACCCTACCGGAATTAGTTTAGTTGAAGAATTTTCTTATCCTTCTATAGTTTAACTTTTTATTACAGATATAGTTATCAAGGGAATAAATAATATGTTAAATCGCCCAAAATTAAAAACTGGATTTAAATACTATAATTTTATGACTAACGATTCCGAAAATACATTGTTACTTTCTGAAAGAAATACTAACTTTATCAATGGATATATATATTCAGCATTAATACCATTAATTAATGGAAAGTATACAGTTGATGAAATTGTTGACTTACTTATGCAAAAAAGTATACCTGCTAGTGAAATTTATTATGCTCTGATGTTGATGGAAAAAACGGGATATATTATCGATAGCGATGAATATTTACCATCCAGTCTAGAAATTTTCTGTGAAAATTTAAATATTAATACACATACTGCTTATCAAAGATTACAAACAACTAAAGTAGCAATCAAATCTTTTAGCACTTATTTGACGCTCGATGAGTTTAAAAAGACTCTTGAATCTTTACATATTGGAGTAACATCAGGATTAGGAGATATAGAGATAGTTTTAACTGATGATTATTTGGATGATGAGTTAAAAAGTTTTAACGAAGAATCTTTAAAATTAAATAAACCTTGGATATTAGTAAAACCTGTAGGCACAATAGTTTGGATAGGGCCTATATTTATTCCTGGTAAAACAGGTTGTTGGCATTGTCTAGCTCAACGTTTGAGAAATAATAAACCTGTAGAAAGATTTATCGAAAAACATCAAGGAATTTCTACTTCCTTAACTCCTCCTCTGGGTTCTTTATCCACCACTTATCAAACGGCTTTGGGAATGGCTGCTACTGAAATTTTTAAGTGGATAGTTCAAGCTGAAAATAAACGCTTGGAGGGAATACTAGTTACCCATGACACTATTTCTTTAGAAATACAAAACCATGTTTTGGTAAAGTGTCCTCAATGCCCAAGCTGTGGTAGTAGCAATGGATTTAATGCTGAACCATATCCAATAGTTTTAGGACATCGGCAGAAAAATTTTACATTAGACGGGGGACACCGTTGCATTTCTCCGGAAGAAACATTCAAGAAATATCAACACCTTATTAGCCCTTTAACAGGAGTAGTTAGAGGGCTAGGTAAAATAGATCAAAATCCCCACACTTTAATCCATACTTATGTAGCTAGGCATCATTTTGCTACTATATTTGATGATTTCAATGCTTTACGGCAAAATATTAGCGGTAGAAGTGCAGGAAAAGGAAAAACTGACCAGCAAGCAAAGGTTAGTGCGTTATGCGAAGCTATTGAACGATATTCTGGGGTATTTCAAGGAAATGAAGATAGGCAAACAGGAAGTTATCAACAACTTATAGATAAAGCAATTCATCCTAATGCCTGTATGAATTTTAGTGAAGCACAATATAGCGCTCGCCACAACTGGAATGCAAATTGTTCTGGCTGGTTTCAAAAAATTCCTGAACCATTTGATGAAGAGAAAGAAATTGAGTGGACACCAGTTTGGTCTTTAACTTATCAGGAATTTAAGTATTTACCAACAGCTTACTGCTATTACGGTTATTCTAACTTGTTAATGTCTGATTGTTGGGCTGATTCTAATGGTTGTTCTGCTGGCAATACCTTAGAAGAGGCAATCCTTCAAGGTTTCATGGAATTAGTAGAGCGTGATTGTGTTGCCTTATGGTGGTATAACCGACTTAAAAAACCGCAGGTAGATTTAGAAAGTTTTGACGACCCTTATTTTCTTGCTCTCAAGAAATATTATCAAACAATTCATCGCCAACTGTGGGTTCTAGATATTACTAACGATTTAAACATCCCAACTTTTGCTGCTATCAGTCGCAGAACAGATATAACAGCAGAAGATATTATCCTTGGTTTTGGCACTCATTTTGATCCGCAGATTGCTATGAGCAGAGCTTTAAGCGAAATAAATCAAATTCTCCCTAATGTCTTATCTGCCAATGCAGATGGTAGTACGAAATATCCTGCTTCTTCAGATCCTCTTGCTCTTAAATGGTGGCAAACAACAACAGTAGAAAATGAATCTTATTTGCTTCCTGATAAAAATATTACACCCAAACTATGTACTAATTATCCGCAGAATTGGAGTGAAGATTTACTGGAAGATATCCTACACTGTCAGCAATTAGTTGAAAAGAATGGTATGGAAATGCTGGTTTTGGATCAAACTCGTGCAGACATTAAACTGAGGGTAGTGAAAGTGATTGTTCCGGGAATGCGTCATTGGTGGAGACGTTTAGGTTCAGGAAGATTATATGATATTCCTGTAAACATGGGTTGGTTGAAGCAGCCACTAACAGAGAATCAACTTAATCCTTTTCCAATGTGGATGTAAAAATTAATTATAATCAATTTATAGAGTTATGGTAAAAGAGTATTCAATCGTTGATGCAGATTCCCATGTGTTTGAACCTTTTGATATGTGGGAGAAATATTTAGAACCTGCTTATAAAAGCTTTGCACCATCACCAGACATGAAAATTCAAGGTGAAGATATTTATTATAAGGCTTCCGGTGAAGTTGTTGCTCAATGGAATAAGCAGATTATGCAAGCTCATCCAATGGCTCGAATTAATGGCTTCACTAATGAGCTTCATGTGTTAGAAACTAAAAAAATGGGAGCTGATATTTCTTTTATTTACCCAACATTGGGAATGTCAATAATAGCCATTGATACGATGGAACCTAAATTAGCTGGTGCATTTACCCGTGCTTACAACAACTGGTTATACCAAGATTTTTGCAGTTATAACCCAAACATTTTAAAAGGAGTAGGCATGATTAATCTTCATGCACCTGAAGAAATGGTATCGGAGTTATACCGCATTACAGAATTTGATTGTAAAGCAGTCTGCTTACGTCCCAACCCAGTTAAGGGAAGGTTATTGAGCGACCCTGCTTATGAACTTTTTTGGACAGAATGCGAACAACTGGGAATAGCTGTTAGTATTCATGAAGGTACTCATAGCCGCTTGCCTACAGTTGGTGCAGATAGATTTAATACTCGTTTTGCCTTGCGTTCTTGCTCCCATCCTATGGAGCAGATGATGGCTATGCTTGCTTTAATTGAAGGGGGAGTATTAGAACGTCATCCTCACTTAAGAATAGGTTTTCTAGAGTCTGGTTGTGGTTGGTTAGTTTACTGGCTATGGCGTTTAGATGAAGAGTACGAGTGCCATTACTGGGAAGTTAAGGATAATGTAAAGCTCAAACCTTCAGAATACTTTAAACGCCAATGTTTTATCGGGTATGAACTAGGGGAACCTGGTGTTGAGCAGGTAATTGATTATGTTGGCGCAGATAAATTAATTTTTGGTTCTGATTACCCTCATGTTCATTGGAGCCAAAAAGCAGGAGAAACCGGATGTTTCCACATTCAAAAAAATCTTCATCAACTACTACCAAAAGAAACTGTTAGAAAGATTCTTTGGGATAATCCTGCCCGTTTTTATGGGTTACAATAATTTTTCTTTATCTTGTACTCAGTAGCATAGAATTAAAATAGAATGTCAGTAAATATTCATAAATAAATTAGTGTAGTAAATACTGTAAATATTATAAATTTATCGATAAAATCATGAATGCTATAGCTGGCTGCCAAATTATAGCCAAAATCTATGAAAGTGCTAACTCTTTAGTCTATAGAGCTATACGTAGTCACAACGGTCAGCCTGTAATTTTGAAGATTCTTAAAGAAGATTATCCTACTCGATCAGAATTGATTAGGTATAAACAAGAATATGAAATTACCCATTCTTTAAATTTGGATGGGGTAATCCAAGCTTATGAATTAAACAGGTATAAAAATAGTTTGGTCATAATTTTGGAGGATTTCGGTGGTGAATCTTTAAAAATATTAATGCAGAGGCAACATTTTACATTAAAAGAGTTCTTGAGACTTGCCATCAAAATTACCGAAAGTTTAAGTGCTATTCATACTGCTAATATTGTCCATAAAGATATTAACCCATCTAATATCGTTTTTAACCCAAAAACTGGACAACTTAAAATTATTGACTTCGGTATTTCTAGTATTTTACCGAGAGAAAACCCGATAATTCGTAATCCTGAACACCTAGAAGGAACCTTAGCTTATATTTCACCAGAACAAACTGGCAGAATGAATCGGGTAATAGACTATCGGACTGACTTTTATTCTTTGGGAGTGACTTTTTATGAGTTACTTACTCAGCAATTACCTTTTGTAACTAATGAACCTATAGAGTTGGTACATTGTCATATAGCTCAATTACCTTTACCACCCCATATTGTAGTAGGAGAAAAAGTTTGCCCTAAAATTATCTCAAATATTGTCATGAAATTAATAGCGAAAACTTCAGAAGATAGATATCAAAGTACTGGAGGAATAATAGCAGATTTGAAAACTTGTCTCAATCAATTAGAGAAATCTGGTAAGTGTTCTAATTTTAGTTTAAGAAGTCAAGATATTTCAGATAAGTTTAAAATATCACAAAAACTCTATGGTAGAGTAACGGAAGTAGAGCAGCTATTAACAAGTTTTGAGAGAGTAAGCCTTGGCTCTACAGAAATGGTAGTTGTAGCTGGTTATTCTGGTAGCGGTAAATCAGCTTTAGTTCAGGAAATTCATAAAGCAATTGTTTATAAAAATGGTTATTTTATTTCCGGTAAATTTGACCAATTGCAGCGTGATATTCCCTACGCTTGCCTGATACAAGCATTTCAAGAGTTGCTTCGACAGTTGCTTACAGAAAGCCAGACGCAACTTTATACATGGAAACAGGAATTATTAGTAGCACTTGGAACGAATGGCCAAGTTATTATTGATGTCATTCCTGAAGTAGAATTAATTATTGGCAAACAACCTTCAGTACCACAGTTAAACTCAACTGCATCTCGAAATCGTTTCAACTTAGTTTTGCAAAAATTCCTGGGTGTATTTGCAAAAAAAGAACACCCTTTAGTTATTTTTTTAGATGATTTACAGTGGGTAGATTCTGCTTCATTAAAGTTAATTGAACTATTCATAGCTAATATCGATAGTAAATACCTTTTAATGATTGGAGCGTATCGAGATAATGAAGTTAGCTCTACTCATGCTTTGATGCAAACTTTAGATAAGATTCAAAGTGCTGGAATTAATATAAATAAAATTATTGTCCAGCCTTTGAAGTTAGAAAATGTAGAAGAATTAATTGCTGATACACTGAGTTGCTCAATGGCAGACTCGAAATCTTTAGCTGAACTGGTTTTTCATAAAACTGATGGTAATCCTTTCTTTTTGATTCAGCTACTTCAAGCTTTATATACACAGGAATTTTTGTTATTTGATTATAGTAATTGTTGTTGGCAATGGAACATTGCAGAGATTCAAAAGGTTGAGATAACTGATAATGTAGTTGATTTAATGGTGACTAAAATTGAGAAATTAGATAGCAATGTCCAAGAAGCTTTAAAACTAGCTGCTTGTATCGGGAATCAATTTGATTTAGAGGTACTTTCTATCGTTTGTGAAAAATTTTTTGAAGATATAGCTATTGAACTTTTACCAGCCATTCAAGAAGGTCTAATTATACCTCTAAGTGAGGCGTATAAAATTCCAATTCTTTGGCGTGAACAACAGAGCAATCACACAGCCACATTTTCTGCTAAGATACCTAAGCTTTCAGCTTCTATATCATACAAATTTTTACATGACCGAGTTCAGCAAGCTGCTTATACTTTAATTCCAGATGAGCAAAGGCAAGAAGCTCATTTCAAAGTCGGTCAACTTTTGTTTAAAAATATTACACAAGATAAATTAGAAGAAGATATATTTAATATTGTCAATCATTTAAACATTAGTTTATCTTTAATTAAGAATCAAATAGAAAAAGATAATCTGGCTTGTCTAAATTTAATAGCAGGTAGGAAAGCTAAGAATGCAGCCGCCTACGAAATGGCTATTAGATATATTAAAATCGGCTTAGAATTACTTTCAGCAGACACTTGGAATATTCAGTATGAATTGACCTTGGCTCTTTATGTAGAAGCTGTAGAATTACAGTACATAAATACTAATTTTGAGGAAGCTGAAAATTTATCTAATATTGTTTTAAGCGAAGCCAAGTCTCTTCTTGATCAAGTCAGAATTTATGAACTTAAAATTCAATCTTATATTGCTAAAATTCAAATGCAGTTAGCTATAAATACTGCATACGAACTTTTAGCACAGTTAGGAATTCATCTACCTCAAATACCAGACATCAATCATGTCAATCAAGAGCAAGAAACGGTAAAATTACTTTTACAAGATAAGCGAATTGAGGATTTGTCTAATTTACCAACAATGACAGATCCTTATAAGCTTGCAGCAGTCAGAATTTTAATGATTGTTACTACTGCGACAATTATTAGTAATCCTCTTTTATATTCTTTAGTAACATTAACTGCGGTCAATCTTTGCATTAAGTATGGTAATCCACCACAAGCTACTAGTGTTTATACTTTTTATGGCAAGCTGTTGTGTGGAATGATGCAAGATATTGAAACTGGCTATCGATTTGGTAAATTAGCTTTAAATTTACTAGAAAAATTTAATATTAAAGAAGCTAAACCACTCGTATTCCATTATACAAGCGGTTTTATTCGGCACTGGAAAGAACCTATTCGGGACGGTAGCATAATTGAAACATTACAAGAAGCTATTAATATAGGACTTGATACAGGGCATATAGAATATACTTCTTATGCAGCTTCAGCATATTGCTTATTTTTAATGTTTAGTGGGGATAATCTTACCGAATTAAACCATAAATATCAAGACTATATTAATTTAAATATTGAGTTGAAACAACAATATACAATTTTCTACATGAAAAACTGTAGAACTATTATTCTCAATTTAATAAATCAGTATGAAGACGGAAATTTTGCAGTAATTGGAAATTCTCTGGCAGAAGAGCAGAAACTTATAGAACAATGGACTCAAAAGCAGGCTGTATGGTTATTATTTAGTGCTTATTTGGCTAAAACAATATTATATTATCTATTTCATGACTATCACCAAGCTGTCAATTATGCTATTCAAGCAAAAAATAATTCACATAGTTCTGCTTCTTATATAGTTGCAGTACAACATAATTTCTACTATTCCTTGTCTCTGCTTGCTTGTTGCTTTGATAGAGAAAATCATTTTCGAGATGAATTTTTAGAAAAAGTAGCATTTAATCAAGAGAAAATGAAAATATGGGCTACTCATTGCCCAGAAAATTGCCAACATAAATATGAATTGATAGAAGCAGAGAAAGCACGAGTATTAGGGCAAAACTGGGAAGCCCAAGATTTTTACGAAAAAGCTATTCAAGGAGCAAAAACACAAGCCTTTATTCATGAAGAAGCTCTAGCTTATGAACGTGCGGCAGAATTTTACCTCTCTCTTGCCAGAGAGGAGGTTGGGCAGTTATATATGAAGAACGCACACCATTGTTATGCCTACTGGGGAGCAACAGCTAAAGTTAAAAATTTAGAATCTAAATACTCACATTTTTTTGTGGGTGTAACAAAACGAACGGGTGCTGAAACTATTAATACTACTTCCTCCTCTACTACTAACAGTAATACAGCAGTGTTAGACCTAACAACAGTTATTAAAGCATCCCAAACTCTAGCTGATGAAATAATTCTCAGCAAGCTACTCAAAAAGTTGATGAGGATCATCATTGAAAATGCTGGCGCTCAAAAAGGTTTATTGATACTTGACAATAATGGTAGTTTATTTATTGAAGCGGAAGGTTCAGTTGATAGAGAAGAAGTAACTACACTACAATCAATTCCTGTAAATACTATTGATGCTGGCAGTAAAAGGCAGCTTTTATCAACTACTATTATTAACTATGTATTTAACACACATAAAAATGTTGTTTTAGATGATGCTGCTAATCAAGATCAATTTATTCATGATCTATATATTATTGCTACTCAACCTAAATCTATCCTTTGTACGCCCTTACTTTATCAAGGTAAACTCAGTGGTATTGTCTATTTAGAGAATAATTTAACCACTGGTGTATTTACTGCCGAGCGTGTCGAACTTTTAAAAATTCTCTCGGCTCAGGCTGCTATTTCTATAGAAAATTCTCGTCTTTACGAACAATTAGAGAACTATAACCGGACTCTCGAACAAAAAGTTAAGGTAAGGACTCAAGAATT
The DNA here is from genome assembly GCF_019976755.1 of Nostoc sp. MS1. Taxonomy (NCBI): domain Bacteria; kingdom Bacillati; phylum Cyanobacteriota; class Cyanophyceae; order Nostocales; family Nostocaceae; genus Nostoc; species Nostoc sp. MS1. Next base: position 13,837 of record NZ_AP023442.1, read on the forward strand.
AGAAGATAAAAATGAAGAGTTAGCAAGTTTATTGCAAACATTAAAAGCTACACAAGCTCAGATTATTGCCCAAGAAAAATTAGCTTCACTTGGAGCATTAGCAGCTGGTATTGCTCACGAAATCAAAAATCCTTTAAATTTCGTGAATAATTTTGCTGAACTATCCATAGAATTAGCTCAGGAGCTAGAAGAAGAAATTGAAAATCAAAAAGACTCTTTAGACTCTACGAGCCAAAAATATATAGAAGAAATTTTAAATGATATTAAACAAAATGCCCAAAAAATATATGAGCATGGCAAAAGGTCAGATAATATTGTAAGTGGAATGCTCATGCACTCACGGGGGCAAACTGGTGAGCGTCAACTAGTAGAAATTAACGTTTTGTTGGCAGAGGCTATCGACTTAGCCTATCATGGAATGCGTACCAAGGATGCGGCTTTCAAGATAGTTATCAAAACAGACTATGATCATAGTCTTGGTCAAATAAATGTCGTACCCGAAAATATTAGTCGAGCTTTAATAAATATTATTAATAACGCTTGCTACGCAGCACATCAAAAGAAAATGTGTTTGCAAGAAAAGTCCGAGTCTATTGCTGAGGAATTTTCACCTACGCTCTTAGTGACTACAAAAGATTTAGGTGAGGAAGTACAAATTTGCATTCATGATAATGGTAAAGGTATTTCGCCAGAGATAATAGATAAAATTTTTAATCCTTTTTTTACTACGAAGCCTACTGGTGAAGGCACAGGTTTAGGACTATCTATAACTCATGATATTATTGTCCAGCAGCATCAGGGAAAAATTAAAGTCAATACTAAAGTAAATATTTATACTGAATTTATTCTCACTTTGCCTAAGACGATTGCTGAAAAGAGATAACCTGAAAACTGAAAGAGTATTTGTAGAGATGATCTTGATGAATTCTCAGGTGATCGCTTATCAACTACAAACATAATCAAACTTTCTTTTATAGACTTTACAATATTACATTTTCCTAAACAAATTTTAGTAATAAAAAATTTCGTAGCTGTAATACCAATTCACTAAAATAATGAAACAGATGTAACCCCTTAAACCCTTGTAAAATCAAGCTTTCTCAATTGCGTTAGCGGAGCGGGGCGTTAGCCCATTGCGCCCTTCTCTACGTTCGCGAAGAGCGTGTCGTAGACAGAGGCTGTGCCAACGGTAGCGGGGCGTTAGCCCATTGCGAATTAGTATAAGACGTTACCTTGATTAATATTAGCCTCATTTTTGCATCACATACTCTAGTTTTAACGATAATATTCTATAGGCACTGTATTTTAGAATCTTTCAAAAGTACATATTTTATCTAATTTGTCAAATAAAATTTTATTAAATGAAGATCATGGTTGTAGATGACGAACAAGATGTCCAATTCTTGTTTAAACAAAAATTTAGAAAAGAACTTAAAGAAAATCAAATTAAATTATATTTTGCTTTTTCAGCAGAAGAAGCACTGGAATATTTACAAAGTAAGCTAACTAATTGTCTAAACCTAATTGTTACAGATATTAATATGCGGGGAATGAATGGTTTAGAAATGCTCAAGCTAATTAAAGAAAAATATCCAGCTTTAAAAGTATTTGTTATTACTGCTTATGATGATGAAGATAATTATTTAACTGCAAAACAGTATGGTGCTGATGGCTATATTACTAAGCCTATTGAATTTACTCAACTCAAGCAAAAAATCTTAAATTTATAAATTAGCTTTATTAGGTAATAAAGTATGCCAGCTAAGATACTGGTTGTGGATGATGAGCCTGACTTAGAAATCTTGCTCCGTCAGAAATTTAGAAAGGAAATTCGACAAAAACAATTTAATTTATTTTTTGCGCGTCATGGTATTGAGGCATTAGAAATATTACAAGCAGATCCAGATATAGATATAGTATTAACTGATATCTATATGCCGCAAATGGATGGGTTAACTTTAATAACTCAACTTAATGACTTATATCCTATAATTAAAGCGGTAATTATTTCCGCTTATAGTGATATTGATAATATTAGGTCTGCAATGAATCGCGGTGCTTTTGATTTCTTAACTAAACCAATTAACTTTCAGGATTTAGAAATTACTACTTACAAAACTCTGCAATATGTGCAGAAAATGAAAGGTATTAAGAAACAGGAACTAATAGCACAACAAGCTCAAGCAGAGTTACTAACTCGTCTACAGAAAGAAGTCAAAGTACGCCAACAAACAGAAGCAGCATTACTAGAAAGCGAAGCTAAGTTAACTCAATTTTTAGAAGCTGTTCCAGTAGGCATTTTCGTAGTTGATGGTAATGGTCAACCTTTTTACGCTAATCAAACTGCCCAGCAAATACTTGGTAAAGGGATTGTACCAGAAACTACAGCACCTCAATTAAGTGAGTTTTATCAAGTTTATATATCAGAAAAAGAACAGTTATATCCTACAGAAAAGCACCCTATTGTAAGAGCATTGAATGGTGAGAGTATCACTGTTGAAGATATGGATGTTCACAAAGGCGACAATATTATTCCTTTAGAGGTGTCAGCTACACCAATTTTTGATGAACAGGGAAAGATTATGTATGCTATAGCCGCTTTCCAGGATATTACACAACGCAAACGATCAGAGGCGGAGCGATCGCAATTAATTTGGGAATTAGGAATTAAAAATTTAGCTTTGCAAAATGCAAAAGAGGAATTAGCACAATCTAACCAAAATCTAGAACAAAAAGTTAATGAGCGCACACAAGAATTAACACAAACATTGGCAATTCTCAAAGCTACGCAAGCAGAATTGATATTTGAAAATGCACTGCTGAGAAGTGCTGAACAGGCTTCAACTTTTGATTATCACGTTGGCGGAAGTTTACCTATGGATGCACCGACTTACGTGGTGCGTTCCGCAGATCGTTTCCTCTATAAAGCGTTAAAATCTGGAGAGTTTTGTTATATCCTAAATGCTCGACAAATGGGTAAATCAAGCTTGATGGTACGGATGATACACCATCTTCAACAAGAAGGATTTAGCTGTGCGGCAATTGATATTACTCGTTTGGGTAGCGAAACCATTACTCCTACTCAATGGTATAAAGGATTAATAGTGGAATTGTGGCAAAATTTTAATTTATTAGGTGAGGTAGATTTTAAAAAATGGTGGGACGAACAAAAAGATTTATCACTTGTTCAATGTTTAGCTCGGTTTATTGAAGATATATTACTCAAGCAAGTTGATAGCAAAAATATTTTTATTTTTATTGATGAAATTGATAGTATTTTATCGTTAAATTTTCCTATTCATGATTTTTTTGCATTGATTCGTTCTTGTTATAACCAACGCAGTATTAACCTAGAATATCGACGTTTAACATTTGCCTTATTTGGTGTAGCAACACCATCAGATTTAATTAATGATTATCAAAGAACACCGTTTAATATTGGTAATATAATTCAATTAAATGGCTTTCAATTACATGAAGCTCAACCTTTACTGCAAGGATTAACACCAAAAGTTAGTAATCCTCAGTTAGTGTTAAAAGAAGTATTAGCTTGGACAAATGGACAACCTTTTTTAACTCAAAAGCTTTGTAAAATTATCCGTAGTTATACATCTGAAATACCGCTAAACTCCGAAGCAGTTTGGATGGAAAATATGGTGCGATCGCATATCATTAACAATTGGGAATCTCAAGATGAGCCAGAACATTTACGAACAATCCGCGATCGCATCCTCAAGAATACTCTCTACCCTGTTGGGTTACTAGAACTATATCAGCAAATTCTCCATCATGGGCAGGTTGGTGTTGTTGATAGTCCAGAAGAGAAGGAGTTGCTGTTGGCGGGGTTAGTAGTTAAGCAACAGGGTGTTTTGAAGGTTCATAATCGGATTTATGAACTGACATTTGATAATAGTTGGGTTGAGGGTTGCATAGCAAAAGTTGGTTGAGTAGTGTTGCTGTGCTTACTGAGTATTAGTGATGCCGTTACATAATTTTTCATTCTTCTGATTGTTAATATAATTTTGCATCAAATTACAAGCATTTTTCATAAGTATATCTAGATCCCAATCCCATAAAATTACGGTTGTGTCGTCACTAGCAGAGGCGAGTTTTTTGCCGTTAGGGCTGAATACTACACTATTAACACTTCCTGTATGCCCAGTCAGAGTTTGTAGCAGCTTGCCCTCTGTATTCCATATTCTGATAGTTTCATCAGAGCTACCAGAGGCGATAGTTTCACCGTCTGGGCTGAATACTACACTATTGACACTTCCTGTATGCCCATAAAAAGTATTTAGGGGTTTACCCTGTCTGTCCCAAGTTCTTACAGTTTTGTCATCACCAGCAGAGGCAAAGGTTTTACCGTCTGGGCTGAATGCCACACTCCTTATACTACAGTTTGTTTCTTCATTGCACTGATACTTTATAGGATTTTTTATTTTCTGTTCCTTGCTATTTTCTGAATTCCATTTGCCATCTTCTGAATTCCATATTTTCACATTTCCGTCATCACTAGCAGAGGCGAGGATTTTGCCATCCGGACTGAATACCACACTATTGACACCCTTCGTATGCCCGTAAAAAGTATTAAGCAATTTACCCTCAGTGTTCCAAATTCTGATGCTTTTGTCTTTACTACCAGAGGCAATGGTTTTGCTATCCGGGCTAAATACTACACTCTCAATACCATCCTGATGCCCATAGAAGGTATACAGTTTTTGCCTTTCAATATTCCAGACTCTGAGAGTTTTGTCATCACTAGCAGAAGCTATAATTTTGCCGTCTGGGCTGTATTTTACACTTGTGACACCACCTTGATACCCATATAAAGTGGATAATATGTTACCCTCAGTGTCCCAGATTTTGACAGTTTTGTCGTCACTAGCAGAAGCAAGAGTCTTGCCGTCTGGACTGAATACCACACTCTTAACAGTACCTCTATGCTCAATGAAAGTATGCGGAGGCTGTGCTTGGATATTCCAGATTCTAATAGTTTTGTCCCGACTGGCAGAGGCAAGGGTTTTACTATCGGGACTAAATGCTACGCTATTAACAACATCCTGATGTCCAGTCAAGGGTGGCTTTTCCTTTTTAGCGGCTAAATCCCAAACTTTGACAGTGTTATCGTAACTAGCAAGGGCAATAGTCTTGCCGTCTGGGCTAAATACTACGCTTTTGACCGCATTCTTATAGTACCTATAATACTTAAGCTTCCACTTTGTCTTATCCCACTCCAAGATTTTGACACTTCCGTCAAAACTACCATAGGCGAGAGTTTTGCCGTCCGGGCTAAATACTACACTCTTAAGAGGATAAGGACTGCGGGTACACTTTTTAGTATCCTGACTTTTAGAACAATAATAAGTATTGTTTATGAAAGTGCTTAGTAACTTACCATTAATATTCCAGATTTTGACAGTTCCATCCCCACCACCAGAGGCGAGAGTTTTGCCGTCCGGGCTGAACACTACACTATTCACACTACGCTGACCTGAATCAAAAATTTGAGGCAGCTTATCCTCAATATTTCGGATTATTATTTCTCCATTTTTACTACCAGAGGCGAGAGTTTTACCGTCCGGGCTGAACACTACACTATAGACCGCACTTTTTTGGGCTGGGTAGGCGTGCAGCAATTTACCCTCAGTATCCCAGATTCTGACATTTCCGTCAAAATCACCAGAGGCAAGAATTTTGCCATCTGGGCTGAATACTACACTGTAGACACTACTTTTAGACTCAGTGAGAGTGTACAGCAATTTACCCTCAGTATCCCAGATTCGGACTGTGTTGTCGTCACTAGCAGAAGCGATGGTTTTGCCGTCTGGACTAAATACTACACTATTAACAGCACCTTGATGCTGTATTAACCGATTCTGTTCTCTGACATTATAAACATTCTGCAATGCTGCTGTAATCAGGGGCTGATTTGCTTTTTGTTTTTCTAAAATCTTTCCAGCCTTCATCCCCTCGAAAAGAGCATCAAACTCTTGACGTGAGTTAAACAATGATATTGAAGATTGACCTAGAGAGTCTGCTTTAGCTAATTCTGTTTGCTGTGATTTCTGCCAAGCTACCAGTCCGAAACTAGCAGTCACAATCAATCCCAAGATAGAGAAACTAGCTATTCCCCTCGCTGTATTTATTTCGCGCCGACGACGTACTTCTTTTTCTTTTTCTTGGCGTAAACGCAAATCGATACAAGCCTTCACATAGTCAGCCTCAAGTTTATTCAAAAGACGTTGCGTAAATAGCATTTGTGCATCATCTAGTCTCCCGCCCCGAAGTTGCAAATAATCTTCTTTTTGCTGAGATTGATTCCAATCCAGTGCGGCTTGACGAATTTTCTCACGCAGTTGCAAATTACTACGATTTTCGTTCAACCAGTTTTGCAATCTGTGCCAATAGCGGATTAAGGCTTCATGGGCAACTTCCACTTCTTCGCGGTTTGTAGACTCATTGACACTGGTAACTACAAGTCGTGCACCTTCGCCAGCCAATTGCTGCACCAGATTTTTAGTTAACCCCAAGTCACAATCTACAGGTACTAATTCTTCTAACTCAACTCGTCGTCGCGTATCGCGTCGTTTTTCACCTTGTACAGTTTCTTCATCCAAGCGGGTTAAACGCACAAAAATATTGCGTACTTGTTCTTGTTGCTGGGATGATAAACCATTGTAAACAGCATCGGCAGTTTGAGAAATCGCCTTTTTCACACCGCCAATCGCCTCATACTCTACACAACGCAACCATCTCCCATGTCGCCGTTTCCACAACTCTAGCAGTGCGTGTTGCAGCAGTGGCATAGCACCTGGCTCACCTTGGACATCATCTAAAATAGTATTACTCAAGCCAGCTTCAAAACGTAACCCCACTTGAGCAGCTTGCATTTCCATTGATTTTCGCAGTTCTGAAACGTTCATCGGCGCAATTAATTTTTGCCTCGCTTCCATTAACTCTTTGAGTTTTTGGTAAGGCGCACATTCTCCCCAAAAGTCTGCTCGCATGGTAATTACAACCTTTTGCTGCTGACTCAGGCTTAACACTTGCTCGATAAAGGTGAGGCGTTGAGCTTCATCAGTGCAGAGGGTGAATAGTTCTTCAAATTGGTCAATTACTAAGATTAGGGATTGACCTAACCTCCTAACCCCCTTTTCTTCAAGGGAAGGTGGAATTTGTAGAGACGTTTCATAAAACGTTTCTACATTGGTAGGGGAGAGGTTTGGAGAGGGGTTTTCTAAATAAGGTGATAGATTTATTTGCAGTTGTTCGTTGGGATTGCTACTTGGGGTCATGTAAGCGATCGCCAAATTTGGCTGCTGTTGTTGTAAAGTCGGAATCAACCCCGCTAGTACCAATGAAGATTTACCACTCCCAGAAGCACCTAACACCGCTAAAAAGTTGTGTTCAGTCAGCTTTTGTTGCAGTTGGGTAATTAATTCGTCACGCCCAAAAAAGAACTCGCGGTTTTCTTGGCGGAACGGATACAAGCCCAAAAAGGGACAGCGAGAATCATAATTTGGTGGTTGCTGATCTAAAGCCAGCGCATGAAAGCTGATATCTATGGCTTCATCGCAGAGATTGTCTATTTCAGTTAAAACCTGCTCTCGTTCTTGACGCGCTTGCTTGCTCAAGGCGGCGACATCTGCAACTATAATGTTTCTCAGCTTTTGTGCTTGCTCCTCAAATGGATGGGAGAGTACAGGCGATCGCTGTAACAGCAACTTTTTCAGACGTTCCAAGCCATACTCAATTTCAGAGTTAGTCAGTTCGCGGTCGAGTTGATCGCTGAATAAGGGTCTTGCACCTAAACGACTGAACAAAGCCGGGACAGTAATATCACCGCGCTCGGCTAAACTAGCTGTGGCTTCATGCAGTGCTATATCAACCTCTCCCGATGCTTTGAGTTGCCGATAAAAGTTTTCTGCTAATACCTGGGCTGTTTTAATTGTTACCTTATCGGTCATTGCCACCACCGCAGGCATACCTAAATCCCGCACCAAGCGTTGGGCTAATCCTCCCAATCCACCCTCTACTCCAGGACTGGCACTTTCGCAAGCACAGAGAAAAGCAAAATGCGGTAATCCTCTAGCTCCCCGTAGAGGGTCTAGACGTTCTAGCAAGCGTGTTGCTGTGACTGGCTCAACTGTATTATCAGCTTTTGCCCAGTAGAGGACAGTTTCGCCGTCATCCATCAGCTTACCGTGACAGACAAAATGCAGTATGGTGTACTGCTTTGTCCGATCTGTGAGTTGAGAACAGAGTGCGTCGAGAGTTGGGGGAGCAATCGCACCTTCCACTGTTGCCAAGACATCTGTTGGGATATTTCCTAAAGCAGTTTGTACACTGTCAACCGTATCCTTAACATCAAAAGCAGCTAAATTATACCTTTGTACATCCAAGGGGCTAGCGACTAAAAGCAACGCTCGCAAATCACGCCGTCCAATTGGGGGAAAGCGGCGATCGGTAATTGCAGGGATGTAGAAAGAAAAAGGCGATCGCTGTTCCAGTGCTAACAACTGCCAGTTACCATCAATTGGGGCGCAGAGCCTTTCCCAACGCCAAAATTTTAGTTCGCTGTCTGCTGCTTCGATAAACAGCAGAACCCGCAGTGGGTCTTCACTCTCCCGCAAAGCACTAACAAAAGCATCACGTATTTGACCCTGAAACAACGCTTTGCCCAAGACTGTACCATAGTCCTTCGGTCTTCCTAGCAGACTTGTCAATTGCTGAACATCCTCTAGAGTAACTACTAGAGTTCCTTCACTGCGAATTGGTAGCAGTTCACCAGGGCGACTATGTTCTGCAACAATCGGCCAGCGATCGCCTGATTTGCGTTGGATGGTAATCTCAAAGGTGTTCATTACTGAAATACGCTAATTTTTTTGTATAATGTCGCAGAGATGGCGATCGCTTTTACTAATATTAGCACTAGGGTTGTTCAAATAGTCGTGCATCCAATCACACCCGTAAGTAAGTAGCTGTTTCAGATTCAAATTTTCCTGCCAATTCCACAGAATCACAGTCCGATCAAAGCTTGCTGAAGCAAGAGTTTTGCCATCAGGGCTGAAAGCGACTCCCAAAACTGCATCCTGATGTCCTGGCAAAGTTTTCAGTAAAGTGCCGTCAATATTCCAGAGTTTGACTGTCTTATCTGCACTTGCTGAAGCAAGAGTTTTGCCATCAGGGCTGAAAGCGACTCCCAAAACTGCATCCTGATGTCCTGGCAAAATTTTTAGTAAAGTACCATCAGTATTCCAGAGCTTGATCGTTCCATCATTATTTGCAGAGGCAAGGATCTGATCTTTAGGGCTGAAACTGACACCCCAAATTGGATAATTCTCTTGATCCAAAGTTTTTAGCAACTTCCCGTCAGCACTATTAAACAATTGTAATTTTCCGTCTACAGATGCTGTGGCTATTATTTGACTGTCAGGGCTAAAACTCACTCCTTTCACTTCAAACTGATTAATTTCGCCCTTATGTCCTTCTAACTGTCTTAAAAAAGTGCCATCTGAATTCCAAATTTGTACTTGCCTATCCCCCGCAGCTGTGGCAATCATCTGTCCATTAGGACTGAAAGCGACTGCGGTAATCGGCCCAAAATGCCATTGTCCAGTTTTCTGTACGGTTCCATCTGGGTTCCAAAGAGTAAGCCAACCATGTCCATTTGTGGTTGCAATAGTCTTTCCATCAGGGCTAAACGCAACTGCATACACTTGATCTTTATGCAAAAGAGTTTTCAGAGCAGTACCACCTAGCTGCCAAATTTTGACAATTCCATCATCACTTGCCGAGGCAATAGTCTTACCATCATGACTGAAAGCAACTGAGCGAACAGAACTCTGATGTCCAATAAAGGTTGTGAGCAATGTACCATTCTGTTGACTGTCTTTCTGCCAGAGTTTGACTGTATTATCATTGCTTGCCGAGGCAATTATCCGACCGTCGGGGCTGAAACTGAGTCCCCAAATTGCATCATCATGTCCTAGAAATGTGTTGTATAAAGTACCGTCGATATTCCAGAGTTTGACTGTTTTATTCACACCTCCCGTGGCCAACATCTTTCCATCAGGACTAAAGATTAGGGCGTTAACCTGGTTTGGATACCCAACATCAAGCTTTTTGTGCCATGTGCCATTACTTTTCCAGAGTGTAGCCCCATACCAACCCCCAGCAGCAACCATCTGTCCGTCGGAGCTAATACTGACAGATTGTTGCAAACCCATATCTCCTTCTAAGGTGTTTATGAGGGTGTTGTTTTCTAAATTCCAGAGTTGTATGATTCCGACTTTATCTTGATTAGCTGTGACAAGAATCTTGCCATCGGCTTTAAAAGCGAGTGCAGCTATGGGCCCAAGCTGCGTTTTTAAGCTCTTGAGGGGTTGATCCCCCACCAGACTCAATAGTAAAACGCGATCGCCAGAGGCCAAAGCCATAATCTTCTGAGTAGGGTTAAATGCGACACTTGAAATCTGGAGCGGGGTTAACCTTACTCCCTGTCTAAACGTAACAACTAAGCGACCTTTAAAATCTAAAGCCAGTATCTGCTCATTATCACCCGAAGCAACTACTGGCACATCAGCTTTTTGGCCATTGTTAGTAGGAATTGCAATTTTTCGACCGTTATGAGGCCAGGGAATCGTCGTACCATCTGGTTTCCAGAGTTGCACCGTGCCATCTAAACTTTGAGTAACAATCATCGGGTCATCAGCACTAAATACCACTGGAGCAAGTTGACTTTTTACCTGGAAGCGATTACTTTCTTTAACCTCAGAAAACACATTTTGTAGTGTTCCTCTGACTTGATTTCCTAAATCAGCGTCAGGCCAGATTGCTTGCCAGAATGAATGTTGAAACTTTTTGCCTGTCTGCAAACCTTCTGTCACTGCCTCTAATTCTTGGTGGGAGAGTAAAAGTGCTTTTGAGGATGCACTTAAAGCCTTAATTTGACCAATTTCTGCTTCTCTCCATTGAAAAACTGCAAATAAAGCGAATCCAAGCAAGCTCAAAATAGTTATCCAAGCAATTCGCCACTTTTGTTGATGTTGACGCTGGCGCAACTCCACACAAGCATCGACATACTCAGTCTCAAGTTTATTTAAAAAATCAGGTTGCTTAGATAGCATTTGTGCGTCGTCTAATCGTCCACCCTGAAGTTCTAAATACTCTTCTTTGCGCTGACTCTGATTCCAATCCAGTGCTGCATCACGAATTTTCTCACGCAGTTGCAAATAAATCCGGTTCTCGTTCAACCAGTTTTGCAACCTCGGCCAATAACGAATTAAAGCTTCATGAGCAACTTCAACTTCCTCTCGATGAGTGCTGCTATTTACACAAGTAACTACCAACCGCGCACCTTCACCTGCTAACTTTTCCACCAGCTTTTTGATTTGTGCCTGCTCTCCACCAACTGGCACTAATTCTTCTAACTCCACTCGCCGTCGCGTATCCCGTTGTTTATCACCCTGTACAGTTTCTTCATCCAAACGGGTTAAGCGCACAAAGATATTGCGTACTTGTTCTTTTTCGTGCGGTGATAAATTGTTATAAAAAGTATCAGCAGTCTGAGAAATTGCCCCTTTCACACCACCAATAGCTTTGTACTGCTCACACCGCAACCATCTTCCCTGTCGCCGATTCCACAACTCAAACAATGCGTGTTGCAGTAGAGGCATCGCTCCTGGTTCTCCTTCAACTTCATCTACAATGGAATTACACAAACCAGCTTCAAAGCGCAAACCTACCTTTGCAGCCTGCATCTCCATTGCGCTGCGTAACTCCTTTGAGTCCATAGGTGCAACTAGTTCTTGTCTAGCCTGCATCATTTCTTTGAGTTTGGGATAAAACGCACACTCTCCCCAAAAGTCTGCCCGCATAGTAATCACCCCTTTTTGCTGCTGGCTCAGACTGATTAATTGTTCAATGAATTTTCGTCTTTGCGCTTCATCACTACAGAGAGTGAACAATTCTTCAAACTGGTCTATCACCAATACAAAATCCTGGCTTTGAAATGTTAATAGACTTGTTTGTAGTGCAGCAATTGGTTCACTAGTGGGTGTCATGTAAGCCATCTGGAGGTTTGGCTGCTGGCTTTGTAGTGCTGGGATTAATCCTGCCAAGACTACGGATGATTTACCACTACCAGAATCACCCAACACAGGTAAAAAATTGTCTTGCGCCAGCTTTTGTTGTAGTTTTGCAGTCAACTGCTCCCGCCCAAAGAAAAACTCCCGGTTTTCCAAGCGGAACGGCTTCAATCCTTGAAAAGGACAGCGTGAGTCATAGGCTGGTGGTTCTTCTGTACCCAATGCCAAAGCTGGAAAACTCAAATCCAAGACTTCGCTACATATCTTATTCACTGTATCCAAAGCCTGCTGCTGTTCTTGCAGTGCCTCTTTGGTTTCAGTACCTAACGTTCTATTCAGCACTGTTATTTGCTGATTCAATTCATCGGACAGTATTGGCGCACGTTCTGGTAGTAATTTTGCCAAATAATCTAAACCATACTTGATTTCCTTGGGTGTAAGCGGGCGGTCTGGAGTATCGCTAAATAGCGATCGCCCTCCCAAACGGCTAAAAAGTGCGGGAACAGTGATGTCATACCTGCCCTGCAATCCTGCTGTAGCTTCGCTCAATGCTAAATCTACATTGCCATGTACTCTCAATTTTTGATAAAAAGTGGTAGCTAAAGCTTGAGCAGTTTTTATACTAATTTTCTCCGTCATTGCCACGACGGCAGGTATACCCAATTCTCTAACTAAGCGTTGTGCTAGTCCCCCCATTGCTCCTGTTGCTTCTGCTGTATTACTCGCACTTTCGCAAGTGGACAAAAAAGCAAAATGCGGTGCGCGGCGTAAGTTAGTCAACTTGTCGATTAAGGTAGTGCCATTGACTGGTGCAACTTGATTATCATCGGTTGCCAAATAAAGTGCAGTTTCTTTATTAGATAACAACTTACCGTGGCAGACGAAGTGGATTAAGGTATAGTATTTTTCATCATTAGTAAGACACTGCATCAGTGCGTCTAAGGTGGGCGGCCCTACTGCTCCATCAACTGTTGCTAACACGTCAGTTGGAATGTCTCCAAGGGCAGCTTTAACACTAGCTACCGCCGCCTCTACATCAAAGTCTTCTAGTTGAAATTTTCCTAGTCCAGATGGGCTGGCAGCTACAACCAGTGCCTGCAAGTCCCGTCGTCCAATGGCAGGGAAAAGCTGCTCTGTAATTGTGGGAATGTACAGAGAAAAAGGTGTCCTTTGATTGAGAAATAGAAAATCCCAGTCTCCATCTAAAGGAGAGCAGAGTTTTTGCCACTGTAATTCCTTGAGGTCATTAGCTTCGACGTATAGCAATACATGAAGATATTTCTCAGTGTTTTTGCTATCTTCAAGACTTGCCAAAGCTTGAATGAAAGCATCACGTATGCCATCATTAAATAGTATTTTGCCTAATATTGTGCCGTACTTTCTTGGCTGGGAGCTTAATGTCCTGAGTGCGACAAGATCATCTTCACTATTAATGTTAAGGATACCTTGACGGCTGATAGGAACAAGTTGACCTAGTTTGGTATGTTGGACAACTACAGGCCAGCTATCTTGATATTTACGTTGAATTGTAATTTCAAAGATATTCATAATCTCAACGCCTGAAGTAAATTATTGACGGCTGACACAGTTGCTTGAATTTGTTCAACTTCCAAGGCAGGGGCTTGCTGGACTTTTTCTAAAAAGGTTTCTAAAGATTTAATCAAATCTAACTTTGCTGGTTGTAATACAGATACTTCTGCTGTTGCAGGTACGGTTGGCAAGGTTACTTTTTCAATGATTGGTCGCTCCACAGCGTTTCCATCACCAACAGGTAGTCGCACTGCGGGGTCGCCAATAATTGTGTAACTCCGAGCATCATTGTTAGCTGTCCACATAGTAGCTATAGCTGAGTCATCAGCGATCGCACCAAATTTAATTTCTTCTAGTTGAACACTCAGATCAGAGGAAAGTTCAGCATAACGCTGGTTGAAAAACTCCATAGCCGACCCCACAGGATGCCCTTCCATCAATCGTTTTAAAGCACTTTGGAAGACTTGCAACTGCGCTCCAGCCCTCTCCCACATAAAAGAATATCCCCAGGCTCGCTCGACATGACCAACTACAGCCAATGCCCCTCCTTGGGGATGACTCAACAAACGCCGTGGTAAAGAAGCCACAAAAGCACGCGGAGCAATAGTTGACCTTTCGCTAGTTGCTTTACGGTGGGCAAAATCATCGAATTTAGGTGTACCAACACCATAGCAGGCAAAATGAATAGCGATTAATCCCAGCAAGTGATCGCTTACACTAATGTCATCCGCAGAAAAATAAAAATCTTCGGGAATTTTTTCTCTCCATTGGAGTGGCCCAGGCCAATCTTGGCAGAGCAACCCCCCTTGGTGGTGTTCTTGTCGGGGGTCGCCATTCGGAAAACTCATCCCGTGACTCGCTGTAAATAACAAGCTAGGAGTTTGCCCCCCACCTAATAATTGCCCTAACCGAGCTTTTGTAGCCTCATCTTTAAGGATAGTTTGGATATTCCAGCTTGCTTGGTCTTGGGCTATCCATTGGGCTAGGGGTTTAATTAGTTGGTCAGCACTGAGTTGAGTTGCTTGGTCGCCACTGTTCCGCACGCCGAAAAAACTAGCACTGCGGGGTAAGGAGAACTTACCTGTTTCTGCTTCGACAACGCTATGAGCATACTGAGCATATTCTGCTAATGTGTCAAAATAAATTCGACCTACCGCATACTGCACATCAAGCTGGTATTGAAAGCTATAGGGAATAGTTTCTGGATCACCAACAATCAGTAGGTAGTAAGGCATCTTATCAGGGTCGGCAGGCCCTTGTCCTACTTGATGACGTGCCAAAAACTTAGTTTTCGTTTCACCCGGACGATACGCTTTAATGCCTATATACTCCTGATAATAATGTTCTTTGTTTTGGGTGGCTTGCTTTTGACGCAATTCTAACAATGGGCTTAGTGCTTCTTTAATTGCTGGGTCAGCATTATAAGCAAAGATTACTCCCCAACCAGTTTCTGCTAAATTTTTCGGGTCTACTCCTTCTATGGGTGCAAATTCTGGGTCTAATCCCTTAACGTGTAAATTTTTCCTTTGGAGTTCGCTAAGAAGTTCTAAATCTATTTCTTCACCCTGAGCAATTTGAGAAACTTGCATTGGTGTCAGTGGCGGAAGCGAATACTTACCAGTTACGCCATCAATTCCATTAAAAAATAGCAATTCTTCACTCATAATTGGGCTATTCCTTTATTTTTGATTAAATCAACTAGCGAGTACAGCTTGCCACACAGCATGAGCTACTTCTGGTTTAGCTATATCATTGTGAGCGCCAACAAAAATTCCATCATGAGTATCACAGATATACTGTGTGCTATCCAAATTGTAGATTTTACCTGCTGTAAACGAGTACGATTCATCTACAGAAAGCATTTTCATATTTATAACTTCTAAACCTGAACCACAAGCACCAAAAGTTCCAACTGCGCCAAATTGAGGAAGCTCGACAGTTTCAAAAACTATTTGGTGGCGTATACCCGCAGCCAAGGGATACATCTTACCAAGAGCAGCATCTAATTTTGTTTGTGTAGTGATGATAGGGCCAGCCACTTTATTTTCAGAAACAACAGAATGAAAGTAGCCAGGACGGCCTGGTAAAACTGTAATATCTGCACAATAAGACCATAGTGATAAAGCACCTTGTACTAAGGATACAGAATTAACTGGGCGAACTAAAGTGTTATGCCCTTTAGAACCAGCTAACATGGCAGAAACAACAATACATCCAAAACTGTGACCCATAAGGTGAAATCGCACGGTATTTGGCGTTGCTTTTTGCAGTTTTGCGAGTAACTCGAAACCACCAGTTTCCCCAATTTGACGCGCTCTATCTTTCATTTTCCAAAAAGAGAGGACTCGCAGGGGCATCAAAATTCCACTGAAGTTGAATTGACCAAACTCAACTGGTTCAGCTTTGGTGGCTTCAAATATACCTTCTGGATCGAAAGATAAGCGATCGCTTCCTGGGGCTGCGCCTTCACCATCATTACCTAAACCCGATTCTCGGTTCAAAACTTCGTAGGCTTGACTTACCTCTAATGGCATATAGTCAGGTACAGCATCTTCGATTGCTGCATGGAAAACTGTTTTGAGTGCCTGTCTAGAAATCTCTGTGTCAGCTATCCTTTGTGCATATTCCTCAATTAAGCTCTCTAATGAAGAAGTAAATGTTGGCTCAAAGGACACAGCACTACTAAGTTCTTCATTACCCCAAGGTAGGCTTGGCCAGTATAAACCAATTAAAAGTGGGTAAAATTCTGGGCATACTTGTTTGATTTGTGCAATATCATTTAAATTGTTCTGCATTGCACCTATCCATTTATTATATTGCTGCCGCGCTCCATTAACATCACTCATCCACCCATGACTGAATATAAAAACATCTGTGATTGGTTCATTAGACAAGATATTCAGTATCTTTTGGCTTGTCTTAGCTTGAGGATCATCACGTTCATTACCAACAGCATCAAATGGAATTAAATAGTACTGTAATGAAGTTCCAGATATTGTTTCAATGATCATAGGGATTTACAAAAAACTAATGTTTACTTAATTTAAAATTATTATTCATAGAATTTTATTTAAAATTATTAAGGCGACAATTCACAAAATTCTGTGAATTGTCGCCTGTAACTCTATAATCCAATTGCACCTACTACAACTTCTTTATCTGGATTAACATTAATATACTTTAGTACAATCTGAACACCTATTTCATGCTGACGAACAGCAATCTGATAATGATCTGGATTGAGGTCTTTGTTATTCTCTTTAATAAACTCAAAAAGGTTTACTAAGTTAAACTGTGTATTAACCATGTGATTTGACTCTATATTGATAAATAACCAAAAAACTTTGACTTTCAATATTATTTTTGGTTTTTTGCTTTTCTATATTTCAGAATAGTCTTATTCTTATGCAAATGAAATCTATATAACTAATATTTTTTTTGATAAACTTCATATAAAAACTCATACTCTACTGAGTTTAGCAAACTTCGCAAAATTCCCAATTGTTACAACGGGTTGTGATGTGGTAGCAAAATTAAATACTTATTAGCTTATGCCGTTCAAAGCACTGCAACTACTTGGCTACATATTAAATACCATTGGGCAAACAAAAATTAACACTTCTGAAAAGACGACCTCAACAATGTATTCTGTTACTGAATTAAGTAGACCTGGCTTAAAGATAAGACGCAATGATATTAACAACTTAGATCAAGTAGTAAGTTTATATACTTCTGCTTCTTCCACTAATCAATTTGCTACCAAGGAAGGCAGTTCTTACTGAAGGTAGGAGGCAGGAGGAAAACTGCCCTCTGTCTGCTGCTGCGGACGGAGAGAGCAGGGGTTTAAGACCCCGCCGTCTATACGGCGCTTACAATTGGCAGAGGATTTAGACCCCTCCCAATTGTTCCTTCTGCCTTATGCCTCCTTCAACATTTTTCCCATCAGCAAGAACCTGAGTTTTTGTGGGTGCTTGTGCTGGTTTGAGGTGGTTCGATATTTTGACCTGCAAATTTGAGTAGGTTAGCAAAGATAACTGTCTGATCACCACCTAAAATTGGCTGCCAATCTTTAGGTGCTTTATTAATATAAGATTCCTGATCAGAATCTAAAAGTCCGTAAAATACCTCTGCTACAATCCGACCACCTACCCAACCTAACTGAGTTTTAGCACCAACACCATTGAGTAACTCTACTTCGGAAAAACTTTTTCCCACACCAAAGTGATCTACTAAGGGAGCTTGAGCCTCAGCTAAGATGTAAAACCAGAGTGGGGTGTCGTTTTGCAGATTCTCAGCAATTGGCTCAAACTTAAACAGTGCATCACCCGCCGAATTTTCACCCGCCGATTGTCGCACACTGAGTTGATCTGAGGTGAGAGGGATAGCCTGAGTAAAACCTTTGTCCTGTAGAGCTTTGACAATCTGTTGCCCGCTTTGTACTCGGTAGTTGTTGCCTCGCAATAAATTAAGCAGTGCCAGGGATGGACGTGGTGGTACTTTCGTGTCTGGCAAGGTGTCAGGGCTGATGGCATCTCTAACTTCTTTAATTACTCCGCCAACATTCTGACTGGTCGGCAACACAGGGGGCGGTAAAACGCCAAGTGGGTCAACCAAGTTGGAATCAATTTTGTAAGCTAGTTGTAAGCGTACTTTTGGATCGGGCGTTTCATCAGCAGGGCTTTCACGAGACTCATTGGGTAACACTCCTGGACTTGTAAGCGGGAAAAATCTCGCCCAGTTATCAATGACATGATGACTCGGCAGTGGCTCAAATCCTAATAAACTGTCATCGTCTGGGTTGTCATTATCGCTACCAGGGAAAATGCTAAAGCGTTGATCATTGTTGAGACGATAACCAAAGCGCACTCCAGAATGTCCAAAACGGTAGGCTGCTACTACAAATTCGCGGGGTAAATTTTCGCGTTTGTCTTCTGTGTAAAGAGCATAGTTTTGAGCGCGTTGGTCACGAGTTTTGTCTTTTAGACCTTCTAGAACATCTGCGTTAACAATGCGGGGCAAAAAGTCTTCTATCACTATCTTTTGATAAGCCCAGCGTACTTCGTTTTGTGCTGCTTCAAACAAAGCAGTACCCGTCAGTTTCTGATCGTCTTGCAGTTTGTGATTGTTTTGTTTGAGCTTTGCTACTACTGCATTATGATACTTGACAAAAGACAATTGGATTTGACTAATGATCGAGTTTTCATCATTACGTTTATCACCAATAATCGCGCGACCATTGGGGCTACGCAGTAGGTCTTGATCTGCTTGATTTTTAAAGTCTTTAACTAGCTTTGTATTACTAGCGGTAGGTTCAACCTGATTTGCAGTGCCGTTTTTATATAGAAGTGTCGCACCATCCTCATCGTATAGAAAAGGTTGAGCATCAGGCCCGTCACCGTATAAGGAATCCAAATCAAAGCGTGGAGTTCGTAAATTACTTGGCAAACGATCTACAGAACCAATATCTGCGGGGTTTAAAGATGATGTGTTATCAAAGGTTAGATCGTGGTCAATGAATTGACCAAAGTATGTATAACCTGCTGGTAAGAGCAAATTTTCTTCAGGATCAGGGCCATCTTTCACCGTATCTGGGTCTGACTTGATGCTGTTGGCAAGTTTTAGTAGTTCATGGGTCGGGTAGCTTTTTGCTCTTAAAGGCAGTAAACGTGTAAATGCTTGTTCTCTTGTGCCGACGGAACCGTGACCAAATCCACTCATATAATCTCCTTAATTAAGGCAATACCTTAGCCAAAATAAGAGGGTGAAGAGAGAGGGCTGATGTAGTAGAGTTATTGTCTTCCCAAACGACAACTCAAAAGCCACAATCAACCCATGCCCGATATCTTATCACTCCTGCAATGCCTCCTGCCGCAGATAAACGCTACGACGATGCGGCAATTGAACCAGATAATCCTGGCCATGTTAGCAATGAGTGGCCGAGTGACGATGTTGGGAATTTCTCGTTGGACAGGTAGTGGTGGCAGTTATCGAACGATGTTGAGATTCTTTCATACGGTAATACCTTGGGCGACATTGTTTTGGTTATTCTTTCACAAGCATTTATTTCGTCCGAATGAGATATATTTGCTAGCGGGAGATGAAGTTGTGATAAGTAAATCAGGAAAACAAACTTATGGACTGGATAGATTTTTTTCTAGCCTGGCTGGTAAACCCATATCAGGGCTATCTTTTTTTACATTATCATTAGTCAGTGTTGAGCAAAGGCACTCGTTTCCGATTCAGATAGAACAGGTGATAAAGAGCGATATAGAAAAAAGTAGCTCGTCACCAACCAAAGAAATAAAACCGCAAGAAAAACGTGGGCGTGGGCGACCAAAGGGAAGTAAAAACAAGAATAAAACCCAGGTAGTTCTCACATCTGAATTACTCAGAATTCAGAAGATGATTAAGTCGCTATTTAAGTTATTAGCTAAATTTATTCCCCTTACTTACTTAGTATTGGATGGACACTTTGGGAATAATAATGCCTTGCAGATGGCTCGTCAAGTTAACTTGCATATAATTTCTAAGCTTCGCTCTGATTCAGCATTATATATACCTTATCAACACCCTGACCCCAATAGTCGCTCTCGTCGTAAATACGGAGACAAAATTGACTACAACAACATACCTAAGAAGTATTTATGTCAAAGTACCGTTGATGATGATATCCAAACTGACGTTTATCAAGTTACATTACTTCACAAAGAATTTGCCCAATCTCTAAATGTAGTTATTCTCGTCAAAACCAATCTTAAAACTCATGCTCGTAGTCATGTAATTCTATTTTCTAGTGATCTAAAATTGTCATCTGAAAAAATAATTGACTACTACAAGCTACGCTTTCAGATCGAATTCAATTTTCGAGATGCCAAGCAATTTTGGGGATTGGAAGATTTTATGAACTTAAGTCAAACTGCTGTAACTAATGCTGCTAATCTAGCATTCTTTATGGTCAACTTATCCCATCATCTTCTCGCGGATTTTCGTCTCCTTAATCCCGACTCCGGCATCCTTGACCTTAAGGCTCACTATCGTGGTTTTCGATATGTCCGTGAAATTTTAAAAATGCTTCCCGAAATACCTGAGCCTATTTTATTAACTCAGATTTTTGCCAAACTTACTTCTTTGGGACGTATTCATAACGTTTCTACAGGCGTTGAACCCTCGTAAATTGGCTAAGGTATTGAACAAGAAAAATATTAAGCCAAAAAATATTAAATATCTGATTCGCTCATCTTTTTGAGTCTTAAATTGTTGCTTATCTAATTTTGTTGACTGTTGAGAATTGTTGAGTTGCTTTGACTGATTTAGTAGAATACCCAACATTAGATAAATCAAAGATTTGTTCTCGGATTGGGTTGATTGCTCTGTTTGTTGCTCCACTAAATATTGATTATTGTCTTGGTTTGATTGCTCTGGTTGCTGAGTCATATATTTAGAGATGGACTTTGACCAAACTGAATTAATTTATTGACTAACTCCATCGAAACCACTGCTTTACTAGCCGCCGTTGACAATTCATCACCTTGAAGTAAGTAGGTAATTAATTGTTCAATGCGTCCATGAAGTTCAGATGATGGAGTGAGCAATTTATTTCTGATTGCCACAGCGACACCAAACCTAATTTGTCTAGTAGTATTTATGGTTTGTGTGATGGGCTGCAATCTACGCGGTGGTGGTGTCGCTAATGGTGGTGGTTCATCATTAATGATGGCAATTTGACTGTACTGCGGTTTGCCATTAGACGGTGCTACTCTAAAGTGATACGATTTGCGCTCTTTGCTTGTTGTCTGAGTGACTATAGTCAAGTGTGTCGCCGCCGCTTGTGGCAACCCCCGAATAGATAGCTTTTTAATCCGCCGTAACTGTATAAGTCCTGCACCCGCCTGTTCACAGTCTCGGTCAATTCCTTTTAAGCAACCGTCTGTATCTATCAAAATTTGTGAGGGGTCATCAATCCATACTCGCTGTATGGTTTCACCTACCGCGTAAAACGAAATACTCACACCATGACCATTCCACACATTGATTGTTTGCAGTCTTGCACTTGTTCCACTCAAGAGTGATTGTTTTATCGGCCGCACTACTGGAGTGGCTCCTGCCGCTAGTGGTTGGCACAATGCAACAGCGATCGCACTTGCAGTACAAATCAACAGCTTTTTCATGGTAATTCCATCTCCAAAGTGCGGTTAACCAAGAATGTTACACGGCTGGAAGCGGGGATGTACCAGATATTGGGACGAGACTGAATTTCTTCGGTAGAACTCCGAGCGCGTTCACCTAAAATAGACGAAAGAGAACCAAATGCACCCTCCAATAGCGCCCCGGTGAGATTCCGTTGATTTCCACTGCTGCGTCGTCTGATTCTGCCTTCAAACTCATCCTCAATTTCCTCTGTGGTATCAGGTTGATTAATTATTTCACCAACTTTGCCTAGAGCAGACACTACCCCGACAGTAAGATCACCTCGTGCAATTTCACCACCTCTGTCATGATATTTCCGGGCTATCAAGGGCTGACTATTATCTCCTAGTACAGTAATTGCTCCTGGTTTGATTTGGTATTCTGTGTTGTTGAGAATGATGCTGCGTACTTGAGCAATCGCATGATTGGCTCCGTCCACTGAAACTAATTCAATTGCTAATAAACTGCCATAAGGGATGGCTATCTGCCCATGATTGTCTTTCAATTCCCCTGTAAGCCTTGCTACATAACGTCTTCCATCATCTGTGGTAGCTTTCTGGTTCTGATTTCTACTGTCGGATTGCTCTTTAATTAATGGAGTAACTAAAACCCCACTCGCCATCTGACCTACCACCAGATATTGCGTTTTACGCCCTTGGATAATTTGTTTTTCCTCTGGTAAGTAGTTTTTAGCATTAGATTTTACTGATGATGACCACCGGGGGCGAATCTTTTCTATGCCCATATCTTCTACAGTTTGCTCAGTTGTTGATAATGGTGGTTCATCAGTTTGAGATAGTGGTTGAGATAGTGGCTGCCCTGTGTTGACGTTTGTTTGGGTGTCAGAATCTAAAGAAGTAATAGGAGCATTTGCTGTAGTTGTCCCAGTATTGCCATAAACCACTTGACCAAACGACCCGATTGAGCGCAGTCGTTCTAGTTCTGCCATTGGGTCGAGGGCTGGTGTTGAAGCTGCGACTATACGTTGTGGCGAGGAGTATGTTCTTGATGGTGGTGAATAGGTTGTTGAAGGTGACGAGTTAGTTCTTGATGGGGATGAATAAGTTTTAGGCGGTGGTGGCGCAGATGATACTTGCGCTCCTTGAGTTTGTTTGGCTACTGGTTTAAGTTCTTGGGGAGAAGATTTTTGTACTAGGGCTGGTGTTTTTTCCTGATTTTTATTCAGTTTCTCTAATTGTTCTTGCTGTTTGGCCAAAGCCAACTGTGCATAAACATCCCCATCGGAGTTGTTTGATTGCGCTGTTGGTTGTGTCGCTTTTTGCTCATTTTGGTTGGGGTTATTCGCTGTTGGTTTACCATTAATGATGTTATTAAACAGGAAATAAAACACTAAAAAGCCAACACCTAGTGGTACACCAATTATCCCTATCCTTGACCAAGGTGATGTAATTAAATTATGCTCGGTTAAATTTTGGGTGTCATCTATAGGGGGTAATTTATCGTCTAACTCCTCTTTTTCATCATCAAGATTTATTATTTCATCAACTGTTAAGGGATTGTGATTCATCGGCTCTTTCCTAAATTCAAATCTACTATTTGTGTTATTTCTAGTCCACTTTTGCGGATTTTATAAATTTTTAATGCTAATTCTGTAGTATCCTCTGGGGGCTTTTGTGGGGTAGTGACTGCTTCTACTGTTACTGTTTTATTTAGTGCTATCCCGTTCCCCGCATTATCTAGTTTTCTAAACGTGACTAATGTTGATTGAAAATCTATTTCCCACTTGCCATCTCTAATTTTTCGGGGAGGGGATATGTAGGGGAGCAACGCGATTTGGTGAGGTGGGATCAAAAACCAGCGATCGCTAACAACTTTCTTCAGTACTAAAAAATATTTCTTATATTAGAAGCCGTATTAATACGTAAGCTATCAACCAATTTCAAGTCTGGTGATGTGTGCAAAAATTTATAAAGGTCAAAAACAAGGTAGGATTCCGGTTAAGTAATCTTTCCAGAGTTTTAACGTCTACCTTTTATGGCAAAAAATATAAGTGCAACTCTTGATTTAAACAAGTCAGTTAAAAGTTTTCACTTACAGGTCACAAAACTTTTAGAATTTACAAATATCACAGAGTGGGATGGAAAAAAGCTGAGAGAACGAGAAAAAGAAATTAGAGAACAGGCAATGATTTTAGCAGGTCAATGTATAGCTGTTTTATTATATAATCTTTCCGTATCCCCAAAAATCCTAAACTATTCTGTTAGTCAAACACAGGGATGGAGAAATTTAAATACACAAAAACATGGTTCTAAAAAGCGAAAAATAGTAACAATTGGAAACGTCGAAGTAACTTTAACTTTACCTTATGTACTTGAACGGAATCCCACAAGTAAAGAATCTGATAATCCTCTGCTCAATGAGCCAAAAATAAAAACTTCAAATCAAGGATTTTGTCCGTTTTTAAAGTGGCTAGGGATGTCTGAAGGTATTACCCCTCTAGTCTGGTCAATAATCGCAAAATATGGTGCGATCGCTAGTTCTTTCGATGCAGCACGTTCGACGCTAACGGATTGGGGAATAAATGTTAGTTTAAAACGAATCGAACGCCTGACTTACCTTTTTGGTGAAATTGGTATTAATCTACGCCAATCAAAAATATTAAATCTGGAGATGAACCACTTATCTAATAGTAATGTTCTCAAAGGCCAACGAGTTGTAATCGCTGTAGATGGTGGAAGAACTAAAATTAGGTTTAATAAAAAAGGTAGACGCAGTAAGAAAACAAACCGTCATGGCTTTGTTGGTGAATGGATGGAGCCAAAGTTACTAACAATTTATGTAGTAAATGAAGAAGGTAAAAAAATTAGGACATCGACAATACCTATTACGAATGATGGCACATATTCAGGTTATAAAGAATTCCTCAAAATTTTAGAGATGTATTTAGTAAATTTGGGTATAAGTGAAGCCAAGCAGGTGTTATTGATTGCTGATGGTGCAGAGTGGATATGGATACACATTCCTCTTTTACTAAAAAAATTAAAATGCCCACTTGAAACTTATCAATTATTAGACTTTTATCACGCAGCATCACATTTACAAGATTTTGCTGATGCCGCTTTTAGTACAGATAATGAGCGTCAATCCTGGTTTAAAAAATCTCGGAAAATTTTAAAGAAAGGTCAGGCACTAGATTTAATGAGAAATATGGGTGAATTTATTTCCGAGGCAACAGGAGAGCGCTGTAAAATTATGGTAAGAGAGCGAAATTATATTTTAAAAGCGTATAGAAGGAGGCTTTTAAAATATAACGAAGTTGCAGCTCGAAAATTACCTCTCGGTAGTGGTGCAGTTGAAAGTTTAATTCGTCAAGTTGTTAATTTACGCATGAAAGGAAACAGTAAGTTTTGGTTACAAAATAATGCAGAAATTATGTTACATCTGCGTTGTCAATGGATAGCTAAAAGTTGGGATAATTTTTGTGATTCTATCTTTAATTCTTTTATCAAACCCCAAACTGGTTGATAAATTTTATACTTTAATTCTGCCTTCAATTTATTTTCTGCCGTAATTGATACTAAGTATCAAAGACTTGTTGCAGAGATTTTTGGAAATAATCCTCAAATGACTTGCTAGCAATCTTTTTGAGATATCTCATCAAGATGATTTTTCGTGTAAATCAATATTTTATTTGTAAATAAAATCACTATTAAATTAAGTATGATTTTTAGCGATCGCTTGATTTTGATCCGACTTCACAAAATCGCGTTGCTCCCATATGTAGTGGGGAATTAGCGCCACTCGCATATTGCCGCTAAACACTTCTGGGTCTGTCAAAAGTGACAGTCTCCGCAGGAATGCCGCACGAAACCCAACTCTATCTGATAATGCAAACGCTGCTTCGTATGCCCTAGAAGTAATTTTTCTTGTGGGTTCGTTATCTAGTCCCTTAATTTCTACACCAGGATCTGTTTCTACTATTAACTTCCCTTGCTCATTATTTTTCTGAATCAATCCATCCCAATTAAACATCCCCACAAATGAATCCGACACGAACTGCTTTATTGTTTCATCAGAACGTTCTGCTGGTTCTACTGCTTTTGCATAAATTGTTTCGCCTGACGACAACTGAACCAGTGAGGGGACTTCATTCCTGACTAGCCTCCTAATTGCTCCGTAGTTGAGAAATTGGATAATTAAAGAAATGCCTCCCATCAAACAACCCATCACCGCTATAATTGCTATCCTCGTGGGAACTGATGAACCATAGCTGAGGACTGTATTTCTCTCCTGTTTCAGTTTAGATTTAGGAATTTTTAAATTAATCAGGTTTAACATAATTTCATTTGTGACAATCAAGACCTTTAATCAGTAACAGCAAACATAGCTAAAACTCCCCTACTGCCCCTACTGCCCCTGCCTCCCCTGCCCCCCTGCCTCCCCTGCTCCCCTGCTTTATTTGGGACGAATGAATTTAGCCGCCGCACCAGCACCACCCGTTGCTACAGTTACAACAACATCTTTAGCAAAATTTTTCGCCTCATCTGCGGCTTTATTAATCTGCATCAATAGCGAAATACCTCCACCTGCGGCTAAACCTGTTGCTAACGCCGGCGCAAAAATTCCAATTGTAAATAAGAAAAATAGTGGTTGATCTGCACGCGAATTTGCAATTAATTCCGCAGCAAATCCGGCGATAATGTTAAAACTCAGTTTGGCTAATCCCACGGAAAAATAGCCCGTCAACCAGGAGAGCATCGGTTTCGCACCATAGGGCAGCAACGAACCCCCTACCGCTAATGGCCCCAGATAAGCCGTCAGCAGCATCGTTAGCTCAATCCCCCACTGATATGCTCCTGATAAACCTACTAATATATTGGTAATGTTTTCCGCTACTACTGAACCCACAAAGGCACTGAATGGGGATAGTAGCACTTGAATTGGATTTGCTCCTGATTGTATTGCCTCTTGTGGAGCGCGTACAATTCTATCTATTCTGTCTACCAACCAAGCAAAAGGCCCGTTTGCTCGAAAATATTGTGGATACTGCCGTGATAATGATTGCTTGGCCTGTTCCAAACACTGCACTGTTTCTTGTGGTGAAAGCTGCGATGTCCGGCAAGCTTCTATTTCTCTGCCTATCGCCGCTCTGACTGCTGCTACTCCCATTGCTTTTGAGTATGCAGCACGTAAGTCTACTCCTACGGCTGTTCTGGTCAGTACGTAGTTGTTGACATTATTGATGTAGTTTTTTATTCCAACTGTCGTTGTTCCTAGCAGTTGTCCATCATTGGCTAACAATGTGGCAATAATTAATGGCCAAATAAACGAGCTAAATGCTCTTTGTTCTTCACCATTCAATACCTGTTTTGTCCACTCCAATATATAAAATCCCAAAGTAGTCAGGGCGAATACCGTTCCCACATCACACAGTGATCCGTACAGTTCTCCTCCTAATACTTCTCGCCATAATTCATCAAATCCTTGAGCTACTCCAAGTGATACCTGTGCTGCTCTATCTGCTAAATTATCGTTAGAAATTACACCATTAGGAATTTGACTCAATAAATATATCAACATCTTATTTTCTCGCAGATATCTAGTTATTTATTCTCTCGCTGGGTCTAACACAGACATAAATACTAATTCCTGAGTCAAAGAAGCTTGCCCTGTTGTCCTGAGTTCTTCTTTTGTGGTGGCATTAGCCATATTTTCTGCTACTTGAGACAGCATCAGATTTGTTTGGGCTGAATCTTGTCTTGCCGCTAACGAATCAGCATGAAAACGTGTTATTGCTGATACAACCTGCACATTTTGTGCTGCTAAGACTTTCAAGATATTTTGTGAAGCATCTAATGATTGTGCTTCTTGGGCGAGAGTTTGTGTTTCTTGGGATATTCTTGTGGTGGCTTCGATTTTTTCTCTCGTATCTTGTTGTCCTTCTAGTCCTAATGTAGAGTTGACAGCCGCACGGGTTATGTCTCTTTCCAATCTTCCTGTTAGCGTTTTTGTTTCTGGTAATGAGCGACTATTTCTCAGTCTTTCCCTTAACTCTTGGGTACTTAAAGTCGGGTCTGGTGTCCCCATCTCTCCTATAGCCGATGCAATAGCGGATTGTGCATCTGTTGATATATTTGCCCAAGAGTCATTAATTTGTCTCTGTACTTCTTGCTCTAATCTGCTGTACTCTTCCCTGATATCATTGAATATTGAACTGATGAAATTGGGAATTGGCAATCCAAACGCTAAACTTGGCGTACTAATTGATACTACTGCTAGCACAATTGAACTTGGTAAAATAACTTTCGCCTTTGTTCTGTTCATAGTTACGATACCTTTATTAAAGTTTGTTTCAATAATTGTTTTGCTTCTAGCGATAGTTCTTCGCCTCTAATCATCCGTACATAGTCTTCACTAAATTTATATAATCCCAACAAAGGATTATCTTTATATTTATTCAAAAATACATATCTCAGGTCTTGCTCTGCTGGATTGTTGGCTACCGCCGCCAACAAACAGTAAGCCGGATAATAACGGCAGAATGTTAACTTGCTATTATCATCTAATAGCCAGCTCGAATAAATCCCTTCTTTCTTTGGATAAAAAGACTCCGTACTATTCCTACTAATAATTTCGTAGGAATACTTAAATCTCTCCACGAATGGGTCAATTGCTGATGACTGTATCCTCCCTACTAACCGGGTAGTAATGTTAGCAAATATTTTCTGCGCCGACTTGCTTTGATATATACTCTCTGGCTCTTGGGCTGATAATATTACCCTAATCCCTGCTTTTGCACCATTAGCACACAAGCGTCCAATCAACTCGGCGATCGCGTCAAACTGGAATAGAATCGGCGCTTCATCCAAAAAGAATATCGAAGCTTTTGAACTTAAAGCGCGACGCAGTGCCGCAGCATAGGCACTCAGGGCTAGGATTGCTGCATCACTATCGCTAGATAAATTTCTCAGTGCAAATACCAATAGTTTGGCATCAGCCCTGAAGCTGGAAGGCGACGAGATTGACTGTCCTACCTTTGTTGATAGCCAGTATTTTAGCCTCACTTGTATGTGTCCCAATGCAAGAGATACTTCGCTACTATTGGTTGATAATGAATCCAGATTTATGTACCCAGGTGCACAATACTTGCAAAAATCTTTTAAGGTTGGTGTATCCAACCACTCTTGTGTACCGATTCCTGCCCTCAATGCTGCTTGATAGCGTAGTTTGATTTCATCGTCGTTAAAGAATGTTTGCAATGCCAATGATATAAGTGATTCGATCAGTGATGTGAGCGTGAAACTCACCCCTATCGGATTTGTACCAATAATCATTGTCATTAACGTTGATTTGAGAAATTCCTGAAAATCCGTCATTCGCTCTTTGATGATTTCTTCACTCATCGAACGTAGGTCTGGTAACTCAAACAAGTTGTTATATTCTTTAGCTATATCAAAATATGCTCCCTGTTCTCCTAATAATTTGGTGTAGTCCGTAAATGTTGATGTCCCATCTGGTTTGGGATAATCCAGTGCGATAACTGGGATAGACAGTGCCAGCGCTGGGGTTAAAATTCCCGCCACCAGCACCGATTTCCCTGAACGAGTCGTCCCAAATACTGCGAGGTTTTTATGATTTTGGTACAAATCTAAGTGGATAGGTGTACCTCCCTCTTCTGCCACTAGTTCAAACCCACTGCGATCTCCTGTAGCAGTGCGTATTAACGGCGTTAATCCTGGTGCTTCGCTTGAGAAGTACACTAGGCGACGGTTGAATGGTTTTGTCAACAACGCTTCCCAAATAATGGGGGTACACTGCAACCACAACTTCCAGGCATATTCCACCTCACGAGATACTATTGCCGGACGCAGAAAACAGCTTGCTAAATACCGACAGTCCTCTTCTAATTTTTGTAAATCGCTGCGATGTACTAAAAACACTACTGCTGTATTTAGCACAACACTACCCTGGTATAGTGTGCGTTGCGCTTCTACTGATTCTTCGATATTGAGTCCTGCCTTAACATCAATGTTGCCCCTATCTGTTGACATCGAGGTTGATGTTATTGACTGTTTGGTTAATCGCTGTAAATTTACCTTGGCTATACCTTGATTAGCCTTAGTTATTTGACAAAATATTTCTGTGTCCGCTACCTTTTCTTTTGAAATTACTGACCACAAATAGCGCAATTGTGAATATTCATCTCCCCACCCCCCTGGTTTATGGCTGAAATTTAACGCTCCTGTATATTTATCTTGAATTTTTACCCATTTCTTATCAAATATGGGGACTGATTTCTCATTCCCTAATATCAGATGTTTGATATGAAATTCACTTGTTTGTGTTTCACTTAGTTCATCAGGAGTAAGTTTTAACGGATTTGGGATTTGGGGCGCTTCATCAGAATTAAATATATTCCAAAGTAAACCCCAGATTTCTTCTGCACTCAAGGGCGTTACTGTTAGTCCCATCTTATTTGAGAGAATTTGCTCCCAGCTTTGAAATCCATCTAGGAACGAATTACGTAATATATTTTCTATACGTTCCTTATTTAGTTGGTGAATTTCTCCCGTAAACTGAAACCAAAGTTTTTGCAACTTCTTCAGTCCTATTTCTGCTAAATCTTCTAATTTTTCATCCTCCTCCACTGTGTATGTACACCATATTCTTAAGAATTTATTCTTCCTCAATCCCAACGCGGTTAACTCTTTTGTCCGTAACCTCTCACTACGTAATAATAGTTTTATTGGTTCTATTTGGCATTCAGATTCGATTTTTTTGATTTCTCTTTGTCTTAAATAATCATCAGTAAATGAGCCAAAATGTATTGTTAGTAATTCTCGCTCTGGTATCTCTTTTAGCCCTCCCTCTATCCCCTCAAAAATTGGCTGAATTTGCTCTGCCGTTAGGTTGGGGTGGATTCCCAAACAATCAAACGCAAATCTTATTTGAATATTGGATTTCTTTTTAATTATTAATGCCCCTATCGATTGCCTACCTGCTAATTCCATTTCACAAACACCTGCCAAATCAACCATATCTTCAAATGGAGTCAGTGTTAATGTTTTCTTTCCTATTTTTTCTTCATTACTTTGCTTAGGCATGGTTTCTTCTATATAGGAATTTTAGTAAAAGCTTTTAATATTTAAAAATTCATTAATTAATATTTATTGATGCAAATATTAAATACTAAATTATCCCCCCCTTGCTCCCCCTGCCTCCCCTGCTCCCCCTGCTCCCCTTGCTCCCCTTACTCCCCTTACTCGCTCTGCCTCCACCCCCTGCTCCCCCTGCCTCCCCTGCTCCCCCTGCTCCCCTTGCTCCCCTTGCTCCCCCTGCCTCCACTGCCTCTTCTTGGTGGATTAATTAAAGATACAAATGCCATATATCCTCTACTGATGCGCGGTGTACCTACGAATTTTCCTAAAAAACTTTTATTACTTGACACGAACCACCATGTTGCACAGCCCCAAAAAGAGGTAAATAACGTCGCCAGCCAGCCCCAGACCAGAATATAGTAGACGACAAATATAGACCCTATTACTATTACTAACCAAGGAAATATTAGTTCTGTGGGAATCGGTCCTATTTTTGGTTGTGTTCCTAATGTTTGATTTACTACTCGAAATTTTTTATTTTCCGGCATATACATAATTTCTTTTAAGAGGTCGAAAATCGGAAGTTGAAAATGATTAATTCCAACTTCCAACTTCCAAGTTCTGACCTAGCGTGGTAAAACTTACTAGAGAAGAGCGGAAATGCTGTAATCTTGACCTTGTAGCGAAATAATGGCGCAAAAACTTGGCAAGAAAAAGTCTAAAACCAGAGGCAACATCGTTTAAAGTACTCGATTGTATTCAAAAAAAATGCCCATCGTGCGGTCAAGCAATGTGGAATGAATACAATAATCCTCGACATATAAGAACGTTAAATGGGGTAGTAGAATTACAGCTAAAAATTCGTCGATGTCAAAATAAGTCATGTTTCTTGTACAAAAAAGTGTATCGACCAGAGCAAGAAGGTTCTTTAGCTCTACCACAAAACGAATTTGGTTTGGATGTGATTGCTTATATAGGAGCATTACGCTATCAGGAACATAGAAGCGTTCCCCAAATACACGCTCACCTTGAATTAAAAGGTATATGTATAAGTCAACGAACGGTCACGCACTTAATTGACAGATATGACGAGTTACTTTCTTTATGGTTAAAAGACCACACTAGGTTAAAAGCCATAATGGCTAATCAAGGACGGGTAATATTAGCGATCGACGGGATGCAGCCAGAAATTGGACATGAGGTATTATGGGTAATTCGAGATTGCTTATCTGGAGAAATCTTACTTGCTAAAACCTTATTATCATCAAGAAATGAAGATTTAGTGACGCTATTACTAGAAGTAACTAATAGCCTAAATGTACCAATTGATGGAGTTGTTAGTGATGGGCAACAATCAATTCGCAAAGCTGTTGGGTTAGCATTACCTAGTATTGCTCATGGTTTATGTCATTACCATTACCTGAAAGAAGCTATTAAACCCATATATGAGGCGGATAGACATGCAAAAAAGGAATTGAAAAAAAAAAGTTAGAGGATTACGAGAAATTGAACGTAGTGTTACCAATGAAGATCAGGATTTGGTGACTATTATTGAAGATTATTGCTCGGCAGTCCGTAGTTCTATAACCAATGATGGTCATCCACCCTTAGAAGCATCAGGGTTAAAGTTACAAGAAAATTTGACTTTGATAGAACAAAGCTTAGAACGGATGGAAAAAAGAAGTGCTTTACCACCACCTTTAGTCAATCTAAAACACCTTCTAGCTAAGGGATTATCTGCGACTGCATCTTTATTTTCACCTGTGAGGGTTGCATATGGGTGGGTTGATAAAGCTAGTAATATTCTCAATAATAAAATAGGTCTTGATGCTGCTGGTGTCAAACAAAGTTATCAGCAACTGTTAACTCAAATGTCCCAACAAAAGCAGAAAGCTGGCACATTGAACACCGCAATCGATAACTTTATAAAAACCACCAATAACTACTGGTCTGGACTTTTTCATTGTTACGAAATTGAAGATTTTCCTAGAACTAATAATGACTTAGAACACGCTTTTGGTATGCTACGTCATCATCAACGTCGTTGTACTGGTCGTAAGGTTGCTCCCTCATCCCTTGTTATTCGTGGCTCTGTCAAACTTGCTTGTGCCATTGCTACTAAACTTCGTTCTTTTACCGCATCTGATTTAGCACAAGTTGATATCGTTACTTGGCTCGAATTACGCTCTCAATTGCAAAAACACCACAAAGCCAGAATTGAACAGTATCGATTTCGCCGAGACCCCAAGGGTTACTTGGCTAATTTAGAGAGTCGTCTTCTCTAGTAAGTTTTACCACACTAGGTTCTGACTTATTGATCCACCTCCTACTTATCGTCTAAGTAGCTCAGTGTTAAAGATTATCGCTATGGCAAGGCAGGAGGCAGAAGGCAGGAGGCAGGAGGCAGGAGAGAAGAGGGTTATAGCCTTGTTTACCTTTCTTAACTTAGCTTTGTTTTTTCCCACCGACTTACTTAGATGATGAGTGTTGTTAAGAAATCTGCTGCAAACACCCCAGTCAAGACAACTAATGGCGTTCTTGCGGCACTCGCCCAGTCTTCATCTCGTCGCACTGCTTGAATTACGTTGACCACCGATACTGCAATGTACAACAAGAACAATATCCGCAGAATGTTGAAAATATTCGTGACTGTTGCTGCTGTATCACCGTTGAGCGCACCGTTAAAACCAGTATTGGTTATCCACTGTTGGGCGTTTTGAAAGAATTGTGCTTGGGCCGGTGCTGACGCGAAGTCCAGCATAAACACTACTGTTAGCATCGCAAATAGTATGGCGTATATGTTTATCCCATGCTTGCGTTGCTTCTTCTCCAGGTTGGTCAACAATCCATTTATTTGCTTTTGAAATACTACTGCCATTGCTCCTGCTAAAATTAGTCCGCCCAACATGATTCCGTGCAGGCTCATGGATGATACCATCAATACCCCATTGACCCACATCAATCCTACTGTTGTACTTTCAACGGCCTTATTTCTGCGCCTAATTCTTGGCGCTCCTTCATAATCCGATTTCTCTTCTTCTCTATCTAGATAGTACGTTTGCATACTTGCCTCATCCCATCAATATGAGCAACGATGAATCTGAATTTTCACGGTGTCAAGGCTGGTGTTTTAATGTAAACCGTGAAAAACTAGACTATGAATTTAGTATTCAGTTGTTCTCCCACAATTTCAACTGACAAACTGCTAAACTTCTTGTGAAGAAATGCTTGTATTTTCTGCATTTTGTCAGACCACAGTCTCCCTTTTCATAAAGAAATACTTGTACTTCTTACACTCTTTCAAGTATAAAGATTTACTTTTTCTGAATAAATGTTTGTCTTGTCTGCATTTTGTCACAAAAAAGTTAACCTTTGACCTGACAAAATGCACAAAGTACGAGCATTTTGTCAGGTACTTGAGTGCAATTTGGTAGTTAACTATTGAAGTTTCAGGGTATAAACTTGAAACACCTCACTTTGGCAAGTAAAGCCCCGTGCTGTCATTAGGTCGGACATGAGTGTAGCGTCCAGTTTGTTCTAGCGATGAATGCCCTAGAGTGGCCTGTAGCAGTTGTATGGGTGCGCCCCGCTCCAAACTGTGTGTTGCGTGAGAATGCCTCAGCCAGTGCGGGGATACATTACCACTAATCTGTGCCGAAAGAGCCGCATCAGCAACAATTTTGCGGATACGCCGCTCACCAATCGCCCCACCTTTGCGACTGACAAACACTGGTGCATCGGCAAGAGGGAAAGTTCTTTGTGCTACTAAATCTTGATAAACACTTTTGGGTATGACTACAGTTCTGGTCTTCTGCCCCTTACCGTAAAGCGTCACTTGCCCGTTCCCCTCATACCCAGGCTGCACTGAATGCCAAGTTAAATTCGCAATTTCACTCACCCTCGCACCCGTATAATACAGGAGTTGAATTACCAGTCGGTCGCGTCCTTTGGGAGCATGGGCAATCATCATCATCACTTCTAATTCGCTGAGAATGCGTTCAGCTAGCTTGTCTTTCGGCTGGGGTAACGGCACTTGCGCCGCGACATTAAATTTTGTCCATTCCACCTCATGGGCGAATCGCAGCAGACTCTTGATAGCTGCTATTCTTCTGGCACGAGTCGAAGTTTCATAAGACTTGGTTTCCAGATAATCAGCGAATGCCATCACGTCATTCATTGTCACTGTTCGCAAGTCTAAATCATTCAGTTGTACTTGTTTTAGGCTTACACCCAAGACAAAACCAATGAACTGACGAATATCTGTGTCATAAGAACGTCGGGTTTGCGGCGATAGCTTACTACTCTTCCACAGCTCAACTATTTGGGCAGTGTTGGTAACATCTGCCATCTTCTGTACACAGTTTTCGGCCCCCGGTGTTCGCATCTAATTCATTTAGGGACACAATAAATGGACAATCAAGCGATTGTGTCTCTTTCTCAATTATCAATTCCTGGGGTATTTTAATTTCTCCTCTTCATGAATTTTCTCTTTTAAATGTAGTTAAGCACGACGAGGCAGCCCTGTAGGATGGGCTTACGCCCGCCTTCAGGTGATCGCGGATGGAGTGCCAGTTAACTGTAGGGGTTGTTGTTGCCATTTTTGCTCGACTGCTACTGAAAGTGGCGGTAAGCCTTCTGCTGGGAAGCAACGAAATATATAGGGTTTCGCGCTCTAAGATCCGAAAACTAATATTATCGGATTTAATATAAACAAAGTCAGAGAATTGTCTTTGGGCATTTTTAAAAATTTATTGAGAACTAGATTTGCCCAAATTCCATCGGCAAAACATCCTCACTTAGCAAAGAGTAAAATTCAGGTTCTGCCGCTTCGAGCGATCGCAATTCAACCGCCGCGACTTTCTCCAACTCCAGCACGACCAGCCAACGCAAATCCGTACCCCAGCGTCGGAGAATACCTTTGACCGCTTCCAGTCCTTTGACAATGCTAGAGCGCAAGA
Organism: Nostoc sp. MS1; assembly: GCF_019976755.1. NCBI lineage: Bacteria > Bacillati > Cyanobacteriota > Cyanophyceae > Nostocales > Nostocaceae > Nostoc > Nostoc sp. MS1. The sequence continues at coordinate 49,660 of NZ_AP023442.1, forward strand.
CTTCAACGCAGTGAAGTAGTGTACTCCGGTCAGGCAGTGAATCCTCCCCTGCTCCCCTGCTCCCCTGCTCTCCTATCGTAGTCGCCCCCGCCTTATAAGGGGAATTTCCTATACCATTAGTGGGGGGGGTGAATACCACAGCTTCACCGTAGTCCGACTGGTATTGTGCTTGATTTTCGGCTCTTTTTGCTTGTCGATGGGCGATGACTTGTAATGCAAAGTCTAGTTCTTTTTTGGACAATGAGAATAATTTCACCTGTTGACCCCGTGGCCCCTGCTTGCGATAAGTCAGCTTCAGTCCCAGTTGATCCAATAAAATCCCCAACAGCCAGATTGGTTGACAGTTGGGGGGAATGGTGAAGCCGAGTATTGCTTTGATGTGAGCAGCGCAGTCAATGGCGTAAGCCGACATATTTAATAGATGTGTGTCGTCCGCCCGAACTTCCTCACCTGCGACGAGTCGAACCAGAATGTGGTGCAGCCCCAGGTTAAAACGTGCCAACCACCGAGCAGAATAATTGCCCCAATCCATGCAGAATGGCAATTTGTCTCGTTCTGCTCTATCTTTAGACGTGACAAGATCAGGTGGTATAGGGTACTGTTTACCATTGTCATCAATGGTTTGGCTTGGTGGTGAAAGGATGGCTTCGAGCGCGGCGATCGCACCAACTAACCGACCACCGTTATCTTGCTCAACAAGTTCCGGCGTAACTTCCATACCGTAGGAATCATGGATGCGGAATTTCTCACACTCATAAACTTCTTCTGGTGAAAGGTAATCTTTAGTTTGACGAGCGCGGTATTCACTTTTAGAAATATTATTCGCCTTGGCGACAGCGTGATGGTGAGCCGAGTCGAGAGCGTCCGCCGCAGTTTTCAACAGTTCCCAAGCTGGGGCATCAAGCTCGTCTCCCACTAGCACAATTTGATTGCCCATCTGCTTTAACAATTCGCGTAAGTCAGAGCGCAGATTATTGATAGATTGGTGACGAGCAGATTTGATTTTACAGTAAGCATCTAAAGCCCAATCCTTTTCAGCCCCACGCTTGCCTGTTTCTCGGTCAATCCGTAATAGAAAAGCGGTAATCTCGTTGGTTTGCAGGAGCCGTTCTTTAATCTTGGTCGGGTTGGTGTCGAGGTATCCAAATGGTGGCTTAGGGGCTACCCAAACATGAAGCGGGACTTTTGGGCGATAGCGCCACAGTTGTTGAGCGCATTCGGTGGCCGTTTGGGAAACCCCGTGAAATACACCAAACACTGCATCAAAGTGATACGTGGAAATATCGACACCTGTACCAAGGCTGGGAGAAGTGAGGAGGATATCTATATTCTTGATTGCGTTGGTAATATCTTTAATAAATGCAACGTTTTCCTCGCTGCCTGAATTATCAGAATGAATTGACCAAACTCGTAAATTACTTCGGCGTTGAGGTTGTGGAGAATTAGATATTGGGTTAATGTCAACTCCAGGACTCGCATCGGACTCTACCACAGTTTGTAAAGTTAATAGAGACTTTTCAAGTTTCTTAATAAACCGTTTAGAGTCAGAAACTACCATAACTTTCTGCCCACTCATTACCGCCGCGCTGATTTTGGCCACCAGGGCTGATGAGTTTTCACCTTCATACCAGTAGATAGTGCGATCGCCGTTTTGCCATTGGTTTTCAATAATATATGGCTGTTCAGTAGGTGGTCGCATGGCGCGGAAAAAGTCGATAGTGACATCATCTAAATGTGCGTCAGCAATGATGACCAGGGGTGCATTGTAGACTATATGATGTAATGTTTCAAGAATGATAGCCCGATGTTCCTTGCAAGTCTTACTTAGTAATAGGTGCGTGAGATACTGGCAAGCCTCATCGATAAATATGCAGCCGTAGGTTAGGGCTTCGGTATTTAATTTATAAAGGCTATCAATGGTAATGCTAAGTGCAATGGCCTTAGCCATACCAACATGACCAACTTCAGAATACATGAGAGTTTTCAATCGCCCTGCTAAATTTTTGAGCAGGTTTACACGATGCCCATTGTTGAGAAATCGTTGGGTGGGGTGAATCTCGCGCCACCAAGCCATTAACTCGGTTTTGCCAGTTCCCATCCCGCTTTTGATCCCAACTAATCCTGATTTTGGTAGTAGTAATTTGGGCTTTTTGCCAACAGGGGCGTTAGTTTGAGTTTCGGTTTGGGTTGGTGGGGGAGATTGAGGTAATATTTTGGGTTTTGTATGGGGAGTTTGGGGGAAAAGTTCTAGTAATAGCTGCTGTAGATCATCCTCATCAGGAGTAACATTGTTTTGTTCAAGCTGGACAATAGTTTCTACTGGCGGTGGCTGTTGTGCGTCGCGTTCATCTTCTACTACAAGTGCTTGAGTTAGGTAGCGTTCATTCACAATCAAATCCGCTTTGTACTTCCTTAGCCCCCGGTGTTTGATGAAGAATGATTGCTGGTAGTCCTTGAGTGAGTGGGCATCCAGAGCGATCGCCGTCAGTAGCGCATTAGCCTCTTCCCCTCGTGCCACCACGAAATCATCAACCCCTTTTTCTGGCCCTGGCAGTTGCACTACCTCGCACATACAGCCAGCCGCCTCAATTGCCTGACCTGTGCGAACTGTGGCCTGATAAACTGACCAACGGGTTTTTAGCTTTGTCTCGTAGTCAAACAGAATTTGAAATTTCCGTCCCGGCTGCGCTAGTGGTAGCAAGTCTGGGTGTAATCTCTCGTCGAAATCCCTATGTCCTACCCGTCCGTTCCAGATGCCGGGTAATGCGATCGCTACAAATCCCAGACTCAACAAACACGCCGCTTTCTTCTCACCTTCGCACAGTATGACGGGGATTTGCGGGTTAGCAATTACCCACTCCCAGAATATCAGTGCGTGGAGTTTATCTTGTAATCGTTGGGAGAGTGATGAGTGGTATCGCCTGATGTTATAACGTTTGGCTACCAAATCCCAAATACAATCCGGTACATCAAAATATGTTACTCGGTTTGGGGTTTTGGGCGGGGATTCGTACTTGACGAGCTTTCCTTTTTGCCAGTCGATTCTCGCTTGGGTTGGTTTGAACCGCCCCCACTCCATCGGCTGCCAGTTGCGCTGCGGGTCTAGCCCCGATATCCACATCCCCCCGGCTAGTAGGTGCAGATATGCTTTCAAAAATCCATCTGTCACTCGACCAGCGTTTTTCCGGGGGATGTCTGGGGAGATGAACAGGTATTCGTAAACTGTTTCACCTTCAATATGTGAAAAGTTGCGCTCAATCAACGATGGATGAATGGCGCTGCCCACCTCTAGCTCGTGGTAATCGGCGGCGGTGAGATTATTGGGGTATTCTATTGTGTCCATCACTCCCCCTAGTGTTCCCTTGAGGAAGGTTGCATTAATGATCTGCTCTGACCGTTGGCGATCACAAGTAAGAAGGCATTTGATGGGTCTAAATCTTGTAGGGTATTTGCCAGATGATTGTATTTAATCAATATCTGTCGGTAATCATTTGTGCCATCAGCGATAATTGCAATTACATCGGAGCATAGCTGTGTTACTCCTGGGCAATGCCAGAACCAGCTTACTCTTCTCAATACTGTTGTTCTTGCTAAGACATTTCTAAAACGCGGCTGGATAAACGAATTAATCAGTCTTTGCTTCCACGCCCCAGCAAGGCAATCCGGGCTGTGGTCATACATTAAAGTTACCATCCCAGATAGCTTTAGTTTGCAACTGTCCTGTGATGTTAGGAGTTCTTGATTTTTCACGTTTTCACCTCTGATAGCTTGGATTTTCAGCTTCAGAGGGAGTTGCCACATTGCTAAACTCTCATACTACGAGATTCTTAATTTTTATTCATAAAACTAAAAAACTGAAAGTGAAGAATTTCGATAGTGAAAAATTGCCACTCGAAATTTACATTCCGCGTGACAAGTTCTATAATAGAGAAGTAGCGTGGATTATACTCTAAGTCAAATTTAGTGGAATCACAGTCGCCAAACTATAATAGCCACCAAGTTTGAGTCTTTGAGATCAACTCCCGCTCTGATCTGATATGTATGAACTGTAAAGTAGAACGAAGCGCTACTCCTTGGTGGCGCTTTTGTTCTTTAAAGTTTTGAACTGTTGTTGATTTATTTCCATATATTTCTCCAGTTAGCCTGATTTTACAGAATTTTTGTTCATTTGACGTGGAACAATGTTTTGATTCTTTACGATGAGTCCTCCGTAGTAGCGATTCTTGTTGAATGTAGTTAAGTTAACTGCGCTTTTGTAAAACTCTAATTAAAAACCTAAACGAGTTTTACCAGCACGCGAGACTGTGTAAATAAAAACATTTTCTACGTTCTGTGATTAGATGGCTCCTTTACTAAAGGTTTATTTAGCATTCTATGCCTAAGACAAGCAGCGATCGCATTGTCTATATATGTCTTTGCTTGCTGGCAGACTTAGTTAATATACTACACAGCCTTACCTTAGATGCACCATATAGTAGCATTTGAAGGTATGATATGACTGCTAATTAGATGTATAGTTTAAATCATACAGCCTATAAATGTTCTTGAAAAGCCGCTTTTCAACAAAAATATAGACAATGTAGATAAATGTATCCTATGACAGAAATGCTTCACAAAGCAGGAGTGTAAAAATATTTTCTTAAAGTATTAGAGTCTCTTGTCTTACAAGTATGATACGATATATGATCTAATTATTCACCTAGAAAAATTTGGTAATTAATTATACATTTAATTTATTCTAGTTTCAGTAAATAAAATTGAATGTTCTATTTCTTTAAATAAAATCTCTAAGACTTTAGTAAAATATAAGTTAAATTTATGTAGATGAAGTAGATATTTTAAAATATAAGCCAAATAAATGGAAATTAGCTATTAACCTAAAAGTAAAGGTAAAAACATGAATCTAATAGAGATTTCCGAATTAGAAAGTGTATTAGATATCTTGGAAGATAAAGTGGTTCAATACAGTCAAAGGCACTTATCAGAAGCTGAAAGGATTGTAATTAGAGGTGCTTGGGATGGAAAAGATTATAAGGAAATGGCAAGCGAATCTGGATATAACATATTCTACTTACAGCAAAAAGTAGCTCCACCCTTATGGGCTATGCTTTCTGAAATTATTAATGCTGGAGTCAAAGTAAGAAAACTGAATTTAAAAAGCATTTTAATTAACTTTGTAAATCAAGCATATATCGCTACAATAGGGGATTCTAATTTAGAAAGTGAACAGATAAGAAATTCAACTAAAATTTATGGAGAATTACCTAAGCGTAAATGCTTTTATGGTAGAGAGAAAGAAATTCAATATTTAAGTAAGCGAGTTAAGTTTTCTAAAGAAAAATGTGTAGCTTTAGTTGGCGTTGGTGGAATTGGGAAAAGCCTTCTAGCCGCAAAATTGGTAGAAGAATTGATTTCTAAATACTCAAAATTATATAAAATAGTTATTTGGAAAAAGATTAAATATAACTTGCCGATAAATAACATACTCGATGATATTGTTAGTATTTTTGATATAGATGTTACTAAACAAACTCTCGATTTTAAAATTTCTGTATTATTACATCAATTACAACTTTATCCATGTTTAATAGTTTTAGATGGATTAGAGGGGTTAGTACAAAATAATGATTTTAAACAAAAAATAGATTGTGGTAATTTACTTATACAAATTACAGAACAAGAGCATCAAAGTTGCATAGTTTTAACGAGTCAGTTACCTATAGAAGAAATTATATATACTGACACAACTCTTCTTTATACAAATTTACAAATAAAGGGTTTGGAAGAAAATGCAGCGTTACAACTTTTCCATGAGAAAAAAGTTCATGGTGAAGAATGTAAAAAACTAATTAAAACTTATCGTGGGAATCCATCAGAGATAGAGTCGGTTGCCGAGCGAATTAATCGCTATTTTGGAGGAAATATACAAAAGTTCTTTAGTTATAAAACTACTTTTATCGGGCAACAATTGCAAGGAATGCTCAATCAACAGTTTAGGCAACCTGGACTATTAACGGATCTTCAGAGACAGATAATGATTTATTTAGCAGAAGAGGTTTTGGAGGATTCTATGTTGATTCCATTTTCAAAAATTGTTGAAGATTTAAGGCAGAAAGTAAATCCAGATTTATCAGTTTCTGAATTAATAATAGCTATAGAATCTTTAGAACAACGCCTATTAGTTGAAAGTAGCCAAAGAATAAGTAAAGAAGAAGTAAAATATGGTTTAGAGCCTGTTGTGAGAAAGTATATTTTAGTTGATCCATTTGGATTTGTAAATAATAAAATCTATTTTAAAAATTCAGATAGTATATCTAATTTAGATAATGTATGTATTGAACAAGATACTTTATTAAAATAATCTCCGTCCATGAATTTTAGAATGGAGTAAATACTGTTTGTGGTTTATTGCATAAATCATCTTTGTACAAAGCGCCACAATTCTGATGAGGTTGAAAATTGTACAGCCTGTGGAACCCCTCTACTCATCAATAATCGGATTAGATTAATACGTCCTTTACGACCTTTAGAAAAAGAAATAGAAAGTAATACAGAGGTTTTTGAGGTAGAAGACATTGCTCCGGTCTGGGGAAAAAAACCACGAATCAGAGTGATGAAAATATTAAAGTGGAACGAGCCTAAGTATGTTGAACTGATGCGTCGGGAAGTAAAAGTATTAACAAACTTAGCTCATCCATGTATACCAAAAGTGGCAGTTAGTGATTATTTTACCTATACATTACCAAACCCACCCCTACAACTGCATTGCTTGGTGATGGAAAAAATAGAAGGAGAAAATCTAGAGCAGTGGGTAGAAACTTATGGAAAAATCTCCCAGAATACAGCATTAGATTGGATGCTTCAATTGTTAGAGATTGTAGAACACGTACATCGTACAGGATATTTTCATCGGGACATAAAACCAACAAATATTATTCATCAACCAGATGGTAGATTAGCTTTAGTAGATTATGGTGCTGTACGAGGGATTACGCAAACATATTTAGTCAAAGTAGCCGCCAGTGGACAAGATGCAATAACAGGCGGGGGTAGTGGACACGAAATTACAGCAATTGGGTCAGTTGGCTACTCAGCACCTGAACAAATAAATGGTCAAGCATTACCGCAGTCAGATTTCTACGCCATAGGCAGAACTTTTGTATATTTACTAACAGGTATTCCTATATTAGACTTACCAACAGACCGAATCACAGGAAGATTAAAATGGAGACATAAAGCAACACAGGTGAGTAAACCTGTTGCTGATTTTATTGATGAATTAATAAATCCCTTTCCGGGGTTAAGGCCACAAACTACTGAAGTAATCAGACAAAGAATAGAAAAGCTACCGTGGGATACTAAAGTTCATGAAATCCTAAAATCAAAAGTATTTAGAGTTGGTAAATGTGGTGTAATTGTACTAGCGATCGCGGGATGCGGTTTTTTATCTAGACCTGGAATAGCCAACTATTTTATATCCAAAGGAGAGAAGTTAGAAAGAGCAAATGATACCCCAAATGCTGAAGGTAGTTTTGATATAGCTAGAAAAATTTATCCTCCAAGTAACGTCTCAATAGCTCGTTTTTATTTTGATAAAGGTTCTAGAAATTTAGATAATCCTGGGTTAGCTAAAAAATACTATGAGTTAGCAGTTAAATATAATAGTCAAGAAGCATCGGCTTATAACAATTTAGCTGCTATGTGCCAGTTATTAGGCGATGTTAAGTGTGTTAAAAGTAGCTATGAAAGACAATTTGCTTTAGAACCTAATAATTGGGAAGGACATTATGGACTAGGAAATTTTTATGAAAGTCAAAGTCAATATAATTTAGCCCAAAAGGAATATCAAACAGCTATCCAAAAAAGTGAACAAGCAATCCCTGCTATTGCAGCTTTAGCCAGATTGAAGAATAAAGCTAAAGATTATAATGCAGCAGCAGAGTTAGCTAAACAAGGATTAAAAAAAACGCAAAATCAAGAATTACAGGCATCCTTATATAAAGATTTAGGCTGGGCAATGTTTCAGCAAAACAAGTTGAATCAAGCTCAACAGTATTTAGAAAAAGCTACAAATTTAGATACCGAAAGAACAGATGCTTTCTGCTTACTGTACCAAGTAGAAGAGGCTATGAATAAAAAGGATGATGCTCGAACTTCATTAGAAGTATGTATGTTAGGTAAGTCAAGCCTACCAGAAGTTTTTATATGGAGGCAAGAATTACTAGAGCGTATATTAAATAGATAATTAATTAGTCTAATCAGTTTTTTAAACAGCAACTGTGCAGATATTTATCTATTTGTGAGATAATATTTTTATAGAAGCAAGCGATCTGGATATAAGAACGTGAAAAATAGTTTAGGTTTACTTTGCTTAAGCTTCCTACTAATAACAGATGGGGCATTGTTAGCAAATACACCATCAGTAAGAATTAAACGAAGTCAAGTCTTATGTGAGCCAATTGGTAGAATAATTGAAAAAAGAAACAGGCAATTTCAAGATAAGACTTTAATATGTGCGGGACAAAAGATTGAAATAGTAAAAGGCAAGAAAGTAAAATTTCTATGTTTCAGTTCAGGAGATATTATTTGGTTATCTTCTGGTGTAACTCCCTCTAATAAATGTGCAATAACTAATACTTCTGCAACAAGTTGTAATCCGAATAATGTTAATGTATGCTTGATCCGAAAGGGCGGAAGTAGGGAAGAAGCTGAACCCACAATTGTTTATCCTTACACTAGCTCATTAATGAATCCACGACCGAAAATAGCATGGCTACCTGTTAGTGGAGCTACAGCGTATAAAGTGAAAGTGAGTGGATACGATTTTGCATGGGAAAAAGTTGTTAGTGGAAATGAAATACATATAACTTATCCAGCACAGGAAAAAGAATTACCTTTTGGGCAAGCATTCCAAATTACTGTGATTGCTTATAGAAAAGATGCCCAGCCTACCGCAGACACGTTCACAATTAATCTGTTTGCTCAGTTAGAGATTCAGCAAGTTTTAGATACGGTAGCACAAATTAATTCTTTGGAACTTCCTAAAGATGAAGCAGCTTTGGACATAGATGCTGTATATATGTCTAGAGGTTTTTTGGATGAGAGCATAGAATTATTGAGCCAAGTTGCTATAAATGGAAATACAAATCCAACTCTACATAGGGTTTTAGGCGATCGCTATTTTGAGGCTGGTTTAACTGACAAGGCAACTGTTCAATATATGAAAGCGTCTGAACTAGCTAAGAGAAGTAATGATGGTTTTGAACTTCAAAAAGTAAAAGAGGGGTTGGAAGCAATCGAATTTTACAGCCAGCTTCCTACTAGAATAAAAGGCGACCAAAAATAGGGGTGACTATATTTAGGATTAGACTTTAAGCTTAGTTGTGCCTGTCTTAAGGCTTCAGCTTTGGTCAAACCATTGTTTAACCCACGATAAAATTCCTGCATCAGCAAAACTGTAGACTCTGCTTCTACCAACCACAAGCTAGCAACCGTACTTCTAGCTCCGGCTTGTACGGCAACTCCTGCAATACCTAATGCGGATCTTTTGTTTCCTTTAGCAGTTTGACAAGCACTCAAAACCAACAGTTCAATCATTTGGGGAGTAATTTGGGATTTATTTCTTAACAAGCTGTCAAATTCGCCAATGTTAATCTGTCGGTCATATGCAAGAAATCCGGTACGCGATGGATCAGAACTAAATTGCCCATGTGTACTAATGTGAAGGATATTCAATACCTTAGCCAAAATAAGAGGGTGAAGAGAGAGGGCTGATGTAGTAGAGTTATTGTCTTCCCAAACGACAACTCAAAAGCCACAATCAACCCATGCCCGATATCTTATCACTCCTGCAATGCCTCCTGCCGCAGATAAACGCTACGACGATGCGGCAATTGAACCAGATAATCCTGGCCATGTTAGCAATGAGTGGCCGAGTGACGATGTTGGGAATTTCTCGTTGGACAGGTAGTGGTGGCAGTTATCGAACGATGTTGAGATTCTTTCATACGGTAATACCTTGGGCGACATTGTTTTGGTTATTCTTTCACAAGCATTTATTTCGTCCGAATGAGATATATTTGCTAGCGGGAGATGAAGTTGTGATAAGTAAATCAGGAAAACAAACTTATGGACTGGATAGATTTTTTTCTAGCCTGGCTGGTAAACCCATATCAGGGCTATCTTTTTTTACATTATCATTAGTCAGTGTTGAGCAAAGGCACTCGTTTCCGATTCAGATAGAACAGGTGATAAAGAGCGATATAGAAAAAAGTAGCTCGTCACCAACCAAAGAAATAAAACCGCAAGAAAAACGTGGGCGTGGGCGACCAAAGGGAAGTAAAAACAAGAATAAAACCCAGGTAGTTCTCACATCTGAATTACTCAGAATTCAGAAGATGATTAAGTCGCTATTTAAGTTATTAGCTAAATTTATTCCCCTTACTTACTTAGTATTGGATGGACACTTTGGGAATAATAATGCCTTGCAGATGGCTCGTCAAGTTAACTTGCATATAATTTCTAAGCTTCGCTCTGATTCAGCATTATATATACCTTATCAACACCCTGACCCCAATAGTCGCTCTCGTCGTAAATACGGAGACAAAATTGACTACAACAACATACCTAAGAAGTATTTATGTCAAAGTACCGTTGATGATGATATCCAAACTGACGTTTATCAAGTTACATTACTTCACAAAGAATTTGCCCAATCTCTAAATGTAGTTATTCTCGTCAAAACCAATCTTAAAACTCATGCTCGTAGTCATGTAATTCTATTTTCTAGTGATCTAAAATTGTCATCTGAAAAAATAATTGACTACTACAAGCTACGCTTTCAGATCGAATTCAATTTTCGAGATGCCAAGCAATTTTGGGGATTGGAAGATTTTATGAACTTAAGTCAAACTGCTGTAACTAATGCTGCTAATCTAGCATTCTTTATGGTCAACTTATCCCATCATCTTCTCGCGGATTTTCGTCTCCTTAATCCCGACTCCGGCATCCTTGACCTTAAGGCTCACTATCGTGGTTTTCGATATGTCCGTGAAATTTTAAAAATGCTTCCCGAAATACCTGAGCCTATTTTATTAACTCAGATTTTTGCCAAACTTACTTCTTTGGGACGTATTCATAACGTTTCTACAGGCGTTGAACCCTCGTAAATTGGCTAAGGTATTGATATTAAAATTTGTTTTGTTAAATTTTTCTTTGAAGTTTCCGCTAGTAAAATCTTTGTCTAATAAGGTAACAGAAGATTTAGTTAGTTTTTTTACATCTTCTACCTCTGCGCGAACTTGAGGTAGTGGCGCTATATCTGCGGGTGCATTAGTGTCATTTAGGCTAGGGCTAGGTATAGATAAACCAGCAATTAAAGCTTGCATTTGTTCCTTGGGTAAAGACTTAGGAACTGCAATTCTTGAACCTAATGTTCCGGCAAAGCTATAACGATTAATAAAGTAATCTTGACCATCATGTAAAACTTGTAATGGCAGGCTTTGAAGAGATTTATCCAAAACAAAAACTAATGTGCCAGATTTGGGTAAATATTGTTCTAAAGGAGCAATTAATTTTTGATAAAGTAATTGAGAATGTGAAAGTATAACACGTTCTTTAGTAAGAGAAGCTCTTTTATCTTGTAAAATATTTAATAGTGCTTCAGAATGATGAATTACTAATTTAGCATCGACAGAGTTATGTTGTGCTGGTTTGTTTGGTAATTTAAGAATGACTTCTATACTGTCGGATAAATCAATTATATTAATTACGGGTGAAGCATTACTTGAGTTGACAATTTGATTTAAAGAAACAAGCTGTAACTTACCGCATTTAAGGTAATCTTCTAATTCTGCTGTTTGAAGTTGGTCATGAATCTGAGTAATTAAATCTAAATCAGGTGTATTGCTTGCAGCCAGCAACTTCATATAATTACGATAAACCGGGTCTACCTTTTCATAAAAGAAGAACTGTAAATCAGAGTTACTTGATAAAAGCTCATGTCGAATATTTGTAATATTTTCAATGGCTGTGTGATAAGTAGAAAGAGCTAATTTAACTTTTCCTTGGTTTTGATATAATTTTGCTAACTGCACTTGTAACTCGTATGCAATATCTTCTGCATGAACTGACTGCGCTAGAGTTAAAGCTGTTTCTATATAATCAAGTGATTTTTCTGGGTTTAATTTAGCCAATAGCCCTAAAATACGAGCTTCTAGCTTTTGGCTTTTAATATTTTTGGCTAGTTGCCAAGTGTCTTGTGCAAACTGAATAGCTTCTAATTGAATCTGCTTATCAGATATTTTACTTAAACTATTAACAAATTTTAATCTAGCTTGGATAGATTGCTCAGTTGGTAAACTAGAAAAGTACGAAGAGGATTGTAATATTAAATTTATTAATGGTCGAATCTGTTGATTGATTTTTGTATAAACGTCGAGATAGCTAGGTTTGTTCTTTAGCCATCCTTGAAAATCTAATAGTAAATCTAAACAGTTTAATTGAGCTTGAACTTTAATAATTGTAGGCTTGTCCGCATCATTAGTTAAAAGTTGATAATTAGTTAAAGCTTCCTGTGCTTTTTTCGGAATAAGATTGACAATTGCATCTTTTAATAATGGTTCCTCAACCCAGTTATATTGATATTTGATTTGTTTATAAATATCCCTTTTTGTATTACCTAATGACAGTCTAACATTGTTAGCTTGTTCTAAAGATAAAGTTTTGATAGATAATAGCTGCTCTAAAACTATTTCCGATTGATTTAATTTGTAATTTAGACGTAGGGTTTCCCCTAAACTTTGTAATGCTAGTAAGTTAGCTGGGGTTAAAAGAATACGTTTAATTGTTGTTGCTAAACTTTCCCCGTCTTGTCCAGATGCAGATAATAATGTATATTCACACAGCTTTTCTTCCAGCTTTAGTGCTTCCACCAATTTTTTACAAGCCTGAGAATTTAATCCTAACTTTTGCAGTGCAAAGTTTTGATAGACTAAGCTGGCTGTAATTCCTTCTTGATCATTTAGTTGGTGATAAAGTTTTGTTGCTTCTTGCCAAGTTTTCAGTGCTTGGGCAGGCTGACCTCTACTCAACTGTTCTCTACCAGAAGCAATTAAAAGTTGAACTTGTTGTGGGTTTGGATTATTTCTAACTGAGCCAGCTAACAAAACAAGTGGCGAACTCCATACCATTGTTAAAGTCAAAATACTCAAAAGTAAGTATTTAAACCACAGTTTTTTATTCATTTTTAGCGCTTTCAACCGATGGGGACACTTGCGTGACTGACGAGCATGAACGAGCGTCTGCAACGCTATTAGGAGTTACATTATTTGATTTAGTTGCAACTAACCTAATTTGTCTTTTAGCATCAATTACCCAACCCTGAGCTTCCACGATTTGCGTAGGTTCTTCAATTTTTGGGACTTGTATTTTAGCTAAACGTTCATTTTCTTCAACTAAATCAGTTTCTAAAAACGCCTGATTATATAGTGGATCATCAATGCTCGTTGGCACACTCTCTCTGCCTTTAACAATGAAACTACCTACAGCGTCAGGATTTCCGTGACAATGTGATGCAATTTTTGATTTTGATATGGGTGATTCTTGTTTAACCTCAGTAAGTTGTGGTTGAGTTTGGGGTGCATTTATTTCAACATTGCCATTAATCCCTAGTACAGAACTAGCTGTTATTTGAGTATCAGGAGATACAACAATAAATTGAGCGTTAATTTCAACATTCCCGCCTTGCCCTGCGAAAGCATTAGCCGTAATTTCGCTATTGTTGGAGCCGATTAAGGTATTTGTATTAATAACTATATTCCCTCCATCACCATTTAAGTCTTGCTGCCCAGCAGTTGCAGAAATCCCGCCCTTTAATAAGTTAATATTATTTGCTTGAATTTTAATATCTCCTCCTTGCCCAATAGAAGAAGTTGCTGCTATACCTGCGTTATTAATGTTGACTCTATTAGCTGCTATTTGAATACTTCCAGCATTACCAAAACCATCATTTCTAACATTAATTAGAGCGCCGTCCGTAATCTTTAATTGGTTAGTATTGATAGTTATATTGCCTGACTCTCCAGAAGGTTTAGGTGGAAGTCTAAATAGTCTTTGTAAAACTGGAGAAACAAGATTAGCAGATGAAATAATGAGGCTAGGTACTTGCTCATTAGGAATCGTACCGCTAATATCCACAAATTTAGAGGCATTAATTGTAAGACTACCGCTATTACCACTTGCTAAAGTAGAGGTATCAATTCGCGCTCCATTATTAACTGTCAAACTTTCTGCATTAATTGTTAAATTTCCAGCATTACCAGAATTTAAAGTAATAGAAGAGATAGCAGATGGTTGAAGTGTTCCCGGTATGTAACCCACTACTTCTACAGAATTTTTTGCATTTATCGTTACATCTCCACCTTTACCTGTACCAAAATTTGAAGAAGTTAAATTACCTCCATCTGTGATAAATAACTTACCAGTTGATAAATTTATATTTCCTGCATTTCCAGAAGTAAAAGTTCCACTACTAATCAGGCTAAAAACTCCTGTATTAAAAGGAGAGTATCCCAACAAATATACGAAGCTTTTTGAGTTAATAGTTATATCTCCACTGGAGGCACTACTAAAAGTTAGGTTATTTATTTGCCCTCCATTTTTTAAAACTAATTGTGGAGTAGAAATATTGATATCCCCACCTCTACCTGTTCCTAAAGTTTCATTTCGTAAACTACCAGCAATTCTAGCTACTGGATCGCTGCCACTTATCTCTAGTGAATTAGAGGCATTTAAAGTTAAAGTTCCCCCCGTAAGTTCTCCTTGATTTTGGATTAACACTACTGAACCATCTGCTAGTGTAACCCTATTCCCTTGTATCTGTATAGAACCACTATTAGTACCACTAGTATCAGCTAAGGCACGTTCTGACAAATGAATGTTTCCAAAAGAAGGTACTGTTTGATAACTCAAAGTCCAACCAGATGCTGTAGAGTTAATATTAACTAAACCACTTTTAACGCTTCCTAATTCAATTCTGCCTCCTTCTGAAATTATTCTGCCCCCCTCTAAAAAAACTTCATTGCCAACAATTGCTAAAGTTTTTTCAGGCAAGACTTGCAAGCCTGTTGAATCAATATTCCTAATAGTTGGGGAGAATGCTGGAGCCGCTAAATTATGACCTGTACCTTGAATATTAATAGCATTTGAACTATTACTAAAGTGCAAACCTACTGGAACATTTATACTTAATAAAGTATCTGTTTTAGGGATTAGAGCATTAAATTCAAAGCCATCTGCGAAAGTAATTTTATTTGCGGTGGAAGCGAGAAAAGAACCGCCAAGACTTAACCGTGCATTTGCTCCAAAAATAATTCCATTAGGATTTATTAGAAATAGATTAGTCCCTCCGTTGGATTTAATTAAACCATCTATATTAGAAATATTTGTTCCAGTAATTCGAGTAAAAATATTTTTAACATTTAAAGCATTATTAAAGTAAGCTGTCATCCCTGTAGGAATAGAGAAATTAGAAAAGCTATGATATAAATTACTTTCAGCCTGTGTTCCACCTTCTAATAGAAAAGTATTTTCTTGTTTATTAACTAAAGAGTTATTTGGTAACGTGCTATCAGGTATAACTTGCGCTTCAGAGGAAGATATAAGTAAAAAATTAAGCGAAAAGCAACTAAAAATAAACCTATAAAAACTAGAAATATTAATCATAATTTATTTGATGTTCTCAGTTAGATTTTTCATATTTCATAAACATCACAAAAGCTTTAAAAAAGTTTTTTCTAA
Source organism: Nostoc sp. MS1 (assembly GCF_019976755.1). Taxonomy (NCBI): domain Bacteria; kingdom Bacillati; phylum Cyanobacteriota; class Cyanophyceae; order Nostocales; family Nostocaceae; genus Nostoc; species Nostoc sp. MS1. Next base: position 65,458 of record NZ_AP023442.1, read on the forward strand.
AAATTGAAAAATAATATTTATGTTTTATTGATGAAGGAACTTCTTCAAAGCTAACAGGCACAAAACCTTTGTTAATATAGAATTTTGATAATTTAGATGTTAAGCACTTTAAATAAATAGGATATTCAGCTTGAGAAACTAAATGTTTTACTAAAAAGCTACCTATACCTCGATTACGCCAATTTGGAACAACAAAAATACTACCCAACTCCTGAGTGAATTTAAAGTTTCTTAATTGCCCGAAAGCTATTAAATGATTATTAGCTTCAATAATCCAAAATTGTTTCCATTTTAATTGAGATGGTTCTAGCTTGGCTATAAATGTCCAAAATATAATTAGCCACATATCTGAAGGTGTTGCCTTGCGGAGGTTGCACTGATCAGGTAGTGAATAGTTGTGTTCCAACATTCATAAAAATAAAATTTCAAAAGTAATAACTAAAAATTTTGCATATTATGAACAATTTAGCAAGCAGTTATCTTGATTTTCTCCTAAAAATTGAAAAATCTAATCACAGTAGAGATTTATATAGGTTAATTACGCTGTGCAATTAATATTACATCTATCTATAGATAGGGGAAAACATAAAAATATCTAAATAATAAGCAAATATTTTACTCTATATATTAGGTTTATACTTATCGAAGTAAATTCAGTTTTTGCTTAAAAGGACTATTAAATATTTTTGTGCATATAAGAAAGATGCGTAAAATATCTTTCAGATAGTAGGTTGTCCGTTTTAACAAGTAATATCTAAAGTAGAAAAAGAAAATCAATGAACAGTTTTCTTTAATTTCTGTAGAGTATGTATGCACAAGAACTTAACAGCCTCGTCAACTTAGATAATAATCTGTGTACAAATTAACAAAAGACAGAGGCGATAAGCGGTCGCTTGAGAATGTGCCAGAGGTGCGATCGCATAACGCCCATGAAATCAATCACAAAAGTCATCAACCCGTAGATCGCGCCAGATGTCAGAGACTTGCCAGCCAGAGTTCCCAACGGACTGCACTAGAGGAGAATCGTAGACGGGAAGATGGCGGGGATAGTAATCTGGAGTTGGAGCATCTACATCTAGTTGTGGCTGTGGTGGTTGCTCCTCAATGAGAGGCTCATCATTAGGGATAGTGTCAATTATTGGTTCTGGCTCTTGTACTGGCTGTGAGTGGGCAGATTTCTTGAGAATGCGTAAATCGGCTTTTTTGATGGGTTTCATATTTGTAAAGGTAGAAAGTCTGGAATGAAAAACGAATTTAGCTTTGAATTGGGAGCAAAATAATGGCTGATCTACACTATGAGATTGAGAGAAAAATTGATAAATGATTAATGATAGTTACATTCATCACAAAAGCTGATTCATGGAAATAAACAGTGATGAAAAACCCCGTTCACAGTAGGTGAGGCGGGAATAAGTAAGACCATATCTTATACATAGTACATAAATAATCTATACTTAGACACAACGGACTTAATATTACTACCACAGATATAAGTAAATTAACCAGTAATCTACTGAAATATTTAACTTTAGCCAACTGTTCCATCAAAAATTAAGTCTTCATCCAGAACTTCGTCCCACTCCTCGTCCCAGGACTGCTCGTTGTAGACCTTGGTGGCTTGAGCAATTTTCAGGCGATGAGCAACTGATACCAATTCGCAATTCGCAATTCGCAATTCGCAATTGAAGAGTTGATTTGTTTGAGATAAGTTGAAAAGTATTTAATTTGCATAGTGAGATAAAAGAAAATTCTTATTGTGAAAGGATTTTGCCTAGCCTTATTATATAGTGTGACTTGAAGAAGATTTTGGACACATTTTGGAAGGAGAAGTTGGACAGGTTGCAAGCTGAAATAGTTATAACTTCGTTAAGGCATTAATCAAGCGATCGCAACTTTGGATAAAGAAAATGGACATAATAACAAAAATGGAAGAAGGATATGGACGCAAATCCATAGAAATTCTACTCAGTGTCAAGTTTTCCCTGGCTCCTGGGATTTCTTGCGCTTGGTTGCGATCGCTTGCCGCCCTTGGCATCGCTATTAGTAAAACCTTTATTTTGCATATAGAGATAGTTTGAGCAGTTTAGCTTTCCTTTATGTTATTTTTTGGATGTTTTTGGAACGTAAAGTTGGACATACATTTTTGGAAGGTAAAAGTGGACAACCTGTCCAAAATCTTCTTCAAGTCACATATAGATTCTTGTGTAATAGCTTACAAGCTTTATATTTAAACCGTAAAAATTAAGCATATATCATAGGTGATACACATACTCTAATCGCTACATAGGTGGGTGTTCATTAATTGCGAATTGCGAATTGCGAATTGCGAATTGTGTGTATCTGTGGTTATCTGCTGACCAGTTTTAGGGATAAACAGATTTTCTTCTCCTAAACAAAAGAATTGATTGGGTTGCTTTTTCTTATGTTTACCCATAGTCAGAAGAATGCAAATATAGAATAAATTAATGAAAAGCCCATCCTTATAAGAAGGATGAGCATAGGTTAAATAAACGTTTCTACTATGATGACACAACTCAATACTGCCTCAACCACCTACGGTCTGGAGGTGGGAGCATGAGCCAACCCACCCCCAAGCGCAAAAGACTCACCCCCACAACTCCCGATAAACCAAAGCCAGCCCTAAAGCCAGCACAAGAGCCGGAAAACCCAAGCGCAGTCACGGTTGATGTAGAAGCAATCGAAGTGCCGGAGATGACCGAGGAAGAACAGCGCGATCGCCTGCACCTGGAGCGAAAAGTGGAGAGCGCGTTTGTGGAAGCGGGGAAGGCATTGAAAGAGTTACGCGATCGCCGGCTGTATCGTTCGACGCACAAAACATTTGAGGAATATTGCCGCGATCGCTTTGGATTCACACGTATGGCGGCGGCGCTGAAAATTGCATCTGTGAAGGTGATGGAAAATTTGTCAACCAATGGTTTACAAACAAGCGATGGTTCAAAGTCGGAAAAAATGTCAACCAATGGTTTACAAATTCTGCCAACGAATGAGCGACAGATACGCCCATTAACAAAGCTAGAACCAGAAAAACAACGAGAGGTGTGGATTAAAGCAGTACAAGAAGCTGGAGGAAAAACCCCGTCTGGGCGCATAGTTCAAGATGTTGTAGACCGGATACGCGATCGCACCCCACTCCCTAATCCCTACCGCGAGGGTGAAATCTGCATACTTCAACCCAAGGATAACCCCGACTTGAGGGGCAAGAGCGGCTACTGGGGTGTAGTTACCCATGTAGGTGGGTATAGTTGCACAGTCAAGTGCTGGGATGGCGACTACACAGCCAAAGTCGAGCATTTGAAATCCCTGGAATTGCTGGAGGAGGATTGTCGATTTATGCAGCAGTTATGCGAAAGACTGCGGCGGTTGTATGAAGTGGCAGGACGCGATGAGGCTGTGGATTGGCTGTTGCAGGGATTGGGGAAACAAGCCAAGCCGTATTTGTCAGCATTGCAGGCGAAGCTGTTGGCGGCAGTGGAGAGAGAGTACGGGATTGATCCTAAGCAGAGGAAGTAACCTTCAACAAGTTCAACGTTTACTACTTCGATTATACTATACAGGAAATCTATGATTTGTTGATGGCAGAATTTACAGTGTTAATCTCAAACCTCCAAATGTTGCATCAATGAAATTATGTCCTAAAAGCTGAATCCTAATTCCTCCTATGATTTTCATTAATTCTGCCGCAGTTAGCTCTCGTTCTTCAATTTGACTAGAAGTCAACAAGTCAACAACTTTAATATTAGACATCTTTCTCCTTAATTATTGTTTTTGAGGATAGTACAGTTTTGTCAAAACAACTACTTAACTTCATCATTCTCTAGCTGTTTAACTTAGTTAAATAGCTATATCTATCTAGATATTAGTATAACTATTTGTCTGCGAAACTAAAATAAATATTCAGACATAAGTCATTGAATTATGACGGCTGTAAGTCCATTATGCCTAAAAAGCTCTTTTCATTTTTTATCAACAAATAATTTAGGAGTCAGAGTTCAGAATAATTCTGCCGAATAAACCCTGATTACTCATTAATCATTTATCAATTAAAGCAATGGAACCGCAATATTAGTTTCCAAAAACTCACCTGCAATGGTTGCCAAAGAGATTCTAGATGTGTCTTGAAGAAGATTTTTGACAGGTTGTCCACCTTTACCTAGCTTCCAAAAATGTATGTCCAACTTTACTTTCCAAAAACGTCCAAAAAATAACATAAATAAACAAACTCCTAGCGAAAATGGCATCAGGGCAGAACAAGCCCAATGGATTAACAGTGATTCTGCCCCAGGATGCGATGGCGCAAGCGCTCATAGCGTAGCTGATCGCCTTTGTAGAAGCCTTGCCGATTCTAGCTCCCGTGTTGAATTTGGGAGAGCCGCCGCCAACATAGAAACCATACTATTAAGTAGTAACAAGATATACACATGAATGAAATACTATTGACAACTCTAGAGATTAGATTAACAGTATCTCTAGTAGAGGATAACAACAATGTTTATGAAATTTGTTGGACAAACTTTTCAGTATATTGTTGAAGCAGTAGCAGAAATATTCAGTCCTAATCATGATAATTACCCATCAATTGGTGTTCAGCCTTTTGATGGAGAACCGTACCGAGAAAAATCGTATTATTAGAAGCCTTGGAACCTGACTTTTCACGGGAAGTCCTCAAGCCCAGAAAAAGCGTGACTTTTTCCACAGGTTAATTCTCAATAGCTCTAAGTTAATGAAAATAGCTAATGGAAAAATCAAGGCTTGGGAAACCCTCAAAATGAGCTTTTCCACATCCCGTAAAAAGTCAGCCTTGGAAAAACCTACACTTTAGAGCTTGCTTTCAGTGTAGGATTAAATGAGTAAAGATAGACCTTAAGAATGTGGTAAAAAACCGATGAATGAGATTAATTCTGTAATTGGTTCACTAGTTGGCTCATTAAGTGGTGCAGTTGTTGGTTCAATAGTTGGCTCAGTAGTGGGTGCATTGAGCGGGTCGCCTGGGATTGCCATGCTACTTTCTCTGGGTGGCTCCCTGATTGGCTCTGTTATGGGTTCCCTGTGTGGTTCATTCGTTGGTTTATACTTCGATAACTTGTGGTACGAACACAACAATAGTTATAGCTATGCAAACAATGGATATCCTTTGAAATCTGCTGCTCCTGTAAACTAGTAAGTTTTCTCTTAGCGGTTAAGGGACTTCCAAGGAATAAATTACTCAGCAAAAATCATAAGTTCACATCTAAAAGATAATTATAATCATTCTGAAAGGGTGAGAGGTGGTTGCCATCGGCAAGCACCTCTCACCCTTTCAAATTCGAGAGAGAAAACTCTGCACTGTATAAATCATGTCAGGTGCAATATTATAATTAATATGGATATTTTTATATTTAAAACAACTAATAAAAATTAGGTGCTGCCACAACAAATATCAACAAACCACTTGCCTGAATTGGAAAATTTTTCATGTGTAGAGTTAGTGAGGCGCTGAATTTGTCCTTCAATAGCAGACATAGCTTGATTGGTTAACTCTGAAAGAAAGATACCATAAGGAGTTAAGGTGGTTTTTGGATGATAATCATGGTCTTCAGTTGACGAATTAGCAACAAAGCATTGAAATCATAATAGTCAGAGGTATATCCTGATGCAACTTATCATCATCAACAGTAGATGATCATATTGCTAGTATCACTCTTCTTCATCCGACTCATCTTGCTCGGAATTGTTGTGTGCTTCTCTTTCCCGAAGTAGTAACCGTTGCTCCTGACGTTGAAAATAAAAATCTAATGCTTTACTTGTGAAACCTCCGACAGCTGCACCAGAAATGGCAAAAACGATAGCAGTCTTCCAGCCTTTGATCAAATCACCAGCAATATCTAAACGATTAATGTTCAGCCTGACTACCAACAAATAAGCCAAAACTGCAACAGCCGTATTCAACGCGGCAAATATTCTTGGGGTTGGTTCCTGTTGGCGAAGTATGATCCATTGTGCCAGCCAGAGGAACAGGCTCAAGAAAACTGTTGCAATGGTCAATACCTTAGCCAATTTACGAGGGTTCAACGCCTGTAGAAACGTTATGAATACGTCCCAAAGAAGTAAGTTTGGCAAAAATCTGAGTTAATAAAATAGGCTCAGGTATTTCGGGAAGCATTTTTAAAATTTCACGGACATATCGAAAACCACGATAGTGAGCCTTAAGGTCAAGGATGCCGGAGTCGGGATTAAGGAGACGAAAATCCGCGAGAAGATGATGGGATAAGTTGACCATAAAGAATGCTAGATTAGCAGCATTAGTTACAGCAGTTTGACTTAAGTTCATAAAATCTTCCAATCCCCAAAATTGCTTGGCATCTCGAAAATTGAATTCGATCTGAAAGCGTAGCTTGTAGTAGTCAATTATTTTTCAGATGACAATTTTAGATCACTAGAAAATAGAATTACATGACTACGAGCATGAGTTTTAAGATTGGTTTTGACGAGAATAACTACATTTAGAGATTGGGCAAATTCTTTGTGAAGTAATGTAACTTGATAAACGTCAGTTTGGATATCATCATCAACGGTACTTTGACATAAATACTTCTTAGGTATGTTGTTGTAGTCAATTTTGTCTCCGTATTTACGACGAGAGCGACTATTGGGGTCAGGGTGTTGATAAGGTATATATAATGCTGAATCAGAGCGAAGCTTAGAAATTATATGCAAGTTAACTTGACGAGCCATCTGCAAGGCATTATTATTCCCAAAGTGTCCATCCAATACTAAGTAAGTAAGGGGAATAAATTTAGCTAATAACTTAAATAGCGACTTAATCATCTTCTGAATTCTGAGTAATTCAGATGTGAGAACTACCTGGGTTTTATTCTTGTTTTTACTTCCCTTTGGTCGCCCACGCCCACGTTTTTCTTGCGGTTTTATTTCTTTGGTTGGTGACGAGCTACTTTTTTCTATATCGCTCTTTATCACCTGTTCTATCTGAATCGGAAACGAGTGCCTTTGCTCAACACTGACTAATGATAATGTAAAAAAGATAGCCCTGATATGGGTTTACCAGCCAGGCTAGAAAAAAATCTATCCAGTCCATAAGTTTGTTTTCCTGATTTACTTATCACAACTTCATCTCCCGCTAGCAAATATATCTCATTCGGACGAAATAAATGCTTGTGAAAGAATAACCAAAACAATGTCGCCCAAGGTATTACCGTATGAAAGAATCTCAACATCGTTCGATAACTGCCACCACTACCTGTCCAACGAGAAATTCCCAACATCGTCACTCGGCACTCATTGCTAACATGGCCAGGATTATCTGGTTCAATTGCCGCATCGTCGTAGCGTTTATCTGCGGCAGGAGGCATTGCAGGAGTGATAAGATATCGGGCATGGGTTGATTGTGGCTTTTGAGTTGTCGTTTGGGAAGACAATAACTCTACTACATCAGCCCTCTCTCTTCACCCTCTTATTTTGGCTAAGGTATTGAATGGTCAAAAAGATATAACTACCAGGAGGCTCAAAAGGAAAAAGATTTAGGGAGCCAACCATTACTATCAAGGCAGCAGCAGACAGTAAATAAGCAACAAATAACCCCAAAGTAATTGCCAAAGTCCAGAACCTACCGTGATAGCCCAAGTGATATTTGAGTAGCCATTCTTCTTGAATTGCCGCCATTGCGACCATAAAGATAACCGTCGCCATGAAGTAGTCGAGCATTGCTGTTGTGTCATCTGTGTGTGGCTTTTTTCAGTATAAATTGTCATACCGCTTCTTCATCCGCGAATTGGTTAGGGCGATCGCGGCCGCACGAGTAGGTGTTCCTGCTTGAGAGGGATACAGATCCTTTAACAAGAACGTTGTTGACCAATGTTTTACGCCGGGAAAGACTGAGACGCGCTATAAAACAATTCTCGATTTCAAAAAGGTATTTACCATTGAAAAGTACCGGATTAATAGTCTTAATTAGGGTCAAGTGAGATGGCGTAACCGCCCGGCAAGAGGGCGATCGCCTACTAAAATCAATCGCAGAAACCATCTATACGCAGATCGCGCCAAATGTCAGACACCTGCCAGCCGGAGTTACCCACAGACCCAGTGAGGGGATAGTCGGGGGCTGGAGAAACGTAAGGGTAATATTCTGGTGCGGGTTCATCCTGTTCTGGCTGTGGTTCGACAACTAGAGTATCAGTGAAAGCATCAAGTGGTAAATCTAACTGTTGTGGTGGTTCTTGTTCGGCAGTTTTCTTAAGAATGCGTAATTCTGGTTTTTTAATAGGTTTCATATTGTGAGGAAAAACTAACTTATTTATGCCTGGAAAGAAGGAAATGGGTTGAGGCTTAAATCATATTAAAACAGAAGTAAAAATTTATAAAAGATGGAAAACCCCAACCTTGTAAAAAAGCTAGGGAACTGATAATCAAAGACTATGCTATGTTGACACAACAAATAACTTTCCAAGTACCATAAGACAGGAGGTTATAATGATGCCATTAACTTTCTTTAACAGCCGTGACAAAAAATAGATGTGGCGCATCAAGAATACTGCGGTCAGTAAGTTGGTAAGTAAATCTGCCAAAAGCGGCTCCCTCTTCCCCTGGTTGAATAGCTGATGCTTTCCACCCATAATCAGCAAAGAAAGTTTCCGGCTCATCACAACTAGAAAACCAATACTTAGCCCACTCATCAGACCCATTGCAAACGACTGAGTTGATGACATCAGCACCGAAATAACTTCCAGCTACGGACATATTTTGAATATTTGTTAACAGATTTTTTACCTCTATAGGGTTGAGATAATAAAGAAATCCTTCTAATAGCCAAATTGATGGTTCTGAAGGTTGGTAGCCATTTTCAATGAGCGATTGAACCCAACTTGACTCCTTTAAATCAGCATAAATTGAGTAACGTTCGCAGTTGGGTGTAATCGTGTTTAGAACAGATTCTTTATAAAGCAATACATCGGGTTGATCGATTTCATAAAGATGAGTTTCCTTTTGCCAGTGCAAACGAAATGCTCTGGTATCCATGCCTGAACCTAAAAGAACAATTTGTCGAATATTTAGAGAGTATTTATTTAAGAAATCATCAAAAAAGCGAGTCCGAACGGATGAATATGGCCTCCCTTGTTTTTCATATTCTTCTAAGCGAGGAATAGCGGCTTCAATAGCCTCTTTACCTGCTAACTGTGCTGCTAAGGGGTCAGTAAATAAAGCATCAGGTCTTTGGTTTTCAACCGCTCGTGCTGCTGCCATAACTTTGGCTGTAAAGCTTACATTAATTTCTGTGGTTTGGGACATTTGGTTATGATGCCAGTTAATTTTGAGAAATTTTACTTGATTTGTGTTGCACTAGCATAGTCGTGTTAACTTATAAAATATTATTTGTCCACAAAAATTGTTTTATATCAATTTTGTCTGAAGTGCATGGAATAAAAAGGCTAAAACAGTATTACCAGAATGGCACGCTTGTTAAGCTATAAGGCTTACTCAGGGAGCATTTGTAATTGTTTATGTAGTTCATGCTGGGGCGAGAGTAGGAGATTGACACCAAGCAGAGGAAATGATGCCACAGATACCAGAGGAGTACTACGAAAAAGCGCTAGCTAATGGAATTTCACAGGCAACATTGTACAATCAAGCGATCGCACTTAGAGCGATTGTTAGCCACGGATTTCCAAGAGCAAATTCTATAAATTTGCTCCCGTTAAGGAAAAAATCAATGACAATTGCAGATGCAATATTCTCTCTCTAATCTATGTCCGATACCAAGGTTAATACGGTTGTCTGCATCAACCGCAGTGTCCTAATTGTCTATTACACCCCCGGACAGTGCTGGCAGTTCCGCATCATCAGCCGTTCAGGTGGGATATTTGGCGAACAGAAGATTTATTACAGTGCGGCGGCGGCATTGCGGACGGGGTTGGAGTGGGTGCGGGATGAATCATAGAAAATGCGGTTAAAATTATGACTTGTTGTATAATTCGCCACAAATGAAGTCACCAGGAAGAACAGGAATTATTTTAGGTGCGATTGGTGCAGGAATAGGATTACTCGTAGTTGTGATAACTATGGGACTGATAATTTTCCAGATAAATCAGCAAAATATCGCACTAACAGAGGAATGGACAGTTATCGACGTGGTTGATGGAGATAGATTGACACTTCGACAAGCTGATGGCAAACAAATAAATGTCCGTCTTTGCGGTATTGTTGCAGCTTTGGATAAAGAAGCCAAAGAAAAACTTATATCGCTAATAGCTGCGGCTGAAAATCAGGTGATGATCATCCCGGTAGAAAAAGATAGTGATGGTTACACAGTAGCTGAAGTCATGGCTAATGGGACAGGTGAGTTAGACATTAGCTTTGAGGAGGAATTACTCAAAAGTGGGTTGGCGAAAATGCGAAAATCAGGGTTAGGATGCCCAAACCAGTTATCTTTTGAGCAAGCCGAAAAGATAGCTCAGTCATCTCAAGTTGGGGTATGGAGACAGAGCAAATAAAATCTGCGTTTAAACAAATGCTGGTGGGCGCTCAAGAGCTTTGCGATGGTAAGTCTGAGCAAGTCGTTCAAGCTGGACAATGTGATTTGATGTGAGTAAGTAAACAGAAGAATCTTGAAGAATCTGCTTTAATTCTGTGGCCCACTGACAATAATGAGAACAGCCAATAGTACCCGTAGATGACTGTATATAGTTGACTAAAACCTGGGGGTGAAGTTTAAAGGTACTATTTCCATATTGCTTGGTGCATTGAAGTAGAAATTCGTAGTCAGCAAAGATTTGGTAATTAGGATTCCATTTAAGAGCTAAGTTATGAACATGAGTGAATCCGTTGCTATCAAAAATTTCTTGTTGAGAAATAAGTTGCTCAAGTGTGCAGAATGAATTGCTAGGAGAAGTAAAAACTTTACTAGAACGTATAGTTTTATCGTGAAGAACAACATCACGACGACGCTTTTGTATAGCCATACTGTATTTAACAAAATCATGTTGTTGAAAGAAGTGCTTGGTAGCACAGATAAATTCTCTCTCAAAACTATTGTCATCATCTAAATAAGTAATCAAACTACCAGTGGCTATATTTAATCCGGCATTCCGGGCATAGCATAAACCAAAACCAGTAGATGAATGTTCAATTTCTAGATAAGCTATAGGAAATGGAGCTTGAAGCGTAGCAATCATCTCTCTAGTTTGTGGATTACAGCCATCGTTAACAACTACCCATTCAAAACTATGATCAGTTTGGTTGAGTAAGCTATTAAATGCAACTGTGTAGAGTTGTTGTGGTCTGTTATATGTAGCGGTAATAACTGAGATTGTCATATTTCAGGTTCTATCTGCGATCGCTGCGACTTGATAAAGTTCGGATTTCGAGCGGTGAAGCTTATATGGGACGCTGCCAAGGTTCACTGTACTGTTGATAACCAACGCGCTTGAACGCAGAAATCATCCGCTCGTTCCCCACCCAGGTATCACAAAACACTCTCCAAATGCCTACTTGTTGTAATGTCCGAGTTCCTTGAGACAAAAGATCGTTGGCAAAACCATGTCCCCGGAACTGAGGAAGTACGCCAATATCGTAGATAGTTCCTTCCTCTTTGCCTTGTTTGGCACATCCTGTAAAAATCACTGGTAGCACAAACCCTACAATGTCACCGTCTTCGTTAATCCCAAACTGCCACCAGTCATCTTCATACCAGCAGTCATCTTTTGCCGAATTGAGATATTTCTCAACCTCTTGGTAAGGCGAAGTTGCTGAAATTTTTTTCTGGTGGCTGGCATCCATTGATGAAGCCATTACCTTCGTCACGATGCTGATTAATGAATTGTCGCGTATTGCCTTGACTGGCTCAAAAGTTAATCGTTTTGAAACTTCAATTAATGGTTTTGGTTCATCCCAGACAAAAGGGACTTTAAAATAATTTTGCTGACTCATAGGCAACAGCAACAAGTAGCCGTAAACTGCTCTTTTATGCTACACCATACTACATGCCAGCGTGGCTCCTAGTAATTGAACTTTCATATATGGCGTTGACGTTTGAGCAACAAAGGAGCGATGGCTAAAGCAAATCCCAATATTACGGACGCACTATTATTTTCGGGAACAGCAATTGTTTGGACTTGCAAAGTAGTAATTGGGAAGAGGTAATTAGTATCAAAAATAGAATAGACTTGAAAACTGCCTACAACTGGACTAAAAGGAATATCGCCCGTGAAAGCTCCTCTCACAAAAGAAGCTTCGTAGAGGGCCGGATCACTACTAAGTTGAGGGGTTAAATTTGCACCTTGAAATTGTAGGAAAAGTTGAATACGTTCGTAGCCACTAGCATAACAAAGGTATTGAGGTTCTCCTGTTTGGGAATCGATAATATCAATGCCACCAGAACAAGTCTCAGAATTAACATTGATAGTTCCACTACCCTCTTGAAAGCTGGCTCCACCAGAAAAGCTTAAAAGCTTAAAGAAATCATTGTCAGAATCAAAAGTAGAAAAAAATTCACCAGTACGAGTATCCAAGCGAAAACTGCCAGCATCTGTATTAAATTGTAATAAGGCAGCGTAAGATGGTGTGATAGCGGTAATGCTGACAAACGCCGCATTTATGGAAGCCATTGTTAAATTGAGCAATTTGGGCATATGACGAATGGTGGTATAACTATATGCACAGATGAAGATAAGACGAAAGTTGTGCAATCTGCTATCTAGCTGAAGTAGGAATTAGGTCAAATTGCGCCCATGCGATCGCACAATCATTACCTAGCGGTGTTGCCAATTACGGAACAAGACGCAGACGATAAAACTCATGCAGCAACCCTGACAACACCCCAAGCACACCCAGTTCTGACCACACCCCTAAATCCTCCCCATCCAGAGATACCCGATAATATCCGCAAGGCAACCGATCAGCTACGCTGGGCGGAACGCCATCGCACACCACAGGAAAACCAGAAGCATGACATTTCTCAATTAAGCTTAAAACCTGTGGCGGATAAGTGAGATTTGGTTTTCCGCCTTGTACAATTTTCAGATGTGGACGAGTTTCCCCAACTTCTCCACCCCAAAGTCCTGGCAAATAGACTTGTATGACTTCTTCCCCTACCTGATGCCTGTGGCAGAAATCCTCAGTTTTCTCAAAGCAGCACAGAGTCATATCCTGCGGGTTGCTCTTCTGCTTCCCCACCCACAATTGAATTAACTGGTGCCGAGAATCTAAAATCTCATGAAAACGGCGCTTGTACTCATTCTGCGCGGCTACATCTTTAGCCGAAGATTTCCACCAGTGCAAAAGTTCAGGAGTAGGGGCGAACAGAGGGAGATGCTTGCCAGCCCACCCCTTGGGAGGATACAGCGAAATCGAAACAGCCTCACCCTTGATTTCGCCTTTATAAAATGAGGTAAAAATCATACTACCTCCGTTAAATCATGGGGAGTAACCCAAGCAAGGCGATTGATGAACTTACCCGGCTGTGTTGACTTCGGGAATATGCAAACGCCTTCATCAGTGGGTAATCGTAGGGCAGGCGATCGCCATTCAACCTGATACAACCAAGCATTGTTGATGAGCGACATCCCCAGAATCATGCGAATCTTCGGGCCATCGTTAGCAAAGCGGAAGTTGACCAACTGACCCAAGCGGAAGTGAGGCTTTTGGATAGACAAGGGCTGAAGCTGCCCAGAAGCGATGATTTCACTGTTTGGGACAGAGATGATTCCGCGATCGGTTGCGATCGCATAACTCCACCCGTCATCACTCCACTCAACGCCGCAGCAATAACCGGGAGCTTTCTCCGAGGGCAAGTAGACTTTTTCTAGCAGACTGACGGCGATCGCTGGAACTTGTTGGCCCCAAGGAGGTGAGAAATACCAGCACGTTTCCAGGGCGTAGATTGAGTTAGTCATGATGCCTCCTGACAAGAAAGTAAACTGCATAGATAATCAATGCGTTTCCAAGCAACGGCGGCCTGTCGCGGAGAGCAACTCAATCCGTAAGCGCGACGGGCATCATAATTACCAGGGATGTTTTTAGCTACTCCAATGGGAATCCGAGAAGCCACCTTAGAAATTCCGGGTTCAAAGCTTCGGATTTCATGAGAGAGCCGCACTTGCGTAATGTGATTTCCAATTTGGTTTGTCCAGGGGGTCGGCTGTTGACTGTTGAATAAGCCATTGGGGTAGGCAATGATGAAGATTCGTTTCCTTTCGTGCGGCAAGCCGACTTGTTGTGCAGAGATACAGTTCCATTCGCCCATGTACCCGATGCTGTCAAGGTCACAGATGATTTGGTCAAGTCCGCGATGGAGTAAACCTGTGGGGTTCTCGATGAGAGCGAAGGCCGGTCTGTCGGATTCAATGATGCGGAACTGTTCAGCCCAGAGTGCGGATCTGGGGTCAGTGAGTCCTTGACGGTTGCCTGCATTGCTTGTACCCTGGCAAGGCAGACCTCCTGCCACGATGTCGAATTGTCCTCTATGGCAGTGGTAGGTGGTAATGTCTGAGTGAATTGGGGTTTGGGGCTGTTCATGGCGAAGTTGTGATTGAGAGTAGGGTGAGATTTCGACAAATTGTTTGACTTGGAATTTATGAGACAGACCCGCCTCCGCGATACCGTGATGGCAAAGTCCGCCGATACCGGAGAACAAGGAGAGGACGGATTTCATGCAACTGTCTCCAAGCCGTATTCAGATAAATCAACTTCGACATTAAACTTGATGATTGTTGTAGTCATGATGAAAATTCCTAATTGTGATAAAGCTGTGGCAATAATGAAAGCTGTACAGGAGAATTAATGACTGAGGCGCGATAGTTCAAAGCATGATTCCAATCATTGGCATATTGATACTTAGTTTGCTTGCGTGGTTTACCATAACTGCCCAACGAACCAGCTTGAGAATCAACAGAGTAAAAACAACCGCGAATCGCCCCATCTTGCAAAGCTGTACGTTTGACACCGAAGCCATGCCAGCGAAAACCTGTTGGTAGTTGGTTGAGGATGGCCCAAATTGAGCCAGGATTCGCATTACGTTTGCAGACAGAGCCGATACCTATCCAATCACCAGGGAGGAGGCGAGAGCCATAATTATCGAAGTGCCGCAAATAATCGTCCGGCTCGTATCCTTGTAGTACGGGCATGATGTATGGTGGTGCTTCTCCAGTATCCTGAGCTAACCTATCCAACTCTTCAACCAAGCGATCGCGGCGATGTAAGGTCAAACGTTGATGAGTTAGAATATCTAACCCTGTGATAGAAAGAATATATTCCTCGCACATATAATCCTGAACGACGACAGCCACAAGATTGCAGCAGTTTTTGAATCTCCAGATGACTTGAGCGTAAGTCCTGGTGGGTAAATGATTTTTGTAGCCGTAGAGTCTGGAGATCCGGCTGAACGCGCCACTATCGAAAATCATGGGGTGATTGCCACCATTAAAAGGCTGTTTGCGGCAGGTATATTTGTTGCCTCTTTTTTTGAAGAAACCATTTATACTGAGCATCACAGGGCAGTCTAGTGATGCAATCTTTTCAGGGAAGTTACAACCAAGGAAGTATAGGGGTTCGTTCATATGGTTAAAACTCCAACAGTTGAATATATGCGTCGAGAGCAGCAATAGCCGGATGTGGTTGCGGTTGTGACCGTAGACCGTTGCATATAGTAGCGTAGGCGTAGCCCGTCGAAGACATCGCTCCAGAGTCAACAAAAGTAAACCCGATGTTTTCACGTCGAATAGCGCAGTGGTGCATAACAGTTAGCAGCACAAAATTTAGTTGTACTAGTGCTGTGCTTTGGTCGTTAGCCAAGCGCCAAGCAATGTTATCTGAAGTCACTAAACGCCAAGCATTATCTGAATTACGCTTTTCTACGCTTGGTAAAATTCGTACTTTGAACTTGTGGTTGTGATCTGCGGTTACACATTCGTCAGGTGCAAGAGTAGACCATTTGGAAAGTAATTGTTGATAGTTAAAATTCATCAGTTAGTAGTTAATTTTTGATAAAGGGTCAATTAATAAAATCCTTTGAACAGGACGATGTAGATATGTCCAAACTTCGCGTTTAGCCAATTGTCCGTTGCTATGTTTTTTGTACCTGAGCATTCTTACCTTGATTGGATATTCACGATAAAAAGAAAAGATGCGATAAATATTAGTACCGTATTTAATTAAGGTATTGGGATAAAGTTTCTGCCCATGCTCCATTTCAAAGATTACGGAGTAAAAAGCGTTAACCAAATCGCTATATTCATAAACGGCTTTATTACTCTCTAAACTACCAAATATATTGAGCAACTCTTCTCTCAACCAGTCAGCATCAGGATTAGAGAACTGCTGTCCACAACTGTAACTCCGATGAGCTTCTTGCATATGTCGGTGGCATTTGTCTCTTAGTTCATAAAATGTTAGGAATAGTTCATCTGATTTCGTTTCTAAGGCATTCTCAACTATTGCCATAAAATTATTCGTTGTAACTAGAAATCTTGAGTTTGTAAAATCTTCTGTTTAAGTTTCTAACTTTAATTAATGAGAATATTTTACAGTTATTACTAAGTAGATACAATTGCTTTATCTAATTCTAGAGTTAGAAATAACTATAGAATAATCAATACTATTTATGTTGGTTGATAAAGTCACCTAAACTAATTGTTGAAAAAATAATTCCTGAAGCTGATAAGGGTAGAGTCTTTCCTGTAGCTGCTGCCAAATTACATAAAGCTAAGTGCAATCTATCTGTAACTGTTGGTTCTTTAATTTGAAAATCAGGGTTAGACCACAACTTTCCACTTGCTGCGTATTTGATATAAGAACTACTATCTACTGAATCAACTCCCACAGCATAAAGTTTTTGGATGATATCAGGAGAACCTAATCCAAAAATATGCAAAGGTAAATCTCCAATTTCGTTCCTTACAGTTTCAACGATAGACAATACTAAATCTATATCATGAACTCGCGGAACTAACCCACCAATAGCAATCCCATCAAAGCCACAATTGGCATATTCTTTAGCGCAATGTGCGGCTGATTGAGAGTCCCAAGCTTGTACACAAGCGTATAAAGGTAAGTCGCGTCTACGTCGGTTATTTAATGCCCAATGTGCATTTGCAATTGTTAGATTTTGGCGTTCTTTCGCCTGGGGTAAATCCATGTTTGGTGGAATCGGAAAGTCTAGCGTAAAGGCTACATCAGCAACCTGAGATTGTAGTTCTAGAACATCTTTAGGGTGAATAATTTCAGTTTCACCATCTTTGTTAATTTCAATAATTCCCAACTTGTTCTTACTACGAATATTTACGCCTTCAAAAAGTGAAATAAATCCGCCACTGTCAACGAATAAAGGTAATCGTGGCTTTTGTTCTGGTGACATTTTCTTAGCGTAATAGTAGCTAACCATGACAGCCGGAGCTAATCGGCACAAGTAAGGGCGTACCAAATTATCTAGAGGATACTTTTCACCAAATGTAGTCACGGGAATATATGCAGGGAATGAAATTTGTCCACTGCGGGTTGTGAGCATTTTGGGGGAATTGTTTGATTGAGACATAACTTAAAACTCAGTTTCTTGTGATTGTTGGTGGGTTAAGAAAGGAGCTAGGAGCAAAAACGTAGGCGATCGCTCTTTAGTAAACATTGCTCTTATTGGTAGGGAGGGCATATTGCCCTTCCCAAAGCAATCTTCAGAAGCTTCGACCGCGAGATAAGTTTTTGAACTTAGTAAACTGATGATCCAGGAGAAGTTTTGCAGTACCAGTTGGGCCATTCCTCTGCTTGCGGATGATTAATTCAGCGATGCCACGGTCAGGAGTATCAGGGTTATAGATTTCATCGCGGTAAAGCATGATGACCACATCGCTGTCTTGTTCAACTTGCCCACTGGAGCGCAAATCACTGAGTATGGGGCGCTTGTCGTTGCGATTCTCAACATCCCGGCTCAACTGAGACAGAGCTAAGACTGGGACATCCAAATCTTTGGCGATACGTTTGAGTCCTCGGCTGATTTGGGCCACACGTTCAGTCATATTGACTCTGGCATCCAAACCCTCAGCCATCAGCTGTAAGTAATCGACAATCACCAGCCCAACATCACCGTAGGCAGAACTGGCACGGCGAATTTGACTACGAATATCGCCCAGAGTGGGACAAGAATTGTCGTTGATGAAAATGGGTAAATCGCTTAAGTGATAAATCGTTTCGCTTAAAGGTTGCCACTGGTTATCAGAAAGTCGTCCACTGTCAAGGAAACTGTTTTCAATGCCAGATTCACTGGAGAGAAAACGCTGCACATACTCGTCAGTTGTCATTTCCACGCTGTAAATAGCGACAAGCTTGCGGCTGTTTCGGGCGATATTGAGCGCAATATTACCAGCTAGAGCCGATTTGCCGACAGAAGGACGAGCAGCCAAAACGTACAAGCGCCCTTTCCTGAGTCCGCCACCGAGCAAAGTGTCGAGGTCATAAAATTCAGTGAGCAGCGCTGGGGAAACTGTACCCTGGTGACGGGCTTCAATCTCGTTGAAGGCATTAGCCAAAGAATCAGAAATGTGAACTAAGTCAGCTTCGGAATTTTCTGATGTGATGCCATAGACTTTTTGTTCAGCCTGGTCAAGAACTATGGGTAAGTCAGTCTCGGTTTGATAGCCAAGGTGAACAATTTCATTCCCGGCTTTGATCAGCTGTCGCCGTTGGTATTTCTCCATAACCAAATCGGCTAACGCATCGATGTTGATGGCTGACACAGTGCGGTCAACTAGAGTAGCCAACTTGTTGCGCCCACCAATGCGAAACAGTAAGCCGTTGTCAGCTAACCAGTTGCTGACCGAAAGTAAATCTGTTGGTTTGCCTTGTCCGTAGAGTCGGTGTGCGGCTTGGTAAATATCTTTGTGAGCCGCTACGTAAAAAGCTTCCGGGATTAGGCGATCGCCTATTCTACTCATAGCCTCTGGATCAAGCATGATACCGCCGAGTATTGCTTCTTCAGCTTCAATGCTTTGCGGAGGTAAACGGTCATTACCGGGAGTGAAATCTAAATCTTGCGTCATAGTTTTTCTCTTGAAAAATTTAGGATTGAGGGTGAATGAAGTAGGGCATAGGTGGTTGAGAGATTTTTCTTCTGTACCTGGGGTTTTTTCAAGCCACTTGTTGATGCAAATAGGCATACATTTTGGGATGATGCGTTTCTAACCAGTTCAACCAGTTAGTCGTTGCGCCTGTGTGTTGTTGGTCATATCGGGTAGTGAATTGTGCGATCGCATCTTCTTGTCCAACTCGATCTACAAGGTCTAGTAGTTCGTTAAATGTGCCTTTGTGCCAGTCAAGGGAGCGAGAGGAGTAATAGCCAATTGGTTCATCGTTAGCTTTGGAGTTAGGGTTTGCACTGTTTTGAGACTTCACAACTTGTGACCAATAGCCCAGCAGTTGCTCTAAACCGACCTTGCTGTTTTCACACAAACCGATGGATTTGAGGACGGTGGGTATTTTCTGCTGCCAATTGGTCTTGTCCCACTCGGCTCTTTCTTTGGCAATTAACTCAACTAAACGGCGATCGCAAGTTTGATAAACCTTGTCTCTGGTGAGGGTACGCCAAGGAAAACGCCAAGAACGCAATCTGATTTCGTTCTTGTAAACGGCGGGTAATGACTCAGATGCCATAATGCCAGGGTCAAGCAAGACTTGGTTAAGTAAATCCTCAACCGACTGAAATTTCTTTTGGGGTTGTTTATTCGATTGTTCAGCTTTATCGAACGATGCCACCGGAATGTTTGACCCGGATGAGGGATTTTCGGTTTGAGGCAAAGACTCGGATTTGTTTAACAACGAAGTGAAAAATTTAGGGGTGGGTTTTTCTTGGTTTTGTGGTGAAGTTAATTCAGATTTTTCTTCACATACACATTCTTGGGTGGGGGGTGCGCTCCTGTCAGGGGGCGCATTGAGTGTAGTAATCTCTGAAGTATTCTTTGTATATATAGATGTATTGCCCACATGGGGCATTACTGTATGTCCAGATGGGGCATTACTGCTTGTCCAAATGGGGCATTGTGTATTGTCCTTTTCGGGCAATATATATTGCTCTGTTGAGGCATTACATATTGCACTATTGGGGCTGTCTATATTGTCCTTTTCGGGCATTATGCGCTTAGTTGGAAGAGACGCACTATCATCTTTTTTAGATTTACGAGTCCAAGCTTTGGTAATTTCTTCAATTGGTAGCTCAAGATTGTTCATAAAGGCTAACCAACGCTGATTTAAAGCGTCTTTATCCTAGTGTGGTAAAACTTACTAGAGAAGACGACTCTCTAAATTAGCCAAGTAACCCTTGGGGTCTCGGCGAAATCGATACTGTTCAATTCTGGCTTTGTGGTGTTTTTGCAATTGAGAGCGTAATTCGAGCCAAGTAACGATATCAACTTGTGCTAAATCAGATGCGGTAAAAGAACGAAGTTTAGTAGCAATGGCACAAGCAAGTTTGACAGAGCCACGAATAACAAGGGATGAGGGAGCAACCTTACGACCAGTACAACGACGTTGATGATGACGTAGCATACCAAAAGCGTGTTCTAAGTCATTATTAGTTCTAGGAAAATCTTCAATTTCGTAACAATGAAAAAGTCCAGACCAGTAGTTATTGGTGGTTTTTATAAAGTTATCGATTGCGGTGTTCAATGTGCCAGCTTTCTGCTTTTGTTGGGACATTTGAGTTAACAGTTGCTGATAACTTTGTTTGACACCAGCAGCATCAAGACCTATTTTATTATTGAGAATATTACTAGCTTTATCAACCCACCCATATGCAACCCTCACAGGTGAAAATAAAGATGCAGTCGCAGATAATCCCTTAGCTAGAAGGTGTTTTAGATTGACTAAAGGTGGTGGTAAAGCACTTCTTTTTTCCATCCGTTCTAAGCTTTGTTCTATCAAAGTCAAATTTTCTTGTAACTTTAACCCTGATGCTTCTAAGGGTGGATGACCATCATTGGTTATAGAACTACGGACTGCCGAGCAATAATCTTCAATAATAGTCACCAAATCCTGATCTTCATTGGTAACACTACGTTCAATTTCTCGTAATCCTCTAACTTTTTTTTTTCAATTCCTTTTTTGCATGTCTATCCGCCTCATATATGGGTTTAATAGCTTCTTTCAGGTAATGGTAATGACATAAACCATGAGCAATACTAGGTAATGCTAACCCAACAGCTTTGCGAATTGATTGTTGCCCATCACTAACAACTCCATCAATTGGTACATTTAGGCTATTAGTTACTTCTAGTAATAGCGTCACTAAATCTTCATTTCTTGATGATAATAAGGTTTTAGCAAGTAAGATTTCTCCAGATAAGCAATCTCGAATTACCCATAATACCTCATGTCCAATTTCTGGCTGCATCCCGTCGATCGCTAATATTACCCGTCCTTGATTAGCCATTATGGCTTTTAACCTAGTGTGGTCTTTTAACCATAAAGAAAGTAACTCGTCATATCTGTCAATTAAGTGCGTGACCGTTCGTTGACTTATACATATACCTTTTAATTCAAGGTGAGCGTGTATTTGGGGAACGCTTCTATGTTCCTGATAGCGTAATGCTCCTATATAAGCAATCACATCCAAACCAAATTCGTTTTGTGGTAGAGCTAAAGAACCTTCTTGCTCTGGTCGATACACTTTTTTGTACAAGAAACATGACTTATTTTGACATCGACGAATTTTTAGCTGTAATTCTACTACCCCATTTAACGTTCTTATATGTCGAGGATTATTGTATTCATTCCACATTGCTTGACCGCACGATGGGCATTTTTTTTGAATACAATCGAGTACTTTAAACGATGTTGCCTCTGGTTTTAGACTTTTTCTTGCCAAGTTTTTGCGCCATTATTTCGCTACAAGGTCAAGATTACAGCATTTCCGCTCTTCTCTAGTAAGTTTTACCACGCTAGTCTTTATCTAACCAAAACTCAACACGTCTGGGACAGCCGACGAATTTTTCTTTAAGTAAACCCCTGGCTTTTAAAGACTTTCGGGCTGTTTCTTGTTCTTTTCTTGTAAGACCAGTTTCTTGCTCAATCTCAGCTTGAGATTTATAAATCCAGCCTTCAGGATTTTTTTGTTTACCTAGCCAGTAATACATTTGGCATAAAAATAAATTAGGTAAAACGCCACCAGTAACATCAACTAATCTTGGATAGTAAGCAACAGCATTACCAAGGTCTACCAAAAAATCAGATAGTTTCATAAAATCCCCCTACCCATAAACCCGGATTTAATCAGCCCAATTATTGTTTGTCAAAACTGCTCTTATTTGGGTATAGTGGTATCGATAACCATAAACCCGTGTATCAAAAGTCTTCATTCCTCCGGCTGCTCTAACAGTCTGGGGAATTTGTTTTTAAGGATTAATAAAGTAAGAAAACTCCTTAATCCATAAATTTTGAGAAATAATTTAATTTCTCCGTTTAAAATATTCATTTAGTCCTCCCAACGTGTGGACGAAATGTCAGATTAATTCGCGTAGTCACAAATTTGTTAGTTTTCGGAACTTGATGCAGATGAGTAGTTTGGCAACCCGGTAGCATCACCAACAAACTCCCGTGTTCCAACCAGAAATCGGTAGGCTTACCACCGATAGGCTTAATTTGGAATTTGCGTACTGCGCCAAGGCTCACTGAAGCGATCGCCGGCTCAACACCCATAGACGACTCCTTGTCCGAGTGCCAGCCTATCGAATCTTGTCCACTCCTGTACTGATTGCCGATGACGATACGAAAGCTGTAACCAGTAAATGCAGTAATAGAGTCACGCAACTTAGACAGAGCGTCTGTCCAAGCTAGGGGTTTGAGCAGTACGCTATTAGAGTAGAGGTAATCACACCCCTCATCCCCGTAGATGCACTCCAGCCGGGGGACAGGCATTGTTTTACCCAGCATCCTTATCTGATTTTGTTGCCATTGCAATTGTTGGCAATGCTGATAGAGTTCGTCAGCTTCTTGCTTACTTAAGAAATCGAGGTGATAACTGACGGGTAAAACTGCTGTGGTTGGTTCATCAAATAGTTGCAACTGTTTCATAACATTACCTCACTACCTGTTAAGCTTTAACTAAAATTTCTTCATCACTCGCATCAAACATATCCGCTTGATCTCCCCAACAGTCCCAGCCGTCCCTAGACTCTCGTGCGAACATCTCCAGCTTGGTCATCTCTGGACACAGCTTCTCTACAAGTTCAAAAAATTCTGGGGGTTTGCGGGAATGCTCACGTCGAGGCGCGTGTAGGATAGTGGATTGATTAGTAAGCGTTGGCGTTCCGCCCGTCGTAGACGTTCGCCCTGCAAAAGCCCTGACATCGCCACGCACAGCCAACGCGCAATGTTCGGTGCAATTCCGCAGCCAGTGGCCAGTGCCAATATGTGGAGTTCCCAGCTTCGTAATCTTTTGCCAAGTCAGAATAGTTTTGAGGTTGAAACCCCAAGTCTGCAAGCATTGTGCAGCTTCGAGCATATGATTATTAGTGAACCAAAGCCACAAAACACAACCACTCTTGTCGCATAAGTCGGGAATGGGCAGCGCCAGGATTTCAGGAGTTGGCATAGGTCTGTAGGGAATGCGATTGCGGTGGGTCTTATCGTTAGTGCGGAGTCTGTAGAACCAGGGAGGGTCTATAACTATGCACTGATACTGTCCTTGTAGAGTGGAGATTCTCATATTTACTCCTGTGGTGTTTTCACTATTTGAGCGTTGATTGATTCAAAATCTACTTGAAAAATGTTTAAATCAGGAGTTAATTCCCCAGAGTTGTAGCGGTCAGTGATGTATTGTTTGATGGCATCTGCTGACATACCATCAGGAATATAAATGTGAGCCTCTTGGTAAACTTTTTCTACTACTTGAACTATGACTTTCATTTTGATTTCTCCTGACTTGTTAGCTGTTAGCTGATCACTGATGACTATGAAATACGCTTTTACTCTTAACTAGGTTGTATGTTCATCTTCTTTAGATATTCCTTCCCAAAAATGTTCAATGAAATAATAAGCTTGTTCCAAAACTTGAGGCAGTAAAAATAAGTGAACTTCCCACACAGCTATGACACCACCAGCAAAACATTCTGCAAGTTCAATCCGAATCAATTCTGGTAAACGACTTTCCAAGAATTTCAAAGAATAATCGTCATTTTCTGGTAGGTGAACAAAAAAGTATTCATCATACATTGCAAAAGCTTCCAGTCCATATTTCTCTGCCACGGTCTTTCGTAAACTGTTCATAATCGTGACTCACCCAGAAATGACTTGTACTATTTGGGGCAACCAGCGCAGTTGGAAGACTGTTTGATTGCACCCCTTCGCCAAAGCAGGAACCATTCGCCCCCATTGCTTGCCTTCATCAGTGGGTCGATAGGGAATCTTGCGGTCATCAGTACGGTATTGCAGTCCAGCATTGAGTAGGCATTTGTTGACGGCTCTGGCTGACATCCCAACTACTTCACCAATTTGCGTTGGGTTTAGATATGCGTCTTCGGCAACATTGGTTTGGGCGATCGCTGTCTTTAGTTCATTGGCGGCTGGCTTGAGTGCAGGGTTGACGGCAGTGGCGGCGTTAACGGCTAACTGCGCGGTGAGGGATTTGTCTAATCCCGCAAACTCACCAAGCAGCATGGCTAACTGTGCGGCTTCGTGGGATGGTGCGATGACTTTGGGTGGTTCTGGCTGTGGAGTCGTAGGTTTTATCCAACCCATGATGTCTTGCATCCAGGCGCGAACACCGATGGTTTCAAATGCCTCACAAGCTAATTTTGCCTGTTCGCTACACCTTTTCCCCGCTTCATAACCGTAATAGTGAAGTATGGCAGCGACAGCTAAATCAGGGATACCAGACTGTGACCAGCTTAAAATGTCAACACCTTCAAAGCCTTTACGGACAAGCTTTTCAACCAATTTAGAGCGAGAAATGTCAACAGCAGTTTTGAGACTTCTGAATAATCCAGCAGCATCAACATCAGCTAATCTTGCTGTTGCACGAAGACTAGCCCTACCCTGGCCATTGGAGTCAACAGTGATTTCCTGTTTAATCTGTTCAATGATTTGAGCGATTTCGATTTGTGACATAATCGTTGCTCCAAGTTGAAAAATACTTACAAATGAACTCGGACTAAATCTTTTTCGCTAACCAACGGGAAACGAATTGGTGAACCTAGCACTGGGGACAAAGCAGGAGATTTGACTTCAACCACATAAAACCAACTGTTATTCACCAACATCACACCCAACACCAAGCGCTGTTTTGTGGCGTGGCTGGTGAAACGAAGTATTACGCGATCTCCCACAGCAAAAGTAGGTTTTACCAAGTTGGTAGGTTGTACTTGTCCAGTACCAATAATTTCGTGTTTGCCCAGATAGGCAATGTTGCGGTTACTCGCAACTGCATAAACCAACTGGTCGTCTTGCCACACCACTCCACAGCAGTAACCAAATGTTCCAGTAGCTGTGATATACACTCGTTCCCACAAATCAACCACAACAGAAGGCATTTGTTTACCCCAAGGCGGCGATAAATACCAATTCCTTTCAAGAGCAGAGATTACACAATTCATGAGATTACCCAATTAAATGCTTAAACCATTTTTAATGCTTGTACTTACTGCATTAAGATGTAAAAAGTTAATGAATACTAGCAGTCACCCGAATTAGCACAGACTGTTCGGGTGAGTTTCTTTAATCAGCAATCTCTGTGGTAATAGACAATTTCTGATTAGTTTCTAGCTCATGTTTGAGATAAGACAGAGCAGTTAGAGCGTCACCAATAGTTAAATCTGGCTGATAATTAAGGGACTGAAAATCGGGATGAGCAGCAATTTGAGAAACTAAATAGTGAGTGCTTGTGACTAATTCGATCAGGCTGACACCAGACATGGAAATGGCTCCTATCTTTTAGATTTGGTGTAGAGAGATGGATAGCACTTGTTAATGTTTTTTCAAAAACAGACAGGTAAATTTATACTTGAGCATGTAACTAAACAGTCAGGTTGAGGTGGGCTTTTATTACCCACCTATTTCTTTACACCGCTACTAATGCCCTGCTTTGAGTCTCAGTTTCCATCGGCAACAGCCACTCATGGCTACTGAGTTGATCAAATGGCGCATCCAACTGATCCTCAAAAGACGTACCGAGCGATCGCACAGCATCAAACACCGAGTAAGAATACTGCGCTTCACCGGAACAACCTTGGATCACCCACCAGTTTCCATTGGTGCATCCTACTTGCCCCAACTTGATGCCGTCTTTGTATATGCCGTCATCTAAAATCTCAAACCCGTACTTCTGGCACTCGTTGAAGATATGCACCATGATTCGGTTTTCGGAAGAAGAAACAGGACAAGGTGTAGGATGCAGAGGGGAAAATTGCTCCTCGTCTTCTTCCTGCACTGGTAACATCCCTTGCTGATAGGCTTGCTTGACGTAGCTGTGGCATCTGGCTGGTGTTGTGTCACAGAAAATCTCTTGCCCGTTAACCATCACTCGCCAGTAAAGGTTTTGATAATTGTGGTCGTCAAACTCAACGCTGGCTATGGGTTCCCCCTCAACTACTACCTCTTGGTCGTAGAAAGATATTTCTTGAACTGTAGGAGCTTCTGGTACTTCGGCTGGAGAAAGTGGGTTGAGTGTTCCATCTAGGTGATGCCAGTTAATGAAGCGGTGGCATTGGGATAAAGTATTGTGGCGGAACTTTTCTTCACCACTCACCATAACCACCCAAGGTTGAGTCACATGTTCGTGGTCATAGCTGATGTAGGCGATGAGTCTTTTGCCTGCGTACACCTCGAAGTGGTGAGGGTTGATTTCTTGGGTGGTCAGTTCCTCTGGTGCAATTTCTTCGGCTTGCTGGGCGATGTAGTTCTCTAGTTCGGCTTGTGCTTGCGCTTGCTCATCGGGAGAAGATGCAAGGGTGCTGGGTGCGGGGGGCAGAGGGGAAAGATTCTCTCCTTGTCTCCCTGCTCCCTGCTCCCCTGCCTTGTAGATGTGTCGGGCTTGGTGTTGGGCGATCGCGTTTATCCAAGCGTTCTTGGAGTAGCGTTTGGTTATCTCAACTGTGCAGCCGATGTCGCTGTAGATTTGCTTGAGTCCAGCTATGGATTTCAGTTGTAGTTGTTGATGAGAGTATATAACGTGGGTCATAATGGTATTTCCGTAATTGGAACAAGAAAAGCGCTTTAGATTGGTAGTCGGGGCGCTTTTTTTGTATATATATACTGTATCCTCCCACTTGACAAAATGTCAAGTGTCACTCTACAATTTACATAGTTTATATGAAATGCTTGAATAAAGAAGGATTGTTTATGCCTATAGATGTGCAAATAGAAAGGGTTATACGAGTTGATGCCCCAGGCATCGGAGCGAAAATTAAACAGGCTAGAGAGCGAGATCCACGGTCAGTAGAAGAATTAGCAAAGGCGGCTGATATGACTCGTGCTAATTGGTATCGAATTGAGCGTGAAGAAAATGATGTTCTGCCAGAAGCAACACTCCGTAAAATCGAAGAAGTTTTGGGCGCGGATTTTGGCATCAGTTTTGATAATTAGTCAACATTTATTGCCAGTCTTGTGGTTTGCCCATCTTTCTTAAAGAGTGACCACTTGTGAACACTACACTCGCATCAAACTAAAAGAGGTAGGCGCATGAACCCCCCACCCCGTAAGCGCAAAGCCACCTCTGCGTCATCTATCAATCCAGAATTACCAAACTCAGACATCTCAACAGAAGAT
Organism: Nostoc sp. MS1; assembly: GCF_019976755.1. NCBI lineage: Bacteria > Bacillati > Cyanobacteriota > Cyanophyceae > Nostocales > Nostocaceae > Nostoc > Nostoc sp. MS1. The sequence continues at coordinate 93,202 of NZ_AP023442.1, forward strand.
ACCGCTTCAGCAACTATTGACGTGACGGCGGTTGAAGTACCTGAATTGACACCAGAAGAACAGAGCGATCGCCTGCACCTAGAACGCAAGGTAGAACGGGCGTTCTTCGAGGCAGGTAAAGCACTCATGGAACTGCGCGATCGCAGACTGTACCGTTCCACTCACCGGACGTTTGAAGAATACTGCCGCGATCGCTTCGGGCATAATCGCCGCCAGTCTTATCTTTTAATGGATGCGGCTGCTGTTTTTGATAACTTGGCTGAAAAATGTGATCGTTCCGATCACATTTTGCCAACTAATGAGTGGCAAGTTAGACCATTGACAAAGCTTGACCCAGATATTCAGCCTGAAGCATGGCAACAAGCTGTAGAGTTTGCCAAAGGTAAAGTACCATCTCATCGTATCGTTAAAGATGCAGTGCAGAAGATAATGGAACGCACGCAAGTACCCAACAGCTATCAGCTTGGCGAAGTATGCCAAATCCTTGTCAAAGATAATCCCGAACTCAGAGGTATGGGCGGCTGTTGGGCAATTGTTACTTACGTGGGGGACTTCAGTTGCACAGTCAAAACTTGGAATGGCGAAGTGACGGTTGGGGTGCAGCACCTCAAGTCTTTCGATTATTTGCCTGCGGAATGTCAGCAGATGCAGGGGGTGTGTGATCGCATTACACGGTTACGGGGTTGTGAGAACTTGGAAGAGGCAGCCCATGCTGTGCTGAAGCACTTGGGTGAGGTGAAGCGACCGTATTTAACCACTATGGAAGAGAATCTGTTGAGTGTAATAGAGCGAGAATATAAAAATTGATATGTAAGAACTTTAGCTATAATTACTCTCGTTCTGCTTTCCTGAGTAATTCTTCCATTCCTTCTATGTTCAACTTTAAAAATCTATCTTGTAAGTTGATAGCACGTTGGATTAGTTGTAGTTCATCCGTATCATCAGCTTCTCGTAAAATTTCGTTTAAAGCTATAATAAGTGGTTGTGTTGGATATATTGAATAGACACTTATTTCAGTCTCAAATTTTTTTGCTAATTCTTCAATTAGTTCTAATATTTCTATAGGGTTTCTTCTCGATTCATATCCTAACCATTCTAGAAAACTATCAAAATCAATATTTCTTACAGGTGATTTAAGGGAACTAATAAAGGTAAACGCAAATTCTCTGGTGATATAATTTCTTGTTTCTTCTTGAAAGCACCTATCAATTAGGGTAATAGTTTCCCCAGATAAACTTCTATTTTGTAAAATTAAAATTAGTCCAGAAATGCACTTTTTAGTATGTTCTTGTAAATGTAAATTAGCTATAAAAACTTGTGTGGCTCCTTCCCATGCAGGATTATTATTAGTCTTGATTAAAATTTCAAATAGTTGTTGTTGATCAATATGACCAGCCAAACTAGCTAATGTTGAAATTCTCCCCCAAATATCACCAGCTTCTTCCATACCTTCATGCAACAACCGATTTAAGTATAGAGCAATTTGATTGAAATTATCTCTGTAGTTCAAATATAAGAATGTACCACTATATTTCCAAAGTTTTAATTGAGGCTCTTTAAAAATATTTTCCAGTAGTAGCCACCCCAAATTAGGTTTTTTATATATTAGGTAATGAATCTGCTGAAGGACAGGAATCCGCACATAGATTGCAGAATCACTGGCAATGTGGGGTAGCAATAGCAATAGTAACTCTGGTACAGGCTGCTCTTCTTCTAAAAGTCGGTTGCAAAGCGTAATAGCACTGGATGCAGCAATGCCGTGTGTAGAGCTAATTGCTGCGCTAATAATGTCATTGCTATGTTTACGAATTTGCCTATCATAAGGATATTTGGTATAAAGCCAGAACAACAATAATGACAAGCGCTTTGCAGATTCTGAATCAACTAAAACATGGCAGCAAGCTTTTAAGGCTGTGCTAACAATAGAACCATCATTCCAAAGTATCGAATAACGCTCTAACCAATTAAGTAAAGTAGATGCAAGCTTTTCTCCATCAGGAAGTGGAAAAGACGGTTCCCATTTTTGTCCTGGCTTAACATTTCCGAAGCGATACTCTAAATGGTATGCAATCCCTTCAACGACAGTAGATATATATTCTTGATGTAAATTTGCTTGAACCATTAAGGAAAATAAGTTTATAAACTTTACAGGGTTTAGGGAACAAGCTTCACGTAATATGCTTTTGATTTCACTAAACCCACCTATCATATCTCTACTAGCTATGTCTTGAACCCTATGCTTCCCATAGTAGTGTAACAACTGAAAAAGACCCTTAATTGATAGCTTTAGTAAGTCTTGGGTAGATAAAGGAGGTATGACTAAACCTCCCCAACTGTAAACATTTAGTCTTGGATGATTAGAACCAAAATAGTTTGCCCAATTATCCAAAAATATCTGTATTTCTCTCGTTCTAAAAATTGATGGAATCGATAAACATATATCATATAAATTACGATATGCCCAAGGAATACTTCCTTTTTCATTCTTTTCTATTTTAGAAATTAGAGAAGCAATAAGTGTTTGATTATTTAATTGTGCTGATTCTGAGATTTTAGGATAAGCCATTTGCATTAGTTCGCCTAGTGCATAAATCAGCTTTTCATGGCAAAAAATATCTTGATCTTCTAGCAGTCTTTCAATACCTAAAATATAAAAATTTAAAAACTGATTCAACAATAAAATACTTCCTACAAATTCAATATCAAGCATCAAAAACCAAAATTTAATTGAGGAAGAATAACAAATATTTTCTTTATATGCTTCAATGATGAAGTAGCGAATAGCTACTTCAGAGGATGTTCGTAATCGTATTTCATTTTGCAGCCACCAATCACTATTATAACGGACACGATGTTTAATAGCTTTTTCTACGCCATCAAGTAATATATTAAGGTTTCTACAAGGATAAAAGTCGTGTTTAGTATGCTTTTTATTCCATGATGTATATGGCAAAAAACAATCATACAGACCATTTTCTAATTCATTATGTCTATTAAGATTAAGTAAGTCGTGGAGAAAATTTATAAGTATGTAACAAAGAATTAAGCAGAAGAATAAGAGTTAAATTTTACACGTTGCGTACTGTAGTTTCCCTTTTCTCCTCTATTTTGAACTCCATCAATGACAGCATAGGCAAGGTCTAATTCATCCTCAAAACTTTGAGAAGCTAGTTCATTTTTTTTCAGGTGTTGCCACTCCAATTCAATTGGATTCATCTCTGAGCAATATTTAGGTAAAAAGAAGATGTACAAACCCATCTCTTCCCACTTTGTCCATAATTGCTGAACTTCTTTGCACCGATGTATCGGGCCGTTGTCCTGAACGATGACTCTGATACGACCTGCTTTTTGGGCTTCAAGTGCTTCAAGCTCCATCATTTGAATATAGGATTTGCGTGAAACGCCACCAATCACTAGACCGTACACAAAACTAATTAGGGGTTGAAGAAACCCAATAATACTTAACCTTCGACCCCGACGCTTACTCTGCTCCAGGCGTTTTTGCTGACCTCGGAAGTAGTAACTGTAACTGGGTTCACTCCAGGCACAAAACCCTGATTCATCCATATACTTTAAATCGATTTCTCCAGCAGCAGCAGATAATTCCAACATCTCTAAGTCTGCCTGTTTGATTTGCTGCAATACTTTGTCTTGCTTTCCTTTGTGGCTTTTTCTAGTTCGCTTCCAAATGACCCCCTTTTTTTGAGTACCTGCCTTAACCAGTCAGGACTCAATTTCACGGAGCGTTCTTGCTCTAATTTTTGGGCTAATTGAACACTATTATATGTACGTGGTTCTTGCTCCAAGCATTTTTCTAAGAACGCCATGTCAGCTTCTGCCCACCTTGATTTTCCTCCCCGCCCTGCTTTCTCCCACAGTCCTTCTAGACCTTGTTTTTCCCATCTATGCAAAACTTCTCTTACTGTTTGGGCAGTCCAGTCAAAGTGATCTGCTATCTTCTCTACGTACCAACCATGTGCGCTTAATCTGATCACTTCGGCTCGGTCTTTCACTTTCTGGGGTACATCTGCCGTTCTCAGGTTGAACAAAATTTTATCTTGCTTAGGAGTCAGAAATACCCTTAAACGGCTGCCCATATCCCTGTTACCTTGGTAGACACATTTATGTATTTACTTATCTTTACACACTTTGGTTTTTTCACCTTGTTCTACTTACTCCAAGTTTCTAATTCATTTATCACTACATTCAATAAAGTGTCAGATTGGCAAAGACGTAGTTCTAAAAAACTCTCTTCGCCAAAATTATGAGGCATACAACGTAGATTTTCATCTAAATTCCATTGGCTTATATCTTCAGGTAAAATATCTTTGGTGATATACTTCCATAATAAGCTATCACCTCTATTAGTTGCTTGTATCCATTGGCGTAATACATTGCCAAGATAGCCATGTTCTTCGATTTCAAAATCCTCTACTAAAATTTCTAGTAACTCTTGTATACCTTCAGTATTCCATTTCTTAAGTTTGAGTAGAAGGGATAATATGTTGCTACTAAGATTTTGTGGAGATATCCATTTTTGAGTTATGCTTTCTTTCAAAAATTTCACTACTTCAGCAGGATATATATTTATCCATCCTGCTAACCATTTAATAAACTGAAGCAACCAAGTTTCTCTATCTTGTGCTAATTTTGCTTCAGTCAACCAGTGCTGTGTAATAATATTCCACCAATAACCTTTATTTGTTCTCCATAATAACCGTCGAAACAAGTCGGGGTAATTTTGGAAAATGCGTCTGAGTAATCGCCAATCTTCCTCTACTGGTGTAATCTCACTTAAAGACTCGCAAATTAGGCGTTTAACATGGTATGCTATTTTCTCATGAGATAAAACTTGAGAAACTTGCCGCCTAAAGCTATTTATTTGATAAACTCGCAGATAAAAGAAAAATGCTCTAATTGCTGGACGAATAAAAGGCAGTTGGGGATGTTCAAGGATGAAGTCTGCTAGAGTTTGGTTTTTAGAAAGTGCTGCGCGGACAGTGATATAGTCTCCTAACGTTTGGTGAGAGAAAGCTAGAGTCCCAGGTGATTTTTCCCATAGCACTTGTTGACTATTTAATTCTGTGATGATTTCTTCACTTGTTTTAAAAGATACTTTTGGATAAGATTGCGATCGCTGCTGCATCATCTGTTCGGCCATATTTTGTAATGCAACTATAGCCTCACTACCAAGTCTTGGATTTTTTACAACAACTTCTTCAACAAAACTGTTGTAAAGGTCGTATACAGAAGGAGATTGTAACAAGATACCCAAATTTGCTAGTTTACCGTAAATTCGTAAATTTTGAGGTATTTGTAGTAGTGCTTTGAGTTCAGGAGTTATTTGAGAAATATCAACTTTCCATTTAATTAAGAAAGGTTTGATTTCATTATCAAAATCAAGTGGTTTTATTTGAACTCTATGTTGCCAGGAACGACCTCGAAGCAGAGGGTCGTATTCTAAGTCAAAATTGCGGCAGGCAGCAATAATAGTTACTTTATCTAATTTTTCTAAACGGTCAATAATACCTAAAAAGATTTTAAGAGCATCGTGCTGACGACTTAAAGATAAAACATCAAGAGAATCAATTATAACGATAACACGGCGATAATCTGCAAGACGAGCGCATTGACCAACAATATCTTCTGGTAAACCTCTGTTTACTAAATCTTGTTCTGTTTGCAATTTTGTAAAGAAATCGCCTTTAATAAATAACAATCCCCAAATTGGCTCTTTTTCATCTTCAATATATTTTGCAAGGTCAAGCAATAAACAAGTTTTACCACTACCAGGACAGTCTGTTAGTAGAATGCTTTTATATCCTTGCTCAATTAGTTCAATTAAGTGTGATAGCTCAGAGCGGCAAATAGTTTCATCATCTATAGTTCGTAACCATTCTCGCCCAATTTTTGAAGCTTGCCTAAAGGTTGCAAGTATTTCTGCCTCAGTGCGTCTTGGAGTTAAATATAGTCCCTTTTTAGCTAATTCAGCTAACACGTCTGAGCGTGTAATCAGGTATCTCGAATCTCTCAAATTAGTTTCGTGGCTTGCCAGAAAACGCTCTAGTATAGGCAAAGCGACATCAACATTTGGCACAAGGCTCTCAAGGTCTGATTTGTTCTGACGATCCCACTCATCAAACTCATTAGTAGAACCAAAACTTATTTGTTTAATTAAAAAATACGTTATTTCTTCTGTTCTCTCTAAAATTTTTGCAAGTCGCTTTAAACATTCTAATTGATTTTGGGCTGCATCTCGAACAAAAGCTGAGTATTCAGGGTAATATCTACAATCTTCTACTAGTTTCTTTAACTCGCCAAAAGGCGAGCGAGAGTAAAACATAACTTTGGAATTTCCTCGTGATTCCAGTTGATCTCTAGCCTTACGTAATTCTTTTTGTAGTTCCGTATCTACTAAAGTCCAATTATTATGTTGAGGCTGATTTTTCTTAGCTTGGATAAAGCAAACGTAGCCATTTTTATAGAGTACAACAATATCATCTACAGAGATCGCAGAATCTTCCCCTAGTAGCCCTGTTGAATTGACTTGGATGCTTTCGATACTCTCATCTTTTATGAGCCTAATTAACCAGTGTAATGCTACACGCAGTTGATACTCATCTCCAAGGCTAGACCTTTTTCCGGCAACACTCATATTGAATTAAGTTTATTTAAATTGCATTACTTTAGATGTATTCCAGTCTATAGATTTATTCTGAAATAATTTTTATTTATTCTTATTGATGAAATTAAGTTCATCATCCTTTATCGCATCAATAGCAGTTTGAATTTGATTTCCAAATTCAAGCGAAAGGAACTTTGTTGGATCGCCTCCTATGATAGAAAGGAATTTTTCTCCTGTAGAGTGAATGCAATACCATGCTATAGCAAAACAAGACCACCAGTCTTGTGAACTAATATATTCACCTATCTCTCTATTTATACCCAAGTTCTTTCTATAAAATTTCGTTGCATGATGATTTGCATGAGAAAACTGACTAAAAACTATATATGTAATGTATTTGTTTTCTTGATTTAAAGAAGTCAGCATATCGTAGAGATTGGGTAATCTACTCAATGCTCTATAGCCATCGGGTAATTTATCAGTAACTCCAAGACGAAACTCTTTTATTGCTGTAGCAAGCTCTTGTTCTTCTTGACCAAGACCAAATTTACCTAATTTATTAGACATTTTAATATAAAACTCTTCTTCAGTTTGTAAATGAGCTAACCAGCGAACTTCTCTATTAAAAGGATCTTGAGGATCTATTATCCAAAGTAACTTTATAGCAGTTTCATAGGCTGATCTAGCTACAACTATTGCAGATGGAAGTAATACTAAATCGCTCTGCGAGATTGAGATAATGCTTTCTACATGGCGGATAATCAATTTTAAAAGGTTGGAAGCTTCTACATCTGCTTCGTACCTGCCAATGGGTGGACATAAGGAAACAGCTAATAGCAGTCTTGAGATTGCCTCATTAAGTAATTCACAGGCTTGTTCAATTTTTTGTGTAGTTGGGATTAATGATACAGACATATTTAGATATTAAAGTTAAATTACGGTTACTTCATGATTTGTTATGCTAAAAACGTCTATAAATTAGCTCATATACCTTGCTGGTTAAAAAAATAGTTTTTAATTTTGATGTTTTCGATTTTGGGAGAAAATTATCTCATAAATGTCTGGAAGCTTTGATTTGAAAGGCTAATCCTTAATTTGAGTTTAAAATTTAGTATAACATCTACAAAAGAGGCAATTTACGGTTATTAAAGTATAAATTGCATTTTTATTTTTATCCTAAACTCAGGGGTAAAGGTGGGTGTTAGGCTATTGTCACCGCAGTCAATGACTTCATTTGTAATGTGAGGCTTTGGGATGACGAATGTACTGTTGGTGTACAGCATCTTAAGTCCTACAACTATCTGTCTACTGAGTGTGAACAGATACAGATGATCTGCGATCGCATCAGTCGGGTGTATTCCAGTGGGCTAGAGGAATCGGTGCAGAAGTTTTTGGAGTCGTTGAGGAAGCTGAATAGACCCTATTTGGGGTTTTTTATACAAACCCTCGAAAAGGGGGATTAGGGATTTTATGACTGAGAATCGGTAAATTTTTCGTTTTTTTACGTCTCATTATTCTTTAGACTTTGAGAGAATTGCATTTTGAGACATAAAAAGAGACGTAATTCAGGCGTGTCTCTCTAAGTATAGTGTCTGAGACACGTTAGGGGAAAAGCTTTGCTGACAAGGATTTGAAGGTAATAATGCCAAACTTCGTTTTTGCTATTCCCCCTTTTCGAGGGGACATACAAAAAACCCCTATTTGACGGCACTGGAGGAGAAATTGCTGAGTGTGCTGGAGTCAGAAACTAGCAGATGAAGGAATTATCATGCTTGAGTTCTGGAGCGAGGGCGATCGCTTGGTGAAGTCGTCAAAATATATCCCCAAGCGATTGCTGAATCGAGTTCAGCAGATGGAGCATGAGAAAGCGGCTGTTAGGGAGATATTGCAGGTGTTGGGGGTGATGAAATAGCGAAAAATACTAATTTCCTAAGTAAGTTACACATATTGATAGTAAAAAATTTTGAGACTATAGTAGTGTATGATGTTCCGAATATTACAAATAAAACTGTATGGCTACGCACAATCCCAAGTTCCATCGCGTTGAACAAGATGGAACTATTATTTTACAGTCTAAACATTTAGGTGAGATTGTAGAAGTTCACCTAAACAAAGAAAACGACGTTTTTACGGGATTAAGCAAGACGGTACTTTCGTAGAGCATGATCGTGATTGCGGAAGTGACTTTGCTCAACCAGTGATGCTCTATAAAATCTATTATTCATTTGAAACCGATAGTTGGGGTGTAGGATATCGGCTCAAACATAGTAATGAAAATAAGTGGAGTGATGGGTTTACAACAGCTAGAGAAGCTTGGTTATATAGAGAAGCATTGATTGCTAGTGGTATAGCTGAAAAATAAATTTCGGATGCGGAGGTCAGCAGATATTATTGCTCTGCGATCGCATCCATAGGTTACGGGACAGAGATAACTTGGAAGAGGCGGCCCGTGCTGTAATTACTCATAATAGGAAGTGATCAACGCCTAACGGCATCACAGGTTTGGTCAATGTAACCTTTTTCCTCGTTTCGACCGGGTTCGTAGTGATCAACGCCTAACGGCATCACAGGTTTGGTCAGGTGGTGGCAACCGCCTTTTTTTCTTGGGTATATGTGTGATCAACGCCTAACGGCATCAAAGGTTGGGTCAGAGAGCAGCGCCGTAAGCGTCGAAATCTGCCTTGTTGTGATCAACGCCTGACGGCATCAAAGGTTTGCTCAGATCAGCGCACCGCCAGCGAAAACAGTAGTCGCCATGCCGTGATCAACGCCTGACGGCATCAAAGGTTTGCTCAGGCTCATATATTTATTACGTCCGACTTGACCAGGAAAGTGATCAACGCCTGACGGCATCAAAGGTTTGGTCAGTCTTGAAAGAATCTTCTTGCAATCTCCGCTATCCCTTGTGATCAACGCCTAACGGCATCAAAGGTTGGGTCAGAAGAAGCGGAATTGGTTGTAGACAAACCCTCCGGGCATGTGATCAACGCCTGACGGCATCAAAGGTTAGGTCAGCATCACGATACTATCGTAACCTACCTCTTGAATCTCGTGATCAACGCCTAGCGGCATCAAAGGTTTGGTCAGCATGGTCTGACCCATCACATCCTTAGCTTGACCTGCGTGATCAACGCCTAGTGGCATCAAAGGTTTGATCAGTTTTAAGCTTGCGCCACGCATTAACTCAGTTGGTCGGTGATCAACGCCTAGTGGCATCAAAGATTTGGTCAGTCAAAGTTTGGCGATCGCTATTAATCAGATCAGGGTGATCAACGCCTTACAGCATCAAAGGTTTGGTCAGTTGAGTCGCTAATGCAATTATTAGGGCGACATAAATGTGATCAACGCCTTACGGCATCAAAGGTTTGGTCATGGGCAATCCGATTGCTTGTTGAAATTGATTAGGAAGGTGATCAACGCCTAACGGCATCAAAGGTTTGGTCATCTAAATCCCCATCTACTTTTAATGTCCAATCAGAATGTGATCAACGCCTTACGGCATCAAAGGTTCGGTCATTTAAACAATGTTCACCCACCAGGATGTAAAAAGATTAATGTGATCAACGCCTTACGGCATCAAAGGTTTGGTCATTTAAACAATGTTCACCCACCAGGATGTAAAAAGATTAATGTGATCAACGCCTTACGGCATCAAAGGTTTGGTCATAAGCAGAAAGAAAAAATACGCTAGAGGCTGCTTATGTGATCAACGCCTTACGGCATTATGCTTTGAATCAAAATATGAGAAAAATTTTGAACCATAAATTAGAAAAGAGTTAACGCAATTTCAGGCTTTTTGACCAATCACAACATCAAACTTTGAATCAAATCATGAGATAGAGTTGAAATTTTGAAGCATAACTAAAGAATGAGTTGAAAAAACACAATTGGACAAAACTTGCACAAAAAATCCTTGACAAAATTGGTCTAACTTAAACTTTCAATTCAAAATATGGTTCAAATACCCATGTTATGGTTCAAAAATTTTGTTTTAGTAGATATCTGAGTAAAAATCAAATATTTCCTGGTCTTAGCGATCGCTCTGTTGTTGGGCGATCGCTAACCTCAACTCGTAGCTGAATAATAATGATAATCAAGCCGAAGGATTGATACAAACGTCTCTTGTATCAGTCTTTTTATCCCCAACACAATAATCATTATTACTAAAAAACTCGAATACTAAAAGTGAACTATAAACTGGATACTCATTTTTGAACCATATCATGAGTTAAAATCTCATTTTTTGTTTCAAATCACAGGCATCAAAGGTTTGGTCATAGATGGGAACGCACAAAATAATAATGTTAGATCAATGTGATCAACGCCTTACGGCATCAAAGGTTTGGTCATTTACCCAGACTGTTTAATTTAGCAAGTTTTAACTGAGGTGATCAACGCCTTACGGCATCAAAGGTTTGGTCATAACTCCAGGAAGATGTGAATCCAAATGCCGCACCAGTGATCAACGCCTTACGGCATCAAAGGTTTGGTCATCACAGGACTTAGTGGAAATTGTCCGCAATACCCTGAGTGATCAACGCCTTACGGCATCAAAGGTTTGGTCATGGTATTAGCGATACTCTTTATCTTCCGCGATATTCGTGATCAACGCCTTACGGCATCAAAGGTTTGGTCATTCATTTCGCCGCGCCCCACCATTCTTCCGATGGGCTGTGATCAACGCCTTACGGCATCAAAGGTTTGGTCATCAAAGAATCCTATAAATTAATTTAGCGCAGAGTGTTGGTGATCAACGCCTTACGGCATCAAAGGTTTGGTCATTTCATTAGAAGGGGGGAGCCTCAAACAATACTTTCTGTGATCAACGCCTTACGGCATCAAAGGTTTGGTCATAGAAGGCGACCAGCAAAAAATAGTGAAACTTCCCAAGTGATCAACGCCTTACGGCATCAAAGGTTTGGTCATGTCCAGGGTGGTGCAGCCATGAAACCAGTAATACTGTGATCAACGCCTTACGGCATCAAAGGTTTGGTCATATGAATTTTTTAAAATAATCCCAGCTTCTAGTATCGTGATCAACGCCTTACGGCATCAAAGGTTTGGTCATGCGACAATAGTTAAATTCATCTACAAATAAATAAGTGATCAACGCCTTACGGCATCAAAGGTTTGGTCATACTAGAGATGCTGCTGCAATCCGTGAAAGATTATGTGATCAACGCCTTACGGCATCAAAGGTTTGGTCATTGCAAACGTAAGAAAAAGGTGGATGGTTCACAGAGGTGATCAACGCCTTACGGCATCAAAGGTTTGGTCATGGGGTAGGCACAGCAACCTTATATCCTGCCATCTCGTGATCAACGCCTTACGGCATCAAAGGTTTGGTCATAGATGGCATTATGTCTGCTGTTGGCTTTTAGGAGAGTGATCAACGCCTTACGGCATCAAAGGTTTGGTCATATTCCCTACTGTAAGTTTTGATGTTCAACCTGAGTTGTGATCAACGCCTTACGGCATCAAAGGTTTGGTCATTTTTCTTAACTTCATAAAGTGCGGCAAGTTGTTGACGTGATCAACGCCTTACGGCATCAAAGGTTTGGTCATACTATGATCCCTCTGTGTGTTTGTATCCCTACTCTATGTGATCAACGCCTTACGGCATCAAAGGTTTGGTCATATACGTATTCAACAATTAAAATTCCGGGTTTACCTGTGATCAACGCCTTACGGCATCAAAGGTTTGGTCATTTCTTTTTAAATCAGGTGAATCAACATCAGCAAAATGTGATCAACGCCTTACGGCATCAAAGGTTTGGTCATAGCGATGGCTGAAACCGTTATCAGGACACCGCCCATTTGCTATTTTGCAAGCATATGGCTGAAAAATGCAACAAAGCGGTTCATTTTTTACCAAAATTGAAATTTCACAGTTTCCGCCTAAGCTTAAGAAGCTTACCTGAACTAGCTTTTGACCTTACGAAAGAAAATACAAGCACCTCCTACAAACCCAAAAAGCTCCAAATCAAAGCACAGTAAGCTTTTGCTAGTTGTTTGCTGCGATTACAGGCTTCACAAACAGAGATCCATGTATTTTTAGACAATCTTGTAAGTTTGTTCTTGATCTGACCAAGCACCAGGACGATTGTAAGCTGGAATAGAATTAACGCATTGATTTGACAGACGAATTAATAACAAACTATCTTCTGGCGCTAAAATTTTCTCCAGTTCCCAACGTAATTTCTCTCGTGTTCGCATAGTTAACCAAGAGCGAAAAATAGAGTATTGCATCCTTTCGCCGTATCCTTGGAGTAAGTTGTAAGCCTTCCGCCAACGTTTAGAATCACGGATGTCGTAGCAAATTAAGTAACAGTGTTGTGCTTCACCCATTGTTACACCTCACCGCAATATTAATTGCCCAAATAAACCACCTTCACCAGACCATTCTTTTTCCAGTAGTCTTACCTCTAACTCGAATAAACGGCGATAGGTCAGAGAGTAACCAGTAACGGGATGTTTCCAAGTTTCTTGTTTACGAGACTCATATAACTCAACAAATTTACGTCGCCCAAGTTCACTTAGCCAAACCTGCTTACCTCGAACCTCAAAATCTGCTTTGACATCCCATTGACCCCGATTAACTGAAGCCATCACTGTCATATCTACTAAAGGCACTCGAAAGATTTCTAGTAAATCCAATGCTAGAGGTGCAGCTTGAGAACGCGGCTGGTGGTAAAAACCTAAAGCAGGCTCTAAACCAACAGTTAAAATCGCGTTCATAACATCTTTGAGTAGCAAGGCATAACCAAAACTCAGCATTGCATTGAATCGGTCTAGCGGTGGACGGCGATTTCTACCAGCAAAATGCAATTGGGTGGCAACTTCTTTGGAAATCAAATCGGGTAAAGCGCCGAAATATAAAGCCGCAAGGTTGCCTTCAAATCCTAATAGTGACTCTAGAGATTTCGCTTGCGGAACCTGTTTGAGTACACTTTTCATTTGAGCGATCGCCTTGTCTAATTTATCTGTTTTGGATTTCCCCCTCGTACCTCGCATTAAAAACTTGCGTTGCCCTTGACCACGACAGATTACGAGTTTACGTGCTAACTCTAAACAAGTCTCAGAATTACTCAATGCGGCATACTGACGAATCCGTCGTTGAATACTGCCTTGTCTGGAATCGAAACTACCAAGGTAACGACCACCACCAGAAATAAAATGCACTCCTATTTCTTGAACAGCGCAAAAATGAAGTGCTTGGGTAGAAATTTGTGAAAAACTGTGTAAAACTAGCTGCCCAACCTGATGAGCCGGAATTGTTTCAACAGGTTGATTGCGACGAGTAATTTTGATTTGCTCTCCGGTTCGACCAACTGATGTTCCTGGTTCTAAAACATGAATTACTTGCCGCTCGTCATCTTCAGGAAACAAGCGAATAGGTTGCCACTCTTTATTATGGGCAAGCCGCGCTTCTTCTGGTAAACAGACGGGAGCTAGAGAACAACGAGCGCACAATCGCTCATTATCAATTACAGGCGGCCGATAAGTCGATTTTCTCAGATTACGTGCTTGTTGAATTGCCTCTCGGACTGTTGCGCGTCCTGCATCATCCAGTGGCACATGAACGACGACATTATCAGTGTGATAGCGGATGCGTCCTTCCTTAACTGTGATTTCATGCGCGGATTCTAACAGGTAAGCGTAAGCGAGAATTTGTAGGCGATCGCTCTCCCAAGCCTGGGGCTGATTGTTCTCATCTCGGTAACAACGGCCGCGTTTGTGTTCGTAGGGGATTGTTTGACCGTCACGGGTGCGGAGGGCATCAAGCCGACCACGCAAACCCAGTTCTCCGCTTTCGAGAAATAGCTCCTCCCATTCCTCATCTTCTTGTTTTTCAAGTTCGGTGTGCAGTCTGCGTCCAGCAAACACGGCTGCATCCTGGGTGTAAAGTTCCTCAACTTCTTCAAGGTAAAACAGGCGAGGACAGTAGGCAAGAGCGTGAAGGGCAGATACGCGGATGGTTTCTGCTTTAGTAAGTTCTGAACGGTCTAAAGTTTGCATTTTTGATGTCTTCAGGATGAATATCAACAATTAAACGCCTTGCGACATCAAAGGTAGAAATTGATCGTACTACATTAACTTCCTTGATTATCTAAAGTTTGAAATTTCCGCCCAAATAAACTTAATAGTGCCTAAACGACTATGCTTAACACCTAACGGCATCTTAGGAAATACAGCCTAATTTGTTTTAATAATAGTCCAAGCAGACTCAGGTGGATAACTCTGGTTAGAAGTTTCCAGCATTAAGTATCTCTGCCAACGAGTACCTTTTGAACCAACATGATCCACCCAGTAAGGTAAAGTTAGTAATCCATCTTCATCTTTGACTAACCATTGCAACGATTCACCTTGGTAATTCTCAGGCAAGATATTAATAGAATTAACTAAATCTCGACTTTCTCCTAAACAAATACCTCCAAAACGGTTAATGGCAGCAGGATCATTAAATGCAATCTTCAAGCGTTGTGGTAGTGCTGGTTGGGAATTATCTTCTCCAATATCTACCCAAGCAATAAATCGTATATCAGTTAATAATTCCTGATAATCGGGTCTAGCATTACTTGCATCGTGAATATCTTTTTTCTTGAAGCGTCGAAAGGTGCGGATGACAGTAGATTTTTGAGGTTGGGAAAGCATAGCGATCGCTAAACGAGTTCCACAATGCTTGTATCTATCCATCTCTCCTATTATAGAAAGTAACATTCCATAAACCGTAGATGGTGGAGGTACTGGGTAAGTTTCCGCGTACTCCCTTGCGCGAGATTGACGAAAACTTGCAATAGGAATCTCTACTTCCAAAGCTAAAATTTTTTCAGATGTTTTCATCATCGAATCAACTCCAATTGAGGTAGTTGTAAATCTCTAACGATGACTTCTTTCATGCTTTGTATAGCTAGTTTAATTCCAGGAAAAACATTTACACCTAATTGCTTTAATTCTTTTATTTCATCATATTCTGTTATTTCACCAGCTATCCACAACTCTTGTGGTTCAATATCTTGATTTCGGACTTTTCTAATCAATTCTTTAATTGAAACTTCTGTATCGTTTTCTTCGTAACAATAAAGAATGCGAGGAGAAAAATCATGAGTCCATCGTAAAACTAAACTTTCAGGAGAAAAATCGTAAAGAAAGCGGGAATGATTTCCTGCTACTTCTCCCAAAGAGCTTAAACCATCTAAAACTGCTATTATACGAGATTTGTCCTTTAAGCGTTCTGGAGTTAATGCAAATCCATATTGATAACGAGTAGCATGAACTTCTGTACCATAAAGTGAAGTTCGTCCCTTTTTACCACTAGCAGAATTAAAGGTTAAATCACCGCTAAAAGGGGTTGTAGAGACAGCACGAGTTACTTCTAAAACTCCTCGTTTAGCTGTTGTTGTACCCTTGGGAGCTTTTTTACCTTTTTGTTTAGGTTCATCTGAAGCTTCTACTTTTGCACCTTCCGCACGCATGAATCCTAAAACATCATCATCAATAAACGTGATATCATCAAAGTTTTCATTTTGCCAAATATTATCATTGATATCATCGTCCCAACGACGATTGACTTGATAGTCATTACCAGCAGTTTGCCAGTAGTAACGCAAAGCCCAACGAATTGCTTCAGAAGATACTGTTGTATGTACTTCTCCCTTCCACAAAATTTTCTGTAGAGTGGTTATATTACCTTCATTCTCCCCACGGTTATTAGCAGCAGTACCGTATCCAGTTAATATGTTACCAAACAAATGAAACGACATTGTTCAAGCTCCTTAATAAAATATAAAAAGTCAAAAGCCTAATTTACTTAAGATATTAAATGCCAATATCTATTAAATCTTCATCTACTTGTTCTTCATCAGTATCGTTTGTAGTACCCTTACCTTTATAACTAGCTAATGCTAGTAAAGCTAAATCTCTTGATTTCTTCCAGTTTTTCTCATTCATGACAAATTCCATTAGTTCCTCCCAATGTTCTTGTAAAGTTGGTATTTTTCCGGCGCGTGACCAAAAATCAGTAATAAATTCTCGAAATGTATCCGAGTTTTTACATCGACCTAATCCAGTCCTGATACGTACTGTTTCTCGCTCAAAGTTCGGAACTTCTCTTCGTCTATTTGCTTGTTCAGAAATTTGTCCATATGTGAACTTAATTGCTTCGTGGCAAGCTTTAACAAACAGTTTCTCGCGCTCATCTGATTTAACTTTTTGAATCACTTGATATAGCCCTCCTCTTTCGTAAGTCAATTGTTTAAATAATTCATTACTGTTCACTTTGTCTGAAATACTAGAATACCAAGGTTGGTTTCTGGCCAGATTTTCAGCAATTAATTCTCTAGCAAAGCTAGTTACTACAAAACCACCATTTTTACTTTCTACAGTTTTATCTCTTAGCCAATCATTACAAATTTGATAGTTTTGGCATATCTCTTGACTAGCTTCAACCAGATACATATCAGTTCTAGTTTTCTGCTGGGTAGCCCAAGCAACAGTTCCTAAAGTAAAAACTTGGCAGCGTGATACAGCAAAACCTTTAGCAACATTGATTGTAGATTCTAAAGTTAAAAACTTTAGCCCTGCATCACCTAAGCTAGAAGCATGAAAATCTTTATAAGTTGCATATCTTAAATGTTGATTTTGACGATATTGAGCATATTTAGCTAAATCTATAATTTCTGGAACTACAAGTGCATATTGTGCGCGTTTATCTCGCAATTTTGAGCGAAGAATGTAGTAATAACAAGCGACAGGAGCAAATAACAAGACAAAGGCATTTTCTGGAGGTTCTTCAAAGCTTGTATCAGAACTAAAAGCAACATGACGCACTACTGCACCAGGGCTTAACCATCCAGCAATGCTGATGGATTTTGTCAACAAATTTCCATTTTTATCACAAAGGTTATCAGCAAAATCTTGATAAGCATAGCTTTGTAAGCTTTTATATGTAACCTGAATCTCTCTGTCGCCTTCGCCTAATGATAAAGATTCGGTTTTAGTCCCGGTTGATTTATGAGTGCTAGTGTGTTGTAAAAAAGTACCCAAGATCCCTTGATGTACAATTACTTGAGCATCTTTACGCATAGTTTGTGAATCTAAACCGCGAAGGGCGATTAATCCATCATTTATTTGAAATGATTCTTTTAATAACCATTCCAAAACAGTTTTATCATTTCCTTCCCAGTCTAAAATGACTTTGCGATCACTAAGTTGCCAATGTAGACCTTCTGGACAAACCGCATTCTCTTTGCCTAATTGATTTAAAGTCATCCATAAGCCTGCTAAACCAGCGCAATGCAACAAAGTAAAACTGGAATTACTTAAATCAAACTCTAATTTCACTGTTCTGCCCCTACCTCTTCACTGTAACTAATGATGCCTGCTGGAGTAACAGGATAAAAACCTTTACGCGGCCATTCCCAATATTTGTATCTGGCATCAATTCTGATTGGTACTGACCAAGCTTGTGCTTCCTTTAGAAACAATTTCATTCGAGATTCATTTAAACCTTGTTTGAGTAATTCTTGTTGGTGTTGTTCGGCAATAGCCCAGATTGAGGTTTCATCCTCTCCCAATAGCACGGTAATCGTGTAACCACCTTCACGTAAAAAATCTGGGCGATTACACCAGTTATCTTCAAGCCAGCTTGATCTGACTTGCTCAACTTCCTCAACATTAAGGCTAGCCGCTACTTGTGCTAAGTCTCGTTGAGAAATACCTGTTTTATGGGAAAATTCTTGAATTAATTGCTCCCCTGTAGAAAGCTCTGCTTTATCATAGGGTTGCTTATTATGCCAAGGGTAAATAATTGCCAACTTTGAACCTTGTTCGGGTCTAGCCATCCTACGGTTTAATCTTCCCATGCGTTGAATTAAAGACGCGGCGGGAGCCATTGCAGATATAAGTAAATCTGCACTTAAATCCAGAGACATTTCACAGACTTGTGTAGTGATAGCCAAGACTGGTTCATTTGTTTGAAAAGCATCAATGACTGCTTGATGCTTTTTAAGCCTATCTTTATAGCGATAACGACTGTGATAGATTAATGGTTTAATGTCTAATTCTGGTAAATTCTCAGTAAGCTTAACTTTTGCTGTGCGGTAGATATCAATACAGCTTTTTACAGAATTAGTCACCCATAAAACTTTCTGCTTATTTGAGAGAGCTTCAATTGTAGGTTGCCAAATTTCCTGTAATTCATCAAAGTTAATGACTTCACGAATATATTTAATGTCATAGCGCTTCAGTTCCTCTAGTTCCTTTGGGCCTTCGATGGGTTCATCTAATGCTTCCCCTTCTTCTGCAAGGACTTGACGGATAGCTTCTAATTGTTCGGGAGTAAAACTAGCGCTCATTAAGAGTATAGGCGCACCACGAAACGCTTTGATAAATTTCAATAATGTACCAAAAAGCCGGGAATCGTATGCGTGAACTTCATCAAATACAAAAGCTGATTGAGCGATCGCTGCCCAAGAGTAAAGTGGTTTACGATTATTTTGAATAATTCCTAATACAGAATCAACTGTACAAACAATTAATTTTTTTCGCCATGCTTGAAAGGCCATGAGCCGAGCATTAATACCCTCAGAATCATCCGATTCCCCAGAAAATAGTAGCTCTCGATCCAAATCAGCACGGGAGTGCATCAAGGTTGCTTCAATCTCTGTACCATCTACATAGTCAATATATCCTTGAGAAGCTGTACCTGTAGTTGGATAGGAAAAAAATAATTTACGTCCAACAGCCCATTTTTTACCCCAAGCATAAGCACCAATTGTTTTACCTGTTCCACAACCTGCTTTAACAACTGTTACTCGACGCTCCGACTTAGCAATTGACTCTTGAAATGGGCGTAATTTCTGACCTTTTAGCCGTTGGTTAACTAATTTCTGGAAATCCTCTTTTGAAAGTTGCAAGGTTAATACCTGTTCAATCCATACTTTAAAGTCTTCCTCAGCTAAAGGTAATGCAGAACCAGCTAAATCTGCTGCAATTACTGTTGCCTTTACCGCAGCAATAAATTTTTGTTGCTCCCAGTCTAGTTGCGATTCAAATTTAATAAATTCACTGCGTAGATTTATTAAAGCTTTTTGTAACTCTTGTTTAGACCATATTTCTTGAGGTACTTTCGGTAGTTCTTTAGGTAATCCTAAAGTTTGATGACCCATTTTCAAGACCGCTTGGAAATCTGAATGATGAGTATATATTTTTAATTCATCTCCTGTACCTGAAAGAATTTCGGCTATAAATTCGGCAACTTGATTATTTCCATTGACACCTATTTTAAGATGATGTCCTATTGCTGCCCAAATCGCAATCATTAAATCGGCATTTTGACATTGTTCTAGCCATTCTCTAAATGTCACTACCTGTAAGGCTAAAATACCGCTAATGACTTCATGACGCAGCATTTGCCTGTTTGAATGATCGTTTGATAGTTTTAATAAATCTTTGCGGAACTTAAGGTATTTTTGATCTAATGTTTTAGGATTAATGGTTTTTAAATAAACCATCTCTTGAAAATGTTGATTTGCTTTACCCCAATCATGCAAATATGCACCTAATTTAACTGTTTTTGCAAAGTAATCCAGACTAACATTTTTTAGCCCTAACTGTTGAAGGATAGATTGACCCAACTTATCAACCAAAATATCGGCGGCTTGCATGACAAAGCTAATATGACCTGTATACTTGGCAGAACCCCGTGCTTTATCGTTGTTTTTCTCCTCCATTGAAAAGGATTTAGCTAATAACACCTTAAACATTTCCACCTCCACCGCTAGGTTGGAAGTATCCACAACCAAGGTGTCTTTTGCCACCAATACCCAATTGTTGTAATTTTATAGAATCCTCATCATTTAATCCTGAAATCTCCGTAGTAAAACCTACAATGGTATACCGTTTAACTTTAAGTGTTTTCCGATATGGTTCACCGTTTTTATCTGTAGGGATATAAATCTCGCCTGATATCCCTAAGCTGTTAAGTTGACGTTGTGCGGCTAATAAAAATGATTTTGGTTCGCTATATCCTTTAATAACAACAATTCTAGACTTGAGCTTTTTAGCTGGTTGAAGCATAAAGATTTGTGGAATACCAATCTGAATTTCATGTATTCCTATACGAATAGACTTTCCTGCTAGTTGATAAATTAAGGAAATTTGAGGAATTTGTACGCGAACCCTAAAACAAGATTTCTCAGTCAGAAGTATCTTTCCTTGCTTATCTGGAAAACCAGGAATTGTCAAAATGCTCATGTATTTTTGCTGTCGTAGCTCTGGAATAAGGTGAATGCACGCAGCATAAAGCCCATAGTTATGATCCGCAGGAAGATACTTTCCTCTAACTGGAAAAGTTAGTTCAACAAAAGGCTCAAGCTCATTACCTGCATCTTGAGATGCAAAAAAATTCACAGATGCAACCATTTTAGGATGCTCCTAAATCATAAAAATATTCAATCTTTTCAAAACCTTGCGGCATCTAAGGTAGTAAACCGATAATACGTAATCTTTTGAGAAGTACTCTTGTTAAGTGGTAGTTTTTTCAGACTTGTTTAAGACCTTAAAACATCTGAATTAATTAATGAATAACAAAATTTTAATTTTATGTCAAGTAATTTACACTTTTATGCTCAACGCCTATCGGCATCATAGGTTCGGAGCAGATCGGGTTATCTTAGTCCCAACTGCTCTATAACACTGATAACTATCCAGCCTTAAGACCGTAAAAGTGATCAACGCCTTACGGCATCTTAGGTTAAGGTGAATATCCATATTATTACCATAAAAACTTTCTATAAGCTTGGTACAATCATCTGTCAGAGAAATAATTTATCTTCCTTAAGATTTAACTATTTTAAATATTATGAAGTGTGTAAGCTTACTGAATGTGATTAACGCCTAGTGGCATCAAAGGTTTAGTCAGGGTTGTAGTACGGTTTCTGTAATAATCGCTGCTGGGTGATCAACGCCTACTGGCATCAAAGGTTTGGTCAGTTCATGAGCGATCGCATCCAACGCATCCAGTTGATAGTGATCAACGCCTACTGGCATCAAAGGTTTGGTCAGATCAGTATTCTGTAGTGTCGTTCTATCTAGACCCTAGTGATCAACGCCTACTGGCATCAAAGGTTTGGTCAGCCCATAAAAAAATGCTCTATATTGCCTTGTAACAGGGTGATCAACGCCTAGTGGCATCAAAGGTTTGGTCAGGACTTGAAACCAGTTATGCGATCGCCATCTGCCCAGTGATCAACGCCTAGTGGCATCAAAGGTTTGGTCAGTTTATAGCGTGGCGCACCTCGTAACACCATGACTCGTGATCAACGCCCAGTGGCATCAAAGGTTTGGTCATGTCTGAGAAAGGATAAAACTCAACGCCTTGCCCCTCGTGATCAACGCCTAGTGGCAATCAGAGGTTAAACAGCCAAGTTTACCAAAAAGAACTTACCAGCCTAGATATGTGATCAACGCCTAGTGGCAATCAGAGGTTAAACAGGTTTACCTAGTGGCAACTCTCTAAAAAAACTGATGTGATCAACGCCTAGTGGCAATCAGAGGTTAAACAGACTTTGACGGTGAAGTAATTGTTGACGATTAGGAATGTGATCAACGCCTAGTGGCAATCAGAGGTTAAACAGAGCGGTTACTGAAATACATATTAGAACTGCCTTCAAACTCGATATTATAAGCATCTTGCTTCAAACAGCAATACATGAGCTACATTTGTATCTAAGTCTTAACTTTAAGAATAGCTATTGATTCTGAAATTCCTGTATTATATATGCTCCAGCCCTCCAAACAAAAATGCAAGCACCTTCAGACAACTTGAAACCTTTGAAAAGCATTTCTAGCAAAGATTTCATGGCATTTTTCCTTCTTTTTGAGCTTTCACATTGACAGATCCATGCAAAATAGAGTCTCGCTTGTTATGAACTAAGATTTTTACTTGTAATTCTAATTAGAAAACGCAAAGCTTCGTTAACTGCTTCTGAAGTCGGAAACATCTGATAAACATCAGGTTCTAGAACAACAGCCACTCTTTCAACTTTTGTATAATCATTACCTTGTTTACCATTCAATCTCTGATTTAGCTCTGGGCTATCTTCAGCTAAGGATGATTGCAAAGGTAAAGTATTTAATTGGTTAACAAGTGCCTCCCAACTATTGGCTTTTAAGTTAAAGTGAGCCTTGGCATCTCGTAACGTTTTATATTTCTGCTTGAGGATTTCGACTGTGTAGCTTTGCCTTTGAGACATATCAGTTTCGTTGTTAAGGTCTTCCTCAACCATCTCGACTACTTCATTGATCAGCCGTTCATGATTTTCACTAATTTGGGCAGCAGCTCCTAAAATTCGTGAAGTCGCTTGTATTTGCACTTGGCTTTCATGTTTGAGGCGGTCTGCAATGTTACGGATTTGATCTCCCAGCTTGGTCTTGCCTTCGCTAGGATTAGTTGATAATAGTTTTTTACCCATGAGATTTTATTATTCTGAAAGTATTTCTTTGATTGCCAGCCAAATGCGTTTAAACTTCTGCACCAAGCCTATAGGACTATTTGTTGTTTCTTCTTCCACTGAATCAACTAAAGACTGAATCCGATCTAAACGTTCAGCGACAACGTAGAGGTTATTGACTGCCTCATCCTTACTGGACATAGATTCACGTAACAGAACAACCATATCAGCAATTTCACGCTTCAGCCGTTCATTTTCAGCTTTGCGACGGGTTTCCCATCCTTTAATACTAGCTTTGGAACGTCGCTCATACTTGAGTTCTGCTTTTGCCTCACTATATAAAGTTAAATACCTTTCTAGCTCGGAGTTAGCTTGCTCATATTTGGTGAGTAACTCGGTGTTTCTGGCTTGTTCCTCGTTGTACAAGCAAAGCGTTTGTTGATAATTTTGTTGTTCACTAACGTATAACTGATAGTTTTGGGCAGCAAGTTCTTCTAATTGAGTTAACTTGACTTGATAAGTTTGAATCTCTTGTTGAACATGAACTAGTTGAGTTGTAGCTACTTCATTTTCTTGAGCTTTTTGCTGCCACTCATCACGTTGGGCGCGTACAGTCATCAACAACTGTTTAAGTTCGTGAGGAGAAATTGGATCTTTCTGCCGTGAGCGTGGGTGGTTAATGGCATTGTCATCATTAGAATCCCTGCGATCGCTTCTCCTCATTGGCATAGCTTAATTCCTTACGTAACTATTTACTAAATATTGGTATAAAAATTTAGTTTAACTGATGTATGCTGATTGAAGTGTGATCTGAGTCTTATTAGTGTTACAAAGAACGGCAATGAATATCCTCAAGCGATTACTGAATCGAGTTCAGCAGATACAGCAAAACAGTATTGGTTGATAGATATCAAAGTCTAGCAAGCCATTTAATAAGGGCTAAATCAACTAATGCTTGCAAATATAATGTTTTGATAATTTAGATGAATTAAGAGCAGTTATCTGCCAACGTCTTGACCAGTTAACCACATCAATTGTTGCTTCTATTACAGGCTACGGATTTATGTTGAATGCTTTATTTGTATCAGGTTTTTCGTAAATTGGTATGGCTCATCAAAATCCCTTCACCATAACTTTTCACACAAATACTCAGCAAGCACAGGGGAAACATGGTTCATTTCCACAATCTGGAACCCTGCCTGTTTTAGCATTCCTTCGATAATCCAGGCAAAGGTGCTGTGTTCCTCCCGAATGTGCATCTCATAATCTTGCTTTGTCCACCCTTGACCTTCAGGTTTGGCTGCAAGTTCGATCCAAGCTTGGAGCGCGGCTTCGTGTTCAGCAGGCGGAAACGAAAAAATCACATCTCTCAAAAAGAAACGCCCACTGGGTTTGAGCATTGATGCAATTCTCAAAAATGCCACCATCTTCCAAAAATCCGGCAGGATGTGCAACGCTGCTTTAGTTACAACCAAATCTGCTAAATGATCGCAGTGTTTATAGGTCAAAAAACCAGATCGGTGAAACTGGATGTTCGTTGCACCCGCTTTGTGAGCTTTATTTCGAGCATAAGTCAGCATCGCTTGAGAAATATCAACTGCATGAATTGATGCTCCGGTCAGTGACGCTTGAATTGCAAATGTTCCGGTTCCTGCTCCTAAATCAATCACGATTTGCCCTGATTTAATACCCAGCCGAGACACCAAGGCTTGCTCTTTTTCAGGCGTACTTGATGGCTGCTTGAGATCAAACGATTCAGCTTGTGCTGGATCTTCAAAATCAACACCTGCCATCTTCGATTCATCAAAATACCAATTTGGCAAAGAAACCATGCTGTTCATCCTCGCGTAGGCTTGTAAGTGAGGCGTAACGTCATCTCCAATTCGCTTTTTCCCATACCCTCTACTTGCGTTACTGCGAATTGTTTTGGTCAAAGGCTGGTTTGGTGATTGCAGATGTTAAATCGAAAGGAAAAAGCTGCGTGAGTTTTTGGGAAATTTATTGCGTTCGCGTAACGTCTTGGAGAGAGGAAATTTTGGAGGAGAAGCGATCGCTTATCTGAGGTAAATATAGTGATTTATTATACTCATTCATACTTGATTAACTTGTCATTTATTAAGTAACTTAAATAAACTACGATTAGTCTACCAAAATACCGCACTATATGATTTAGTTTTGCAAAACTAAGTTTTTTACTAGTGTCTATAAAAGTGGCAAAAACTATACCAGGAGCTATTGAGATAAATATCAACAAGAAAATCCATAGAGAATGATGGAAAAACTCGCACCAACGCAATACCCTGTTGATGAGTTAATTCGTAGTTTGATGATGGCAAGGTAAATCTCACTGTTCATAAACTCTACAAATCTTGTTAAATTACCCTGAATTAACAAACATGAGCCAAATTTTAGAAGAAGTTTTATCGGTTAATCGTACTTATGCTGAAAACTTTGGTAGTAAAGGCGAATTACTCATACCTCCTGCACGTCGGTTTGCCATTCTCACCTGTATGGATGTGCGACTTGATCCAGCCAAATTTGCCGGATTAGCTGAAGGTGATGCTCATGTGATTCGTAATGCTGGTGGACGTGCCAGTGATGATGCTATTCGCTCTTTAATAATTTCTTACAAATTACTAGGTACTCGTGAATGGTTCGTAATCCATCACACTAATTGCGGTATGGAAACCTTCACCGACCAAATCATGAGAAACTTATTGGCTAATAGTTTGCAAACTGCCCAATTAAATGAAACGGGTTGGCATGATATAGGTTTTGGAGGAGGATCAAATGAAGCTGAATTTATTGATTGGTTGACTATTGGGGACTTATCTCAAAGTGTTTATTATAGATGTGAAGCGTATTCGCTTACACCCATTAGTACCACGAGAGATTCCGATTTACGGCTACGTCTATGATGTAAAAACTGGAAAATTGATTGAAATTCCAGAAGCTACAGAAATTGGTAAGGCAGAATCATGAACGATTGGGAACGCCTGATACCTCCTTCACAGACAGCAGATATCCTCCGCGATACGAAAGCTATTCGCTTTATCAATGGCTGTGATCAATTGACTGGCGCACTTTTTTACGCACCTTTGTAGCCTCAAAACCAGGAGGAAGGTTTTTAGAAATTGGTACAGGAACAGGACTAGGATCTGCTTGGATTTTTGATGGCATGGACGAAAAAGCGCATTTAACCACAGTGGAGTTAAACCCAGACAACGCAGCGATCGCCCAGAGATATCTAGGAAACGACCCGCGAGTAGACAAATGTATAGATGTAGTGCAGAGAATTATGGAACGATCCAAAGCTCCCAAGCCTTGTCTTTGATCGAAGGATGTGAAAATGTTGGCTCAATCCCACTCAGAGAAACAAGCATTCTCGTGTAAAAGCTGTAACAGTATTTAACCTAGCGTGGTAAAACTTACTAGAGAAGAGCGGAAATGCTGTAATCTTGACCTTGTAGCGAAATAATGGCGCAAAAACTTGGCAAGAAAAAGTCTAAAACCAGAGGCAACATCGTTTAAAGTACTCGATTGTATTCAAAAAAAATGCCCATCGTGCGGTCAAGCAATGTGGAATGAATACAATAATCCTCGACATATAAGAACGTTAAATGGGGTAGTAGAATTACAGCTAAAAATTCGTCGATGTCAAAATAAGTCATGTTTCTTGTACAAAAAAGTGTATCGACCAGAGCAAGAAGGTTCTTTAGCTCTACCACAAAACGAATTTGGTTTGGATGTGATTGCTTATATAGGAGCATTACGCTATCAGGAACATAGAAGCGTTCCCCAAATACACGCTCACCTTGAATTAAAAGGTATATGTATAAGTCAACGAACGGTCACGCACTTAATTGACAGATATGACGAGTTACTTTCTTTATGGTTAAAAGACCACACTAGGTTAAAAGCCATAATGGCTAATCAAGGACGGGTAATATTAGCGATCGACGGGATGCAGCCAGAAATTGGACATGAGGTATTATGGGTAATTCGAGATTGCTTATCTGGAGAAATCTTACTTGCTAAAACCTTATTATCATCAAGAAATGAAGATTTAGTGACGCTATTACTAGAAGTAACTAATAGCCTAAATGTACCAATTGATGGAGTTGTTAGTGATGGGCAACAATCAATTCGCAAAGCTGTTGGGTTAGCATTACCTAGTATTGCTCATGGTTTATGTCATTACCATTACCTGAAAGAAGCTATTAAACCCATATATGAGGCGGATAGACATGCAAAAAAGGAATTGAAAAAAAAAAGTTAGAGGATTACGAGAAATTGAACGTAGTGTTACCAATGAAGATCAGGATTTGGTGACTATTATTGAAGATTATTGCTCGGCAGTCCGTAGTTCTATAACCAATGATGGTCATCCACCCTTAGAAGCATCAGGGTTAAAGTTACAAGAAAATTTGACTTTGATAGAACAAAGCTTAGAACGGATGGAAAAAAGAAGTGCTTTACCACCACCTTTAGTCAATCTAAAACACCTTCTAGCTAAGGGATTATCTGCGACTGCATCTTTATTTTCACCTGTGAGGGTTGCATATGGGTGGGTTGATAAAGCTAGTAATATTCTCAATAATAAAATAGGTCTTGATGCTGCTGGTGTCAAACAAAGTTATCAGCAACTGTTAACTCAAATGTCCCAACAAAAGCAGAAAGCTGGCACATTGAACACCGCAATCGATAACTTTATAAAAACCACCAATAACTACTGGTCTGGACTTTTTCATTGTTACGAAATTGAAGATTTTCCTAGAACTAATAATGACTTAGAACACGCTTTTGGTATGCTACGTCATCATCAACGTCGTTGTACTGGTCGTAAGGTTGCTCCCTCATCCCTTGTTATTCGTGGCTCTGTCAAACTTGCTTGTGCCATTGCTACTAAACTTCGTTCTTTTACCGCATCTGATTTAGCACAAGTTGATATCGTTACTTGGCTCGAATTACGCTCTCAATTGCAAAAACACCACAAAGCCAGAATTGAACAGTATCGATTTCGCCGAGACCCCAAGGGTTACTTGGCTAATTTAGAGAGTCGTCTTCTCTAGTAAGTTTTACCACACTAGTATTTAACTATGCTAGTAACCCAATGATTGTATATTGTAAAAATTCATGTTTCAAGTAGAAACTCATGAATCAAAATACTTCACGCCGCCAAGTCTTGCAGGGTTTAGTTGTCACTGCTGTTGTGATTGGGTTTGATGTTGTTGGGCGTGGTTGGGTAACATCTGCCGATGCCTCATCCATTTTTGAAAGCATCCCGCCACTAGATGGTAAGCTTTATACCGATAGTGAAACTGTGGCTAGTGCTAGTGTTGACTTCGGTAACATAATACATCGTCGGCCAATAGCAGTACTTCACCCAGAGTCAATTGAAGATATTGTGCAAATTATTCGATTTGCACGCACTCATCAAATTAAAGTAGCAGCACGAGGTCAGGGTCATTCTACTTACGGACAATCACAAGTAGAAGCGGGCATTGTGATTAACATGAGTACGCTCAACAAGATTCATTTTGTGGGTACAGACCGTGCTGTTGTAGATGCAGGAGTGTTGTGGAGTCAGTTATTGCAACAGACTCTAGCGCAAGGATTAACGCCACCTGTTCTCACAGATTATATAGAACTTTCGATTGGTGGAACTTTATCGGTAGGGGGTATCGGTGGTGCAACTCATCGTTATGGCGTACAAGTTGATAATGTTTTAGAACTCAAAGTGGTGACTGGTGCTGGTCAGTTGGAAACATGTTCACCTCTAGAAAACAGCCATCTATGGGAATCTGTACTGGCAGGGCTAGGTCAATGCGGAATTATTGTTCAAGCCACTGTGAAACTAATTCATGCTGCTACTAATGTGCGTGTATTTGAATTATATTATGACGATTTAGCCACATTTACTCGTGACCAACGCTTACTAATCAATGATCAGCGTTTTAACTATGTAGAAGGTCAGTTAATTGCAAAAGATACTGGGGGATGGCGTTATCTTTTAGAAGCCGCTAGCTTTTACAGCCCACCAAACATTCCCGATAACAGCGCTTTACTTGAAGGCTTAAACTATACTCCAGGTACACAACAAATAGAAGACAAAACTTATTTTGATTTCCTCAATCGTTTAGCTCCTACAGTTGCCTTCCTCAAATCTATTGGTGTTTGGTCTTATCCTCATCCCTGGTTAGATTTGTTTGTATCTAGTAGCGCAGTTAACAGTTTTGTTGGTGAAGTCGCTGCCAACTTAACACTAGCTGATACAGGTCAAGGCCCAATTCTGCTGTATCCAGTCAAGACCAACCGTTTTCATCTACCCTTGTTCCGGGTTCCTACAGAAGAGATTGTGTTTCTGTTTTCTATTTTGCGAACAGCAGCACCACCAGAAGATGCTGTAGTTACACGGATGCTGTCTGATAATCGCAAACTATTTGAGCAAAACCGTGACTTGGGTGGTTACAAATATCCCGTAGATGTTATTCCCTTTTCCAAAAAGGATTGGCAGCAGCATTTTGGTCGAGTTTGGGGAAATTTGGTAAGTGCAAAGCGACGTTACGATCCAGATAATTTACTAACCCCAGGTCAAGGCATTTTCGTGAAACAGGTCAATGATATGAATGAGTTTTGATAAAACGTCATTCGATCGCGCTTGCAGGTGCTAGCTTTTTTACATTAACCAATCCCTAATCATCACAACCGTACTAAATGGACAAAAATTGTTCAAGGGCAACTATAGAGCAGATGTGATTTCGTAAGGATTAAGGCCATAACTTCAGTATTGTCATAGCAGCCAAATTAAGGACAAAGTGGAAGATATTGAATATCTAATTCTTGATACCCAGTTTGCTCATCAAAGCTTCTTCCAAAGCAAAACTCTTGCGTAGTGCCAATAACTATTTCCGCAGTAGTATAAATTATACATCCATCGACAAGATGACCACCAATAGTCTTACCTTGTTGATCTGCTAGAGCAATATGCAGATGTATCCCTTCATTCGATAAAGTTCCATTGAGAGCTAAAATTTCAAATTTTTCATCAAAGGTTGTACTTTTATCTTGATTAGCAAAGCGAATTGCCGCTTGTTTTAAACTGCCGATACCACTTAAAATAAATCCTGCTTGAATATTTTGCTCTATAGCAAAGTTTTTTAGAGATTGTCTTAAATCTTCATTAGGTTTGAGTCTAATTGCTAATATTTTCATAAGTCTTTATTATTAACTAAATATTGCCATAGCTGAAACTGCCGTATGGTGATGTTGAACCACTCCTGCATCTTAGGCATTGGTAATCTGTATAGTTGACGAGCGTTAACAAAGTAATAAAATAGAGATTGCGAGTTTGCTCAATGCTGAGTACTCTGGTAAGTCACATATCATCTGGCATAACAGCGATGCCTGCGGCGGGCTACGCCATCGCGCTCGACTTCAGTTTAAAGCAAAGACTTCAAAAAGCCATGCACCGGGGTAAGCCAATTTTTCTGTACCACTACGGTGGTAGGATAATGCCACCATCCCAGAGCTACTACTGGCGGATGATGAATGAACACCCATCAATGAAGATTTATCAACTCGAAGTTAGGAATTGATAATCAATACTATTTATTTTCTTGCCCAGACTTGTGTGACACGAGGGATACCAAACACTGTTTTTTCATCAGCCGCTAACGCTCTAATTTGGGTAATTGTCTGGTCAATCTCCTGTGGGGTTGTTATTCCAGCTTCGATAAGAGCATCAACTGCCTCGAACAATGACAAATCGATTAGACGCTTGTTATCCTGATGCAATACGACGGGTTGAAACAAACAAACTTCTGAGTTAGCTAATCCAACATCCATGAAAAATCGGTATAAAGTTGCTCCGAGACGAAAATGCTGACCGCGAATGTCGCTGATAGTCATAAAAAGCTCAAAACAACGCTCATAAGCTCTTGACGGCGGATCACAAAAGGTGCAGCTAAAGTCTGCTTCTTCGCAAACTAATATTCCCCCAGGCTTAAGGAGCGATTGCATTTGGTTTAGTGCATCGGTAGGCTGAGTTAGGTGCATTAGCAAAAAGCGGCAGTAAACCAAGTCAAAAGATTCTAATGGTAATCCTGTAGCATAGGCACTACCAAGAGAAAATGTAACATTGCTTAAACCCTCAACTTTAGCATTCTTTCTTGCTTGCTCTAATTGTTCAGCACTGATATCTACACCAAAGACCGAGCCATTATCGCCAACTTGTTGAGCCAGCCAGTTAGAAACATTCCCTGTGCCGCAACCAATGTCAGCTACCACCATTCCTGCTTCAAGTCCAACTCGCTGCAATAAGAACTCAGTGTAGGGTTTATGAACTTTGTTGAGGATTGAAAGCCGATGTGCGCCTAATTCCCCAGTGGCCAGTGTATAACGGTCATCTTGCTTCATTTTTTCTTTGAGAATGTCCATTTGGAGTAATTGTAAAGCAATCACATCTGGCAATGTCAGGCGATCGCATCTGTCAATCTGGGGCGATCGCTTTTAATTTTTTACCAGCAGCTTGTGCTTCTCTTGATAACTGGCTGCTTTGGGAACAATGCCGCAGATGCAAACTCCTGTAGTCTCAAGTGTTTAGCTACTACAGTTGGTTCTAGTGCCGCACCTTGAGCGTAAAACTAAACTAAGAGGCGTTGCACAACCATCTGCCAGCTTTGTACTTGCTCTTATGCGAGTTTTCTCATTAACTTAGTGCATAGTCGTTGCCGCTTATGACTTCAGTTGCACCGTGAGAAATTGGGTGGGGTGGCCGAAGTGACGGTTGAGGTGAAGCATCTGCGGTCATTCAATTACTTGCCAGATAAATGTCGGCAGGTTCAGGCGATGTGCAATGGTACAAAGCGCTCATAGCGTAGCTGATTGTCTATGACCGGCCGGAGGTCATCGCTAAACTCTAAAATTAAAGGGTAGTAAACAGACTGTAAATCTTTAGCCAAAGAGTTTATATTTTCTTAAGCTTAACTATTATCGTAAATCTACTGAATACTGTTAATATCAATCTGGAATCAAGTTTTGTGCATTTGTAGTTTTGTACATACTCAGGTTAAAGGCTATGCACATTAGTATCCCAGATGATATTAAGAAGCAATTTCATGCAGCTTGCGCTTTACGTGGGCTGAAGATGAGTCAAGTTGTGGTGGAAATGATTCAGCTATGGCTGAAAGCGAATGATTCGCAGTCAACTAATCAAGTACAAGAGCCGTGAACACAGTGTAAGGGATGGGGTGTAGGGTATTCCATTCTTAAAAGAAGGATTTTCATGAATAACACTGTGCAAAGTTGTAAATACCTATAAAAACTACAATAACAAAATCATGAACGCACTTACTTCACAACAATGGGTCATCGCTTTCCAATGGAACTACAATGGCAATTTAATAAATAAAAAGATTTCTAAACAAGAAGCAACTAGAGATAATCTTAATGGTGCTGTTATTAGAATTGGCCGTGAGAAACCGTCATGTAACCTGTATTTGGAGGACATTAGTGTATCAGGTCAACACGCGGAAATCTATTTTGATGAACAGCAACAAAAGTTTTTTATTAAGAGTTTGTCCCCTAAGAATACTACCAAAGTAGACGGGCAAGACCTTGTTTATGGTGAGGAACTCCCATTGAAAAATGGCAGTAATATTGTTTTAGGACAGCTAAATATTGAGGTTACTAATATCCAAGTTTACGAGCTTGAAGCGACAAATTATTCAGGTTTCGTTAATCCTAAACCAAATTCAAATCCAGTCAATTCTGTTAGTCCTAGTTCAAATTCAAATCCAGTCAATTCCAATATAAGTTCAATACCAGTCAATCTCAATCCAAATTCAAATCCAGTCAATCTTAATGTAAATTTAAGAAATACCGATCCAGAACCAGACTCAAATAAATCAAAACGTTGGTGGCAAGAGCCTACAATACAGGTAGCAATAATATCAGCAGTAGTAGGAATTGTAACCGCAGCAGTTACTTGGTATAACAATAATCAGACTCAACAAACAGAGATATTAAAATCGCAGCTAGCAACTAATTCTGCGGAAAAACTGAAATATATAGAAAGATTAGAATCTCATAAAAAAGAGGTTATTAAGCTGCTTGAGAAAGATGAAAAAACAGGTAATTTAATCTACAGTAGATTACAATTAACAAGCGATTGTAATAAATTTATAACCTTTGCAGTGTCGTATATCGCACCAAACGATGTAGAAGAAACTAAAGGTTGGTTCAATCTTACTAATGAAAGACCGATAGTCCCTTCTTTTTATACCAAAAAAACTTTTATAAGACTACATGCGTATATTGAAGATAGTCGATATACAAATTTATATAACGCCTTGAAACAAAGTTATACTGAACCCTGGAAACAGGAGGATATAGATAAATATTTAGATGGCAGTAGTGAGCTAAATAAAGAGAAAACGAATTATCGAAATAAACAATGGAAAGGGAATGATGGTTTAGTAGAAAGGAAGATTATTTACCCTAGTGATTTTGATTATATCGAGAACCCTTTGTTTTTTGATAGAGACAAAAAAGACATAATCGATAAAGTCAAGTTTTACACATTAAATTTTATGTATGCGCCAAGTGGAACTCAGTATACAAAGGCAAAGTTTAGTTGTGAAGGAGAAAATTTAACTTTAAAGATAGAAGAGTGAAAATACATCCATCCCAAGTTTGGTAAAAGTTATTACAATACAACCAAGATACGCTGTAAAACACTATAAATAGTGAAAGACATAATCCTTCGTAACCGCTATAAAATTGTACAGTTTTTAGGAAGTGGTTCGTTTGGTGATACCTATATCGCTGAAGATATAGATTTGCCTAGCCATCCCAGGTGTGTCGTGAAACAACTCAAGCCTAAAACATCTGAACCAGAAGTATTGCAAGTTGCTAGGCGACTATTTGACAGTGAAGCCGAAACTTTATATCGTTTAGGGAACATTAGCAACCAAATACCTAAGTTATTTGCTCATTTTGAGGAAAATGGCGAGTTTTATTTGGTGCAAGAATTTATCGACGGGTATGACTTAAGCGCAGAGATAATACCTGGTAGCCAATGGAGTGAACCTGAAGTTGTCAAACTATTACAAGAAATTCTTCAAGTTTTAGCTATAGTTCATCAGGAGAATATTATTCACCGTGATATTAAGCCCCAAAATTTGATGCGTCGTCGGCATGATGGCAAAATTGTATTGATTGACTTTGGTGCAGTTAAAGAAATTAAAGATTTGAGTGCGAATACTCAAGGTCATGTTACTTCGACTATTGCCATTGGCTCAAATGGTTATATGCCAAATGAACAAGCTAAATCCAAGCCAAGACTATGTAGTGATATCTATGCAGTGGGAGTGATTGGTATCCAAGCTTTGACAGGCAAATTACCTAAAGACTTCCAAGAAGACCCTACCAATGGAGAAATAATTTGGCGAAACCAGATAAATGTTAGCAATAAACTGGCTGATGTTTTAACTAAAATGGTACGTTACAAATTTAGCGAGCGATACCAAACAGCAAACGAGGCTTTGCAATCACTAAGCTCTATATTTCCAGCACTATCAAAGCCAACAATGTCTTGGAAATTGCCATCTCGTGGAAGAGTTTTAGTTGTAACTGGAGTAGGGACAGGAATACTTATAATGTTTGTGTTAGCTTCTTTAATTCTGTTACGTACCAAAACAAGCGAAAACTTTATTCAACTACCTTGCGATACTGAAATATCTTTATTATCTTTACCACCATTACCAGACCAATCAAATAGAGAGTTTAAAAATGGTGCTAAATTTTATGGCTCTTTCGATCAGGATAATAAATTAACTGGCAAGGGAATATTATTATTTAAAAATGGTGATAGATATGATGGGGAATTTAAAAACGATAAACGTAATGGTTGTGGAAGATATTCATTTCTCACTAAAGCTAGCTCTTACCAATATTATATAGGTGAGTACGTAGAGGATAAACGTAACGGTCTAGGAAGATTAAAATGGAAAAATGGTAATGAATATAGAGGTAATTTCAAGAACGAGAAATGTGAGGGGAAAGGAGTATTTCAATTTGTCAATGGCTCTTTGAAAAGTGGAGTTTGGAAAGGAGGCAATTTGACCGAAGAAAATTTATCATGCAATTAACAAAAAGCTTAATTTATTTTTAAAATAAACTATAAAATATCACCCTAATGCTAGACTAATCATTAAACAATAAATATCAAAGAAAGAAAATGAATCGAAAGCTATTTGAAAAAATAAGATTTATATCTAAAGCGGTTTCTTTCCTTTTGATCATTCCTTACTTCAGCTTTGCTATTCTCCCACAAAGAGGGGTGGGGCAACCTACAGAGCAATCAACACCTTCTTCAGGAGAAATTATAACGCCACCTGCTCAAAACAATCCAGATACCAAAAAGCCTCCTAATCACAATAATACAGAGCAACCAACACCTTCGTCAGAGGAAATTATAACGCCAAATAATCAGAATAGTCCAGCTAATCAAAACACGCCAAATAACACAAAGCCAAATAATCAGAATAGTCCAGCTAATCAAAACACACCAAATAACACAAAGCCAAATAATCAGAATAGTCCAGCTAATCAAAACACACCAAATAACACAAAGCCAAATAATCAGAATAGTCCAGCTAATCAAAACACACCAAATAATACAGAGCCAAATAATCAGAATAGTCCAGCTAATCAAAATACGCCAAATAACACAAAGCCAAATAATCAGAATAGTCCAGCTAATCAAAACACACCAAATAACACAAAGCCAAATAATCAGAATAGTCCAGCTAATCAAAATACACCAATTAGAGGACTAGGATAAGATTTATTTGATTACTGATATTTTGCAAAATAGTTTAGTAGAAATTCAGAATTTAAATTTTAAGCTAGTTAAGATTTAAGTTCTGAATTACTTTTAATAAACAATACCTTAGCCAAAATCAGATGGTGAAGAAAGAGGGCTGATATAGTAAAGTTATTGTCTTTCCAAATTTTACATCTTGCACCAAGAAAATTTGATGTAATTTTACTATTCAATAAAAAATTGAAAGCCTTGATTTAGTGGCAAAAGCCTATAAAATTTTGATAACATTCGTATTAGATGGTGAACAATTATGAGTTCAAATCAGCAGTTTCTGCAAAATTTATACGAAGCCTTCAATAAAGGCGAGATGGAAACCATCATCTCGGTGATGCACCCGGACGTGAAATGGGCAAACGGGTTGTCAGGCGGTTTCGTTTATGGGCGCGATGCGGTGCGCGAATACTGGACTAATCAATATAAGGTGATTCAAGTACAGCTTGAAACCTTAAAATTCGAGACGGATGAAAACAATCGAAATATAGTTACTGTTCATCAAATTGTCAGAGATTTGCAAGGCAATTTACTTGCGGATTCAATAGTTGAGCAAATCTTTACGATTGAGAATAATTTGATTAGTCTATATGAAATTGGCAAAACCGAAACAATTCAACAGATGATTCAAAAGACGAGAACTTTCAAAGAGTGATTGGGAAGGCAGTTACAATTCAACCTGTTGCTTTTACCGAGCGCAATGAACAAAGGTTAGTAACTTCGGTTATATTCTGTGTAAATACTTCACCGCTATTTGCTCTCATCGCAGCCCAAAAATCCGTTTGCGCCCGACCGTTTAGAGCCGAATGGCACGCTTGTAAAGAGAAAAACGCTCTCGGCAGCAGGGGTGAAGAGGAGCAGGTGAGAAAGAAAAAGTTTTAGGAGGAGCAACGCCTTTTATGCAAATCCCAAAGATAATATTGTGAGTAATTCGCTAAAAGAAATCACATATTTCTCGCCAATATTGCGTTTTAATATCTTAATTGCTGCTTCATGATATTCCTGTCCACCGCTAGAAGCGCAGGCATCCGATACTACAAATGTTTCAAATCCAGCATCAAATAGTCCCAAAGCTGTAGCCATCACACAAGCATCTGTATCAACCCCACACACTGCAACTGTAGTAATAGCGTCCTTTTGCAGAGCTTGGAGTAGGTCAGGTGACATCGACGAATATGAAGGCTTATCAAACGTTTTGCTAACAACGCCAATTAAGGCATAAGAAAGCTCTGTTTCCTGTCCAGATACCATCTCGTTCCAATTTACTTGACGTGAGAAATTAGGATTGCGGTTAAAAAAGCGAGTTGCCCAAACTTGATGAAACTGATTAGCATGAGCAACTACCTTTGGCACAACCGCAACACATTCAGGTGTAATCAAAAAGCTATTTTGTAAATCTACCGCTAACAAAATCCCTTTAATCATATCTTGCCCTCTACGTATAACCTCCCGTAAAGTAAAAAGATATGCAATCCTTACGTTGCATACCTTTGGGCTTAACAAGCTTGCCATTCAACCTTATACCATTTCACGAAAACTTGATCTATTTAAAAATAAAAAATTAAATTGAAACAATCTCTTTTTTGATTAATTTAGAAGTACTATCGAAGGTGAGTAAAAATATATATTCACCTAAATAATAGTTATCACAACTATTTTTATCACCACAATTAGAATTAACGAAATCTGGTTTACCAAGTAATTTTCTTGTCTGTTGGCTTGTCATGCCGATTTGGAGATGGTTTTTCAGTAAATTTTCACTCATCTCTAGGCGTGCATTTTTATCCTTACTTTTGTTCAAAGGATTCTCTAGCCATGCTTGTTGATTAAAGGGTTTATTATCAAAAGGGTTATTGTCACAGCCAGATAAAAAAGAAACTACTGAGATTGTAAGCAAGAGTAGCCAAGATGTATAAGATTTCTGTATTATCGTCCTCATTGTTAACCTTTAGGAGAGTCTGAAAGCTATATAGAATTATTTTCACGATATTTTTAGTAATTTTCGGAGATTGATAGCTTTTTATTCATTCTTAGAAGAAAACCTAGACAGGCGATCGCGCCTGATACCATGTGTCCTGCCTTATTCCAAGCAAAAGCAGGACTGTGGCAAACCAGCATTGTGAATAATGCTGTAGATAAAGCAACTTGTGATTTTACCCCCTGCGTGACCAAATTTTGAACCATAACGTGACCAAAAGTTAACGTAATTTCAAGCTTTTGAGCCAATCAATAACTTAGCTTTATGAATCAAATTATGTCCGCGTGTTTTAAATGTGAACCATAATACGACCAAAAGTTTTATTTTTAGATGTGGTAAAAAATGCCGAGCAAGACACACTAATTTAGTCGAAAATTTTAAACTTTCGGTCAAAATATAATTCAAAATGTCCACAATATGGTTCAAAAATATGTTTCGCCAAAAATTGAGTGATAAAGCGATCGCCTGAAATCTGAATTTTTATTTCTCTCTCATTACGGTACGGTACAAATGAACTATTTGACTATGTTCCTTGCTGTAATTAAGTTTTGAGTTTTTTGAACTCCATTTATAGCTTTGAACTATATGTTGTCCTAGTACAGAGTGAAGTATTTCGTGACCGTTTGGCTAAATTATCGTTCAAATCACACAACTTTAACTAGAGGACGTAGTTTTAACATAGATGTATTTTTGAGAAAACACTTTTATAACCTGATTGTTCGTTGAAGTGTCCGTATTTGACTGATGTAGAGTAGAAACTGTTGAGTGTGATGAAGAAAGAATACGGCATTATAGATGAGATAGCACGTAATGTTTAATTAACTAACAAGTGAGAGAAAGCAGTAATGCAGAGTATTAAGTTATGTTCTCATGTTGGGGCTGATGGCATTTTGCACCTTGAGATTCCTGTTGGCATAACAGACAAGGAAATGGAAGTTGTGGTGATTTATCAACAAGTAGAACCATCAACGCCAGCAAAGACACCCCAGGAATTAGGATGGCCGCCAGGATTTTTTGAGCAGACAGCCGGTTCGTTAGCGGATGATCCCATCCAAAGATATCCCCAAGGTGAATATGACACGAGGGAGCAGTTTGAGTGAGATATTTGTTAGATACTAATGCCTGCATTGTTTATCTGAACCGTCCTATGTCTGGTGTCAGGCAAAGGCTAGAGTCGTTATCACCAGCAGATATAGCTGTTTGTTCGGTTGTCAAAGCCGAACTGTTTTATGGTTCAATGCGAAGCAATAATCCTACTCGGACTCTAGCATTACAAGAAGTGTTTTTAAATAATTTTGTCTCCTTACCTTTCGACGATAGAGCAGCAAGGATTTTTGGTACTATCCGGGCAGAGTTAGCATCCCTTGGTTCACCAATTGGCCCTTATGACTTGCAGATTGCGGCGATCGCAGTTGTGAATAACTTAACATTAGTCACACATAACACAAGAGAATTTAGTCGTGTTAGTGGACTGGTGATTGAAGATTGGGAGCAACAGCAATGATATTCCCTGTGGTTCCAGTCATAGGTATGGTTTTATGTTTTGTTCATGAACTTGTGCATGAAGGTGTTGCTGTTGTTCAAGGACGAAAGTATTGACAAAGTGTCCCTAGAATGCACATATCTTTGCGGATACCCAACAAGTGCATATCTTGTTTAGATTGTGGGGACAAATGAATAAACACTCAAGCTCTGCATCTTGGCTTGATCAGCAGCTTCAATACCTGCTTGAGAATCTTCAATTACTAAGCATTTACATGGTGCAATTCTCATCCTGTCGGCAACCAATAAAAAAGGTTCTGGATTTGGCTTGCCTAACTGAACATCTTCACCAGTGATAATTTCTTCAAAATATTCAGATAAATTTAGACTGCGAATAACGTAATTAACAGAAGTAGCTGAACCACTGGAGACAACTGCAAGACGGTAACAACAACTCAGTAAGGGAACTAAACGAGCTGAGGCTAATGGGCGTAGTTGCTCCGAAGAAATTAAGTCAAACATAATTTCCTTCTTGCGCTGATGCAATTGAAGCAAGTCACCACTGTAGTTTTGTCCATCCAGTAATTTTTTTAATGTTTCACTGGCTTTACCACCAGAACAGCTATAGAAAAAGTCGCGCTCTAATGTTAGCCCAACTTCGTTGAATGCTCGTTTATAAGCTTCATAATGCAAAGGCATTGTATCAGCTAATACCCCATCGCAGTCAAAAATCACTGCTTCAATATTGTTGTTAAATTCCATAGTTTTCTCAAGTTGTTCAAAAATAGTGAACAATATCTTTTTTGCAATCAAGTCTCATGAATAGCTTGGTTTTTAGCAGCATTATTGATTGATGAAGTTGATTTTACCTCAAGTTAAGACATAGTTTAACAACTTACACGAAGCACTAACCAAGGAAATTCAGTCCCCAGGAATGTGAGCAGATGCGCTCTGTGTGCGATGGCGCAGAGCGCCCAGCTTCGCGCTATCGCATTTTACGGGTGAAGGCGATCGCCCAAATCATTAAACCACCCAAGATGATCGCCAGTCCGCCTGATATTGGCTATTGGATTAATACTAGCTGCGTTGGTGTTAAGCCTTGCGCTAAGATTCGATTTACTAGCAAGCTGTTAGAAAAGCCTCTGCTACGGGAAAACTTAAAATAAGATCCTGTGCTGAAAAATCTCATGGTAATTCGTCAGCCGAATGCTACAAATTACAAGATTACGCAGCAGGAATGGCAACGTGTTCATGAGTTAAAGGGATTGTAGACAAACTTGTTATTCTTTATTACTTAACAATTTCTGAAAAATTTATAAAAATGATATGTTAAATCAATTACTTACAGTTGATGATTACAAACAAGCTTTCACAGCTATCAGAAGTCAAATGACTGATGGCCATAAGTTAATGCTTAAAGCTCACTACAATGCTCCTGCACAAACCATTACTGCCACAGGGTTAGCGCAAGCGGCTGGGTATGAAAATTATAATGGTGCAAATCTGCAATACGCCAGGATCGGAGAACTGCTTGCAAATCATTTAGGCTACTTGCCACCTGAGCGTGAAGACAATGGTAAACCGTTCTGGTCAGGGGTATTAGCTTCTGGATACTGGAAGAATTTGGAAGGTAGCAAAAATAATTCTCAACGAGAATGGCAATGGCAGTTACACCCACAGGTTGCCCAAGCTTTAGAAGAACTAGCCTGGGTCTGAAGCAAAAATAACATCCTTGAATTTACTTACCTCAAATGTGGCTACAAAATAATCTTGCAAAAACATGACCACAACAAATTCATTTGCGATTCTTGCGCCCGTTCCAGAGATGCACCTGCTTTCAGCGATGGAGGTAATGGCTCAATTAGCGGGTGAGCAAGGTGATGAAAAACCTAAGATTGCTTTTGGCAGTATGGATTTTGAGCTATTTCGCAAAATTGATGAGTCTAGAACGGGTAAGAATGTCAAAGTATTAATTTACGCTTCACACTCAGATGCAGAACAACCCTTTTACTCGCAAGCGTCTTGGGAGGCTGTATATATTGGTCATGTAAATTCCCGCAATGGTAGATATCCAGGGAAAGCCAAGTTTCGTCCACCATCTACAGCCAGCGATAAGCCAACCTGGGCTGTTTTTTGGGAGGTGCAAGATTTGAAACCAATCGCTTGTCCTGTTCAAGTTGGTTCACTGATAGGTTTAGGTAAAAAGTCTGAGTACAATTCTCGCTTTGTGCCTGAAAGACCGTTGTTGATTGAATATCCCTTAGATATTTCTTGTGGAATTAGATAGGATTGGTCGAAACCGTTACTAGATTTGAAAGGTTAATTGAATAATTCCGTATTTATTTATTTTTTAAAATGACAAAGCGAAATATATTAGATGGCGTGGGGTCAAAGTCTCGTTGGCCTACTTGGTTGCCCTACCCTAGCTGCTGGTTAAAATCATTTGTTCTAATGCTATTCCTACGAGTAATTATGTTTGTAGCTGAAAATTTAGTTAGATTCGGATACAATTTTGCTAAATTTACCAGTAGTTTAGAGTTACTTGTTATATTTGCGTTAATAACTGTGCTGTCGCCAATCGCAGTTATTTCTTTTACTCATCATTACTTACATTTGCTGCTGGGACGTTTTTTGGCTGAAATTCAAGCGCCAGAGGTAGGCGATGTTAAAGGATTACTCCCGAAATTGATGAGTTGGTGGGAAGGACTGTATGGTTGGCTTGTCATTACCTTATCCACATTAGTAGCTGCTTTACTCTTCACGTTTATTTCGCCTATATTTCATTTGAGTTATACGGAACCTCTAAAGGTTTATACACAATTTCAAGAGCAGATAATAGTAGTGTTTGGTATTTTATGGTTAATTACAGGAGCGCTGATATATCAGATTGATTACTTAGTTAAG
The DNA here is from genome assembly GCF_019976755.1 of Nostoc sp. MS1. NCBI lineage: Bacteria > Bacillati > Cyanobacteriota > Cyanophyceae > Nostocales > Nostocaceae > Nostoc > Nostoc sp. MS1. Next base: position 135,525 of record NZ_AP023442.1, read on the forward strand.
GGGCGCTTGATATCTGTATATTCTAATAAGGCAAAATCACCAATATAAATTTATTGGTTAGCCTCATCTATTTTGGAACATCGTGCTTAGAATTAGTAGCGATGGCGCAGAGCGCCCAGCAGATCTGATCGCCAACATCAGCGAATTAGGCTATTACACATTACTTTAGTAACGAGTACCACAAGCGATTTCAAATTTTCTTTAGCTACACGGCTGTTAAGGGGGCAGTTAACGTGTATTTCTACTGAATGCTTAATTACAGAAAGATTGTGGACTTATACTCCATTCATAGTTTTTGCTCTTAAATTACTTAAGCTTCATAATCTGGCATTTATCTAAGCACTTCATTACAGGTTTAAAAATAAGTGCAGTTTCTTGATAGCTTCTTAAATCTAAATTCATTGAATCTATCGTGGTAGCAACAGTTTAGATGATTGATATTAGAGAAGTAATCTCAAACAAAGCTTTTTATCAGTGAATAAGAAATGGGCTGTAAAACGGCTGACAATCAATCTGACAGCAAGTGAAGCTGAAAAGTTAGAAAAATACTGTTCAAGCACAGGACGACCAGCAACAGATGTAATTCGAGAGTTGATCCGTTCTTTGGCGACTGAAGAAACACCGAACGCAGATTGAAAGTTTGAAGGAATAATTAGGTCTAGCTTAATTTATTTACATTATCTATGGGATTAATTGTTTTATTTATTTTAATTATTTGGGCAATTGTAAATTTTGTAGGCTTATGCTCAGTTGTCATATCCATGATTCAGTGTCGGAGTGTACCAGGATACCGGAATATCGCAATTATAGGAGGAGTTCTCATTCCCGCAACACTTTTATTTTTAACCTTTTTGGATATTTCAAGCAATAAACCTGCTCCTAGCCCAACCTACGATATTCAGCTAATGGCAACTATCGTCTGGTCTAAAACATTTTTAGTTTGCTTTTTAGGCGCTTGTGTAACTGCGGTTATTAGCTTTCTTAAACCCTATGCTATTCGCCGTTATTCAGCACTCGCTTGGGGTTTCCTGATTACATCCCTTTGTGCTTGTGCATTTGTATTTGTAAAATTTTGATGGTAAGAATTTTAAATTAGAGCAATAGCTTTGAATAAAAACTTGTGAGTGAGATCGCACTCATAGCTGAATTACTCGAATAAAATTAAATATCTCAGTATAAAAAACACAGACAAATGAACTTACTCGAACTAATTTTAGTGCTAGGTACAGTAATTGGGATTGTAGATGGACAAACGATTGAGGTTAAGGATAATGCTGGGCAAAAAATTACAGTCACTTTAGCGTGCATAAATGTACTAAAAGCAACTGACCGAGGTTATCTAGCAACAACACAAAGACTAAAACAGCTACTACCACTTCAAAGCTCCATAGTGATTAGAAGTACAGAACAACATGGAACTGAGCGTACAGTTGGTGAAGTGTATGCGAACAATCGCTCAGTAAATTTGCTTTTGGTAGAGTCAGGTAATGCTGTTGTAGATCGAGAAACTATACAAGATTGCTCCGAGAACAAAACCCAATATTTAATTGCACAAGCGAATGCTAAAAATAAACATTTGGGATTGTGGCAGCAATCAGATAACAATGTAAATCCATCAAAAACATTTACTTTGCGTGGAAAATTAATTTATGAACAAATTCCTGCTGTGATGTCAGCTAGAGCTTACCGGGGAGAGGAATTTTTCTTACTTGCTAACACTGCAAACCAAAGTCGGTTGGTTTTACGTCCATCTAATCAAGTTTCTCGGACTCAACTGCAATCGTTTCATAACCAAATTGTTGAGATGACAGTGGTATATGTTGAAGGGACTCGCCCAACGCTTGCCCAAAGTGCTTGCCCCATTGATGTTGATGGTCAATGTATGTCTCAAGGTGCTGGTTATCAAGTTTTATCTATAGTGCGATTGAAGTCCCACTAGTTAAGTGATTGCCATCTGATATTAAGTCAGGATAACTTGTTCAACAAGCTATTAGTAGGGGAAAAATTAAAACAATACCTTTGCACTCGGAATTAGACTTCAGTTATCCTCAAAATGCTTAAAGTTTATGAAAATACTACCCCACGATGAGTTTACAATTGTGACATCTGACTCACTGCCGATCATCTTGGAAAGGCTGAGTGCAAACATTGAGCCACCAAAAGCATTTAGATTTTCTACAAAACACGCCCTTTATCAAGGAAGCATAGGTTCGGAAAGTTTTCAAATTAGCCGTATAATCCATTACCGTAATTCATTTTTACCAACAATTCGAGGTCGATTTGAAGTACAATCTCATCAAACTTTGATTCATGTACAAATGAGCCTAAATCCTTTTGTGATGGGATTTTTAGGACTTTGGCTTTTATTTTGGTATAGTGCAGTTGTTCCTATAAGCTTAACAGGTGCAATGCCTCATCAAATGGCTGCATTATTTCTATGTATGCCGATGTTAATGCTAGTCATCTTCTGTATAGCTTTTTGGTCAGAAGCGAATCGCAGCCGTACTGAATTGACAAAAATTGTTCATGGGCAACTATAGAGCAGATGTGATTTTTTCGGTTTGATTTGAATCACAGATGCAGTAGTAAATGAAGGTTATTATTAATACATGAAAGTCAAGATTTATATAAAAGAATAAAATAAATTTTCCAATAATAATATGACGACTACTATTAACAATTTATTTCACCCAATTTTTTTACAATGGCTTGAATCAGGTATAACACCTGAGTCTGCGATAGAAGGAGTTGCTCCTGAATTTGCCAATTTGCTGCAAGTTCAGGCTGAACAATTTACATTTGATTCGCTGTTTCATAATGACCAGATGCCTGACTGGGCATGGAATGTCATTGAGTTTAATGAAGTTTTCGATGGACAGTTTTTCTTTTATTTACCAATTACATGGTCTGAAAGCCGACAACAAGGGCTAAATGTCGTTTTTGGTGATACTAAATCCATACGGCAATCAATTTTCCTGACTAAAAAGTCTTTATGGCAACCAAGTATCAGCAAATTTTTACAAGGAGTTAAAGTTGTAGCATTTGCTTATTACCCCTTGCACAAACCGAATTACGATCAATGGGTTTTTGTAACAGAAGACAACGAGACTGGAACTATGTGGACGTTTGCTGTATACAGTTCTGGAGATTATCTTGTGGCGGTTAAGGCAGATGCACCTACAACTTCTGAACTCAATCAACAATTGACTTCAGTGATTAATTCTAATCCTTGGTATGGCTGGATTGAATCGGCTACAAAACAGTTAAGGTAAATTAAATCGTTGAATCAAAGCGTAGACGTGCAAGCGGCTTGTCTCAGCATTGCTAGATAGAACTCGTCACAATATATCTCTTTGACTGATCCAAATCACACGACAGTAAGATAATACAAGTTATCCTTGATACAAACAAAATTCATTCCTACTTAAATGAATAAAGCACCTATTCTTGCAGCATTACTAGTGCTGTTCTCTGGAGTGCCAACTGTAGCACAGACCAACTTACCGAGTATGACAGTGGTGAGTGTAGGCGATGGAGATACACTACGAGTCCGCAATCAGCAAGGCCAAACAATAACCATTCGCCTGGGCTGTGTTGACGCACCAGAAATGAAACAAACTCCGTGGGGGCAGCAGTCTAGAACTCGTCTTAGTCAATTACTGCCAGTGGGTCAGTCTGTGCAAGTTCGCCAAATTGAGCGTGATAAATACAAAAGGCTTGTAGCTGAGGTGTTTGTGAACAATCGCTCTGTCAACCTGACAATGGTGCAAGAGGGACAAGCTGTGGTTTACAGGCAATATCTTCAAGGATGTGCCAATACCAAAGACTAATTCCTCCAGGCTGAGGCTAATGCAAAGCAACAGAAACTGGGCTTTTGGAAGCAATCGCAGCCCGTAATGCCTTGGGATTTTAGGCGAGGGAAGAAAGATACTGCACCTACTACGGAGCGATCGCAGCAACAACAGTGCGATCCTTCCTACCCAGATTTTTGCATTCCGCCGAACTCGCCAGATTTGAATTGTCGTGATATTCCTTACCGCAGATTTAGAGTGAATCAGCCAGATCCACATGGGTTCGACAGGGACAGGGATGGGATTGGGTGCGAACGGTAAATATTCAAAACTAGATGGTTTTCGGTAATGGCCTGCTGCTTCGGAAAATGGGTAATAAAATGGTGTTATTGCTTTTTTCTTTTAATTAATGCAAAAGCATTGCAGCTAAAAACTGTTTCATAAAATGCTGATTGCTATATTAATAAAAAAACTGTGTAAAAGGTTAATAAAACAGTTAAACTAGCTTTATTGTCTAGTTATTATTTAACTATGTATTAATGTTATTAAGTTGTAACTATATTTTTCTTTGTTTATCTCTGACTAATATTAATTTATCTCTTTGCTTTCAGGAACAAGCTGTAATAGATAATAAGCTGTAAAAATAAAAATTTGCAAAAATATGGATTTCATCAACCAAGCACTCAATTTAGAGTAATCGTCCAGGATAACGGCCCGATTCATCGGTGTAAAGAAGTACAGCAATTATGGTCAAAGTGGGAAGACATGGGTTTGTACATCTTCTTTCTACCCAAATATTGCTCAGAAATGAACCCGATTGAATTGGAATGGCAACATCTCAAAAAAGATGAACTAGCCGCGAAAACTTTTGAGGATGAGTTAGACCTTTCCTATGCCGTCATTGATGGAGTCCAAACGAGAGGAGAAAAAGGAAATTACAGTACGCAACGTGTAAGATTTAACTCTAATTCTTCTGCTTAATTCTTTGTTACATAGTTAGGAATTTTCTCCACGACTTACTTATTTAGAGTTATCTCGACAGGGGATAGCTCTACATATATTATCGCTCAAATATAGACTATGAACATAAAATTAAGCACATAAATTCAATTAAATTAATTAAATCTAAAAATATTCTGCACATGAGCGCCTGTGAGTTTTCTTAAAGAAAACTTATATGCGATCGCTAATTGTCCTAATTTCCTGCTAAGAAAGCTTGAAACAAGTCTGATATTTTCGTCTTGAGTGCTGCAACTGCTTGTTCTAAAGTTTCACAAGGGTCTGTATTCACTAAGTGGGCATCACCTACATCAGCACTTGACCACAGATAGCTATGTAGCCCTATCGTTAAACATCCTTGCCATTTATCTTCATGATTAGTATCAAGTGTGATAAAAAACCGCCGTGGCATTATTAGTTCTTCTGTTTTGATTTCCAACTCTCCCCATACTGAGAAACCAAAATACTCCTCGTTGTTTTCATTGTTATATTCCCAGTCAGTAAAGTTGGGAAAAGCAGTTTTGACTCGCTCTAAAACTTGTTGAATTTCAGGTTGTGTTAGTATCATGGCACTTATCCTCTAAGAATTTATGCCCCACCAATACAATACACCCGAAGAATGAACACGGCTGCTGTATTTGCCGATGACACGGGTAATTAACCAACTAATTATGGCTTGCGTAGGCGCAGCATCGTCTTAGACATCGCTTCTCTGAATTTACCAGCCGTCTTGAGAAAGATTTGAGTACGATAAGCTGAGTTTCATTAATCACGGGTCAAAAGTTCCAAGTTATGACCATTTGGATCATAAAAATAAAACCCACGCCCTCCTTTTCTATTGTTGATCTCTCCTGGATTGTGGTGCATCGGGTCGCTACTATATTCCAGACCAGCTTGTTTGATTCTCACAAAGATAGTATCAAATTCTTCATCGCTGACATGAAAAGCGTAATGATGAGACTCAAATGTTTCTCTGTCATCAAAATCTAGTGTGAGTGTGTCATTAACGCGCACAGCAGCGAAATGTTTGACAGGCTCAACTTTTAAACCAAAAATTTGTGCAAAAAACTGTGCAGATGCTTCTTTATCATGAGCAGGAACTATAGTGTGATTCAGAGAGATTGTCATAATTTTGGGCATCCGAAATTTTTCAAGGTTTAACTCTAGAATGCCTTGTAAAATTTTGTTTTGACCTCCTCATTTTGATAGGAATTGCTAAATAATTCTGAGTTGTGAGTTGCGCTCGCCTGGGCTTAAAGTAGAGTGTATAGCTGCTTTGAACTTACCCGCCCGTTTAAGACAGTCTTACAGCATGATTGTTAGAGGAAACCCAAGCGTAAGTGATAGCTTTAACTCTCAAAACGCTCATGTCTAATAAAGCTGTTCCTTAAACCCTGCTTTAATAAATGATCATCTTCAGATAATGTCCGCATATTAACTAGTGAGCAATAAAACCTCTGTATTAGTTTTCCAATTTTTTAGAGAGAGAAAATGAAGAAGTTTACCAGTTTGATGATTGTCGGAGCAATATTGTCGAGGGAGCAACGCGATTTGGTGAGGTGGGATCAAAAACCAGCGATCGCTAACAACTTTCTTCAGTACTAAAAAATATTTCTTATATTAGAAGCCGTATTAATACGTAAGCTATCAACCAATTTCAAGTCTGGTGATGTGTGCAAAAATTTATAAAGGTCAAAAACAAGGTAGGATTCCGGTTAAGTAATCTTTCCAGAGTTTTAACGTCTACCTTTTATGGCAAAAAATATAAGTGCAACTCTTGATTTAAACAAGTCAGTTAAAAGTTTTCACTTACAGGTCACAAAACTTTTAGAATTTACAAATATCACAGAGTGGGATGGAAAAAAGCTGAGAGAACGAGAAAAAGAAATTAGAGAACAGGCAATGATTTTAGCAGGTCAATGTATAGCTGTTTTATTATATAATCTTTCCGTATCCCCAAAAATCCTAAACTATTCTGTTAGTCAAACACAGGGATGGAGAAATTTAAATACACAAAAACATGGTTCTAAAAAGCGAAAAATAGTAACAATTGGAAACGTCGAAGTAACTTTAACTTTACCTTATGTACTTGAACGGAATCCCACAAGTAAAGAATCTGATAATCCTCTGCTCAATGAGCCAAAAATAAAAACTTCAAATCAAGGATTTTGTCCGTTTTTAAAGTGGCTAGGGATGTCTGAAGGTATTACCCCTCTAGTCTGGTCAATAATCGCAAAATATGGTGCGATCGCTAGTTCTTTCGATGCAGCACGTTCGACGCTAACGGATTGGGGAATAAATGTTAGTTTAAAACGAATCGAACGCCTGACTTACCTTTTTGGTGAAATTGGTATTAATCTACGCCAATCAAAAATATTAAATCTGGAGATGAACCACTTATCTAATAGTAATGTTCTCAAAGGCCAACGAGTTGTAATCGCTGTAGATGGTGGAAGAACTAAAATTAGGTTTAATAAAAAAGGTAGACGCAGTAAGAAAACAAACCGTCATGGCTTTGTTGGTGAATGGATGGAGCCAAAGTTACTAACAATTTATGTAGTAAATGAAGAAGGTAAAAAAATTAGGACATCGACAATACCTATTACGAATGATGGCACATATTCAGGTTATAAAGAATTCCTCAAAATTTTAGAGATGTATTTAGTAAATTTGGGTATAAGTGAAGCCAAGCAGGTGTTATTGATTGCTGATGGTGCAGAGTGGATATGGATACACATTCCTCTTTTACTAAAAAAATTAAAATGCCCACTTGAAACTTATCAATTATTAGACTTTTATCACGCAGCATCACATTTACAAGATTTTGCTGATGCCGCTTTTAGTACAGATAATGAGCGTCAATCCTGGTTTAAAAAATCTCGGAAAATTTTAAAGAAAGGTCAGGCACTAGATTTAATGAGAAATATGGGTGAATTTATTTCCGAGGCAACAGGAGAGCGCTGTAAAATTATGGTAAGAGAGCGAAATTATATTTTAAAAGCGTATAGAAGGAGGCTTTTAAAATATAACGAAGTTGCAGCTCGAAAATTACCTCTCGGTAGTGGTGCAGTTGAAAGTTTAATTCGTCAAGTTGTTAATTTACGCATGAAAGGAAACAGTAAGTTTTGGTTACAAAATAATGCAGAAATTATGTTACATCTGCGTTGTCAATGGATAGCTAAAAGTTGGGATAATTTTTGTGATTCTATCTTTAATTCTTTTATCAAACCCCAAACTGGTTGATAAATTTTATACTTTAATTCTGCCTTCAATTTATTTTCTGCCGTAATTGATACTAAGTATCAAAGACTTGTTGCAGAGATTTTTGGAAATAATCCTCAAATGACTTGCTAGCAATCTTTTTGAGATATCTCATCAAGATGATTTTTCGTGTAAATCAATATTTTATTTGTAAATAAAATCACTATTAAATTAAGTATGATTTTTAGCGATCGCTTGATTTTGATCCGACTTCACAAAATCGCGTTGCTCCCTATTGTCGATGAGTGCGCCGGCATTGGCCCAAAGTCGCGCTGTTAATATCAGTATTGGCAGTATTGGTGGTGGATTAGATAATGCTGCTTTGCGAACAGTTCGCCAACTTATCGGGTTTGCAGTTGGTACTGGTACTGTTGATAAATTCATTGTCTATAGTCCCAGGAATGGTTCTCCTATTCCCATCGAAGGAGGTTTGTCTGCTTGTGCTGAAGCTGGCTTCGGAATAACTGATGAGAGATTTAATGCTTTTGTTCAGCAATTGCGTTCAATTACACCCCGCTCAGGAACTTTTTTAAATGTAGAACTTGCTGCAAGCTGTAGACTCAACTAAAAATTCTGGTACTTAATCCTCCTCAAATGCAATGTTCCATTAACTGATGTCGATCTAGCATCTTTGGAAGAATTGCTGTTCAATGCAGAGGCTATTGAAAGCCAAGAGGGGTTTGAGGAAGTCTACGGGAAGATTTTAAGTTGGATTGTCCAGAGATTCCACTATTTTTTCAAAAATGGAATCTCTAAATTTTAACCTAAAAAATTTCTCAGGATTTTGCGTATAGCCAAGAGCTAAACAGACGAGTCACCCTCGGCATAACAACATAGGTCAGCAGCGCAACCATAGTAACGGAAATAATGAATGAAATCATCAAAGGAGGTAAGGAGCCAAGCAAGGGTGCTAAAAGTTTATTCAACAAGTTAATCAAGACATAAACAACCACCCAAGTGAGTAATGCTGTTTTATAGCGAGGTGGAGTCTTGAGTGGTTGACCTGGAAGGGAAAACCATGCTTCTAAAGCACTCAGTTGTTGAACATGAGGTTCAGATTGAACCAAATGTTGAGATTGAGACAGCCAATATTGGCGATCGCTTGACTCCATAAAAACCTACCACTGTAATTGAATTGGGCCACCAAACTTCCGCATCTCAGCAAAAAATTGTCCTTGCGCTCCACCATTTGGTAAGGTTGCTAAATAGAAAGCAGTTTCGGCTCCTTCTTCGGCTGTAAACGGTGCATCATCGCCTCCCATATCGGTTTTCATCCAACCAGGAGAATAAGCATTAACGAGGATATTATCACCCTGGAGTTCTTTTGCCAGAAGCACAGTTAGCCCGTTTATCCCAATTTTAGAAAGTCTATAGGAAGGAGCTAGTGGGTAATAATCGCTGGTAATGCTGCTTAAAGATGCCATTTCCGTAGAAACATTGACAATACGACCATAGTTATTAATTTTCATCAAAGGTATTAAAGCTTGAGAAATTCTCAGCACTGCTATAACGTTAGTATTAAATGTGGCTTGTAGTGTTTCCAGTTGCACAGTCAACAAGCTAGATTCTTCTGGCTTGGCTGTAGGATTAATGCCAGCATTATTCACTAAAACATCTACCTTGCCGTAAGTTTGTCCTAGCCAGTGCGTAAACTCTAATACGCTAGTATCACTGGTTACATCTAATAAATGATAATTGACATCAAGCCCTTCACTTGATAATTGCTTTTTAGCAGCAAGACCATCTGTTTCATTCCGGCTCGTCAGCACGACATGAATGCCAATTTGAGATAATTTGCGAGAAATAGCAAGTCCTAATCCGCGATTGCTACCTGTAACTACAGCAATCTTTGTTTGATTTGTCATATTGATAAATTTTAAACAGCTTTCAGTCTTACTTTACTGAGATGTTATAAATTAATCAAATTGATTGAAATAATGTAGTTTATCGATGGGATTAATAGACTTGTCTGCCATTGATCTGAATCTGCTTGTTGCCTTTGAAGTGCTTTTTGAAGAAAAAAGCGTTACAGCCTCTGCAACACGTCTGTATTTAGGGCAACCAGCTATGAGTGCAGCATTGGGAAGATTACGTACACTATTTAAAGATGATTTATTTATCCGAATTGGTAGAGAAATGCAACCTACAGCAAAAGCGATCTTAATTGCTCCGGGGATCAAGGCCGCTTTACAACAAATTCGGCAGACATTAGAATCTAACCAAACATTTGACGCAACGACTTCTAAAAGCACTTTGACAATTGGCAGTTCAGATTACACCAGCTGTATCGTTATGCCCAAGCTTTTAAAAGTTTGTCATCAAATCGCACCAAACATTGATTTTCGATTGATTGGTTTTAACAAAGACTCTGTAGGAGAATTACTAGAGCAACGAGAGATTGATCTAGCCTTGGGTGTTTTCCAAAATCCACCCAGGCAAACAATGCAGATGCCTTTATTTTCCGAACACTTTGTTGGCATTTGTCGTCGAGGGCATCCTGTAATTACTCAGGATGATATTTCACCAGAAATTTTCGCTAATCTTCTCCATGCACTTTTTACTATCAGACAGGATGAAGTTGGTGAAATTGACAAGGTGCTGTCTCAGTACAATCAAAAGCGTCGCGTTGTTTTGACGACTCCCCATTTACTAATACTACCAGCAATTATTTCATCGAGTGACTTAGTTGCTGCTGTTCCATCACGATTGGTAGCACCCAAGGTCTATCAAGACACATTAGAGATTTTTGAACTTCCTATACAAACACAACCGTGGATGATTTCGATGCTGTGGAGCAAACTCACAGACCAAGATCAGTCAAATTGTTGGTTAAGACAGATGCTCAAGAACGTTTGTCAAGAAATTTAACATATCGGCAGTATTTACAAGGTTGTGCCAACACTAAAGAACAATTCCTCCAGGCTGAGGCTAATGCCAAACAACAGAAGGTGGGCTTTTGGAAGCAATCGCAGCTGACAATGCCTTGGGATTTTAGGCGGGGAAGAAAGATACTCCGCCTACTAAAGTGCGATCGCCACAACAACAGCAGTGCGATCTTTCCTACCCAGACTTCTGCATTCCACCCAATGCAGCAGACTTGGACTGTCCTGATATTCCTTACCGCAGATTTAGGGTGAATCAGCCAGACCCGCACTCTTTCGATAGGGATAGGGATGGGATTAGTTGCGAGGGATGACGATTAGCTGGACATCCAGGAGACCCCCACTGTACCTGTACTTAGGTCAGTGGCGGGTTGTTGACTTATATAGCAGCAGACGGTTTGTTGATATTGCTATAGCCGTAAATATTAGTATAGCTAGACTTAAAGATGACTCAGGTACATCAGTAGAAGAGGCAATAGGTATGAGAAGAAATGCCCGGTTTCTTAAAAGATTACCATCTGGGTCAATAAATTCAGAATTGGTCAGAATTTGCCCAAGATCATTAACTGCAATAGCCGAATTAAGAGTCAAGCCCAGTGAAGAGGTTACTAGCTTATTCAGGTCAAACATTTGACCATTTTCATATAAAAAAGCGCGACGCTCACCATTGGCTGTAGTTGATTCACCAACTACCTTACCTAAATTATTAATGTCATTGGCTGAACTAAATGAGCCACCTAGCGTACCTAAATTACTGGTATTTGTAATTGGACTATTAGGGGCTGTTAGAAAAGCATTAGTTTCACCGTTAGCTGTAGTTGAAAAACCAACAACTTGTCCTAAATTATTAATCGCAGTAGCTTGACTAGTGGAGCCACCTAATGTCCCTAAGTCATCTGTATTTGGGTTAATTGGACTATTGGGTGCAGTACGGAAGGCATGGGTTTGTAAATTGATGTCCCAAGAAGCTCCTACTACTTGACCTAAATCATTGATGTCAGTTGCGGACGTAAATCTAGATCCCAAGGAGGGGCCATCCTTAACAATACCACCGAGTGAACCAATATCATCTGTTGCTTGATTAACTGGACTATTAGGAGCAGTTCGGTAAGAAAATGAACCTAAAAATCGGGAAGATGTCACAACCGCTACTTGACCAGCGTTATTAATACTTTGAGCAAAGCTAAAACTACCAAGACCAAGTTTATCTGTTGCGGCATTGACTGGACTATTGGCAGAGGTTCGGAATGCTTCATATATGTCCCACTCAGGATTACCAAAAGGTATAATGCCGACTACCTGACCTAAATCGTTGATAGCAGAAGGAGAAGCAAACCCACCATTTTGGGGGTCAATATAATCGGTAGTTGGGTTGATAGGACTATTAGCAGCAGTGCGAAAGCCGTGAAATTCTATCTGATTTTCATTCAAGGGATAGTAGTAGCTCGTCAAGCCAGTAACCTGACCTTTATTGTTCAGATCAATTGCACGGATATCTGTTTGTTGAGAAATCAAGTTACCAAGGTCAAGGACAGAGTAAACTGTTGCTGCACTGCTGGGTTGACAAATAGCTATTCCTAGTCCAGTCCATATAAGTGCTGTTAAGCTAGTTTGATAAATACTGCGTAATTTCATATTGAAGAATATATAACTTTTTATAAAAAGCTTTAGGGTTTCTCTACGCAAAACATACTATCCGAGTTGTGCAGTTGTAAATCACACTTTAGTAATATTACTGAAACCCAAAACTAAATACTAATGCCCTTGACATACTCATTGACATTCCACGTCAGTAAATAGTCAACTTAAACAGTATCATCCATCCAACCACAGTCTGCACAATCCCAATGCACCCGTGTTGTATAATCATGTTCAAACTTAGCGCCGCACCCAGGACAAAACCCAGTAAACATTGGATGCCAGTCAAGTAACTCTAACTGTTGCTCTTGTGTCCATCTTTGGCGCGGCTGTAGAATTAACTCGCCGTTGTAGTAGGTTGCACCAACTGGATGCCAAAGTTCTTCTATTTGGGCATTGGGTTTGGATCTAAAATCAATGCAATTATTAGCATCTACCCCATCTAGATGAACAGCACAGACAAGGTATGGGTTATGGGCATAGAAAAGACAGTTATCGCAATCAGGGATTTTAGGCATACTTCAGTTATACACCTAACTTTTGTTCGTAAATTCATATATGCAGCAAATTATATAGAAAGTATTACTTTTGATTTTAAAAAGTTGATAGTGGCTAAGTGCAATGAGCCATTTACGCCCATTATTTCATTACCCTTATCTCAATTAAGCTCATTACGATTAGGTGTAGGTAATTGCATGACCTCAGAAAAGCGTGAATACTTAACTTCATCTGTAGGAGGATAATCTGCCGACACAGCAATTAAGCCAACTTTGATATCCTCGAAATAAATCACACCGCCAATACGTTGTTCAGCCCAGAAAGGGGCATGGAAAAAACCATACTCTGCAATGTAGATGGGTAAAAAGCCAGTAATCTTGATTACCCTGCCAAAAATTTGCTCTCCGGTTTTGTGGATGACAGCATCTAGGTATTCATTATATTTAGGCTCGCCCAGTTCAATAAATTCAGGATCATCCGCAAAATAATCCATATAAAACGACCAGATAACAGATAAGTCTGCTTCAAGAGTCAGTTTCTGCTTAAGTTCCTGGAATTGGTCGATGTTCATAATGGATAATGTTGATGAGGTGGGACGAGCAGACCGCACTGTTAAAAATCTATCATGAGCATATCTTTAAATTGGAATTATCACCTAACTTTTGTTTGTAAATCATATATGCAGCAAACTATACAAGAAGTATTACTTTTTACATTGACGGTATTTAATGTAATAAACTAAACCACGTTGAGTCAGATCAAATGAGTCAACAGTTGCTATACCTTGACCACTGGCGGTCATTGCAGCATTCACCTGCATATTTACACTATTACCACAGGCTGACCACGCACCGCCCATAGTCACTAATTTGTCTCGAACGTTGTAATCAGTTTCACCTCTAAACGTTTTAGAAAAAATAGAGCCACGCTGACCAGCAAAAAAATATTCTACTCTTAATCTTCCTATTGTGTCAGGTGCAATATATCCTCGATAGTCAACATTATAGATAGAAATTTGAAAGCCTTGAGGTACTTGAATAGGAATACTAAAATTACAGTTTTTGTGTGATTCGTCTGCTTGATTTCCTAGAGCTACAAATTGAGCAAATAAAATACTTAACTCCTGACCATCGGGACTAACGCTGACACTAGCAGAGCCTTCAGGACAACCATTACCCCCATATTCTTCGCCTCTAATTTTAACTTTATCCTTAGCAAAACATGGTTCAATAAAGAAAGTCACTAATATAGTAGAAATCAGAAAAGCTGGGGCGAATTTAAGACATTTATTTGGAAAGTTTTGATGATTCATGCTGTTGTTTAATGAAAAAGCTGTTGATGCTTATCCAAATTTGTTCGGTGGTTCTGCACCTGCTTGAAATCTACAAGCAATTAAGCGCGGTAAGCGTGGATAGACTTAAAACCATTACTAATTGCAGAACCCATTATCTTCATAACCAGATTACGAAGTCCCACAGTGAGAGGATGCTTCAATTCGCCCATTTTGGCAGAGTGTAAAGATTGCTCAACAATCATCTTAGTGCGTGGAAAACGCGCAGATTCATAGTGCTTAAAAGCAATACTGGGATCTGTGTGTAGTTGTAAGCATTGGGCAATCACATAGGCATCTTCTAAAGCTGTACAAGCGCCTTGCCCCATAGTAGGTAGCATAGGGTGGGCAGCATCACCAAGTAAAGTAATATTTCGCTGGCTCCAAGGTTGTTTGGGTGGGCGGTCATATAAGTCGGTAGTCAAAATATTCATTGGTTCGGTAGCAGCAATTAATTCTGGAATAGCTCTAGGCCAATCTTGATACATCGTTTCCAGTTGTTTGGAAAAACAAACTGGGGTGTTTGATTGTTTGATTGATGACTTTGCGGCTGCATACCAATACATCTTTTCTTCTCCAAGCATCATAAAACCGAATGCTTTGCCGCGTCCTAAAAATTCGTGAATATAGCCAGGGCGGTAGTCTTTGGGAACACGATTGGTCAAACCGCGCCAAGTTTGAAAATTTCGGTAAATAGGAGGCTCCAAACCTAAAATAGCGGCTCTGACTCGTGAGTGCAAACCATCTGCACCAATCAAAGCATCTGCTTCAACCGCTAAACCTGAACGAAAGTAGGCAACAACTCGATTATTTTGATGCTCAAATCGCTCAAGAGTTTCTCCGAGAATAAATTTATCAGCTGAGACATTGCACCACAATAACTGATGTAGTTTGGCGCGATGAATGCCAATCACAGGTAACTCATAATTATCGAGCGTGATGTTGACTAATTCTTTACCAGATTGAGAATTAAATTGATAGTTTGTGATTACACAACCAACCTCTAATGCCTGAGCCAATAAACCTAACTGCTTCAAAATATGGGTAGCATTAGCCCACAGCGCAATCCCCGCACCAACTTCACGCAACTGTTTAGTTCGCTCGTAAACAACAGGCTCAATGCCAGCACGATATAGGGACAAAGCTGTTGCTGCACCACCAATCCCACCACCAATAATGATTACTTTTGTCATGATCGTTTATCGACAGACTTGTCAGTTGATAAATCCTATCTAACAGCTTTTAGCAGCAATCGTCAACTGACTATTCAGTCAGTAAGAGGTATACTAATTGATAAGTTTTGTGATGTAATTGCAGTGACGTATAACAAGGGTGACAAGATAAACAACTCTAAAAAGCCAGTCAGAGATGCTGAGGTAACTAAAGCTGTAATTTTAAAAGCAGCGCAAGAGGAATTTGCTCAATTAGGTTTAACCGCAGCCCGAACCGAAGCGATCGCCGCTAAGACAGGGGTTGCAAAATCGATGATTTATTACTACTTCAAAGATAAAGAAGGTTTGTATCGAGCGGTCTTGGAGCAAACGCACGCCGAGCTTTTGCAGACTCTTGAGAATTTGGAGACACAAAACTTACCAGCCGAACAGGCATTAGAAAAATTTCTCACAGCATTACTAGATTGTGTATCAAATAACCCAAAACTTCCCGCTATCATGTTTCATGAGTCCGTGCAAAACCAGGGGAAGTATTATCAACACAGTAGTTCGGTAAGCATTGATACTATCTTAATTTCAATTTTGCAACGAGGCGTGGAAGAGGGCAGTTTTCGTCCACTTGATCCGTTTGGGTCGGCAATTAATATCATGGGAACTTGCTTGTTTTATTTTATTGGAGCAGGAAACATCAAGCACTTTCCCCAAGGTAAACGGCTTTTGAGCAAGGCAATGCTGAAAAGCCACGCACAGGAAGCGATCTCTCTTATACTAGCTGGGGTGAGAAAATCTTCTTAGCACTCATTTGAAAGCTGATTTTCTTTAACCTGACTCCACATCCCAACACCAGCAGCGATCATCTTCTATCCCCAATGGATGAACGTTATAAATGGGGTGGGGGCCATGAGAATATAGGAGGCAGCGATTACAATCTGGAATCTTCAGCATATTATTAGTTATATACCAAGCTTTTGTATTTAAGAATAGCTCTATTGATCCCAGTAAAATTTATACAGTTTCCGGCTCAGAAATGCCTTTTGCTAGAGAGAACAATCAATCATGTCTGGAGCAGAAACAACTAAAAAACTGCCATATCATGTTTTTGATGGTGGCATATCTGTTTGCAAAGAAAGCCACGACGAGGAAGGAGATTGGTATCCACCGTTTATCTTGCCCTATTTCTGGAAAGATAACGCACTTTGGGTAAGCCGCTCCTTACCAGAATTGGGTTATGAAAAAGCAATTCCGATTAATTCAAATACGAGATTTCCTAAGCATACTGATTTTTTCATAGTTTTAGGAGTAGTATTGTGTGGTTATGCCAAGGTAGACGGTTATATGCCAGTATTTCTCGAACAACTCCAAGGAGATGAGGCGATACTTTGGCGGTTATGGGATAACTAATCTTTGGATAAAGTAGAAAAATTGTGGATGATTTTCCAACTTTAAGAACACAACGACTGTTATTGCGCCAAGAAATACCAGATGATGCTGGTGCAGTCTTAGCAGTGTTTGGCGATCCAAAAGTCACTCAATTTCATGACCTGGATACATTTAGTTCGATTGAGGAGGCAATTGCCCTGATTGAGCGTCGGACAAAAAGATTTGAAATTGGGCAAGGAATACGATGGGGAATTGCACGTCAGCTTGACAACGTTGTAATTGGTTCGTGTGGGTTTACATGGGATAAACAAGCGCAATCTGCTGAAATAGGTTATGAACTCAACAGTGCTTATTGGCAACAGGGGATCATGACAGAAGCATTGCAGGCGATTCTACAGTTTGGATTTTTAAAATGTAGTTTACAGTTTGTAACTGCCGAAGTAATGATGAATAATACCGCTTCAAAAAAGCTATTGTGCAAATTAGGTTTTCAAAGCCAGGGTGTATTTGAACAGCGTGGATTTTGGAAAGGACAACATCATGATTTAGAGCAATTTATACTACTCAGGAGCGCAGAGCGGTATGACTTCAACCACCAGAACAATTACGATTAATGTGCAGGCTGGCGAGAATAATCAGTATATTTGTGAGTTATTGTCCCCTATTGAGTCAAGCTCAAAGGAAATTCGCTGCTGTGGACAAAGTGAAGAACACGCCATAGCTATTGCATTGGAGCAGTTAGCCAGCCAATATCGTCAGATTGTTGAGGAGAAACAAAGTATCGATTGGGAAACAGTAGAGCGTTCTTCTACGGGAGAGCCAATTCAAAAGCGTTACCATGTAATTCGGGAGCAACGCGATTTTGTGAAGTCGGATCAAAATCAAGCGATCGCTAAAAATCATACTTAATTTAATAGTGATTTTATTTACAAATAAAATATTGATTTACACGAAAAATCATCTTGATGAGATATCTCAAAAAGATTGCTAGCAAGTCATTTGAGGATTATTTCCAAAAATCTCTGCAACAAGTCTTTGATACTTAGTATCAATTACGGCAGAAAATAAATTGAAGGCAGAATTAAAGTATAAAATTTATCAACCAGTTTGGGGTTTGATAAAAGAATTAAAGATAGAATCACAAAAATTATCCCAACTTTTAGCTATCCATTGACAACGCAGATGTAACATAATTTCTGCATTATTTTGTAACCAAAACTTACTGTTTCCTTTCATGCGTAAATTAACAACTTGACGAATTAAACTTTCAACTGCACCACTACCGAGAGGTAATTTTCGAGCTGCAACTTCGTTATATTTTAAAAGCCTCCTTCTATACGCTTTTAAAATATAATTTCGCTCTCTTACCATAATTTTACAGCGCTCTCCTGTTGCCTCGGAAATAAATTCACCCATATTTCTCATTAAATCTAGTGCCTGACCTTTCTTTAAAATTTTCCGAGATTTTTTAAACCAGGATTGACGCTCATTATCTGTACTAAAAGCGGCATCAGCAAAATCTTGTAAATGTGATGCTGCGTGATAAAAGTCTAATAATTGATAAGTTTCAAGTGGGCATTTTAATTTTTTTAGTAAAAGAGGAATGTGTATCCATATCCACTCTGCACCATCAGCAATCAATAACACCTGCTTGGCTTCACTTATACCCAAATTTACTAAATACATCTCTAAAATTTTGAGGAATTCTTTATAACCTGAATATGTGCCATCATTCGTAATAGGTATTGTCGATGTCCTAATTTTTTTACCTTCTTCATTTACTACATAAATTGTTAGTAACTTTGGCTCCATCCATTCACCAACAAAGCCATGACGGTTTGTTTTCTTACTGCGTCTACCTTTTTTATTAAACCTAATTTTAGTTCTTCCACCATCTACAGCGATTACAACTCGTTGGCCTTTGAGAACATTACTATTAGATAAGTGGTTCATCTCCAGATTTAATATTTTTGATTGGCGTAGATTAATACCAATTTCACCAAAAAGGTAAGTCAGGCGTTCGATTCGTTTTAAACTAACATTTATTCCCCAATCCGTTAGCGTCGAACGTGCTGCATCGAAAGAACTAGCGATCGCACCATATTTTGCGATTATTGACCAGACTAGAGGGGTAATACCTTCAGACATCCCTAGCCACTTTAAAAACGGACAAAATCCTTGATTTGAAGTTTTTATTTTTGGCTCATTGAGCAGAGGATTATCAGATTCTTTACTTGTGGGATTCCGTTCAAGTACATAAGGTAAAGTTAAAGTTACTTCGACGTTTCCAATTGTTACTATTTTTCGCTTTTTAGAACCATGTTTTTGTGTATTTAAATTTCTCCATCCCTGTGTTTGACTAACAGAATAGTTTAGGATTTTTGGGGATACGGAAAGATTATATAATAAAACAGCTATACATTGACCTGCTAAAATCATTGCCTGTTCTCTAATTTCTTTTTCTCGTTCTCTCAGCTTTTTTCCATCCCACTCTGTGATATTTGTAAATTCTAAAAGTTTTGTGACCTGTAAGTGAAAACTTTTAACTGACTTGTTTAAATCAAGAGTTGCACTTATATTTTTTGCCATAAAAGGTAGACGTTAAAACTCTGGAAAGATTACTTAACCGGAATCCTACCTTGTTTTTGACCTTTATAAATTTTTGCACACATCACCAGACTTGAAATTGGTTGATAGCTTACGTATTAATACGGCTTCTAATATAAGAAATATTTTTTAGTACTGAAGAAAGTTGTTAGCGATCGCTGGTTTTTGATCCCACCTCACCAAATCGCGTTGCTCCCTGTAATTCTGCATTATGAACGCATTAGAAAAGCCGAATCTAAATTTGACGCTTTGCAAGACACACTGCTAGGAAATGCAGTGGTTGAAAACGCCAAGGTTAACTTAATTGAGATTGATAACGATCTGCCAATCCAGCCAATAACTTAATAACCTAATCATTTTCTAGTTTGCTCAGAAAACCAGCTGCTTTACTTAAACGGTTGCCCCCATAACTCCCAGTTTTCTTTGTTGAACGGGGAGCGCCACTTCAAAATCAGACTCAACTCCAACTGCTGCCGCGCTCGACGCTCAACAGGCGCATCCCACCAAAAACCAATGTTAACGCCTGTCTCCATTTGGTAGCGATAATGTAGGTCTTGGTAACTGCTAATGTAATGCTTGCAATCATGAGTTCCACGCCAACGTTTATTGCTTCGTTTGGTTTCCCCGACATAAAGCAACAGGGAAGCAGCAGAATCAATGACAAAGTACAAAGCGGCTTGTCCGAAATCATCAGGCATCCGGTAAAATGCCATTGGTTGTAAATGCAACGTGAACGGATCTATCGCTTCTGGGTCACAGTGTGTTGGTGTCAGGTCAAACAGTGTAGCCTGCGGAGGTGATTGGTTTGCCCTCACCCGTTGCTGATGAGTCAGTATGCGCGATTTCCACCTTTGTAAAGCATCAGCACTCATCAGCAGTGTGTCTGCTTTACTGCTGTAGTTGGGCTTAATTGCAGTGTTGGCGAAGAGATTGAGTTGCTGGGGTTCCAATGGCGTTGGCTGAATGCGACCAGAGCTATAATAAAGCATCACGGTTGGAAAAATGCAACAGAAACAGTGCAAAAATCTATTGTCCGCGCTCACAAAGAATATGTCATTCCGCACTCCTCAAACAGTACCAGAACCAGCAAATACAGCAGCGTTAATTGGTTTAGTTTTTACTGGAGCGGCTTTATTGCTGCAACATCGTCGTCGGTTTAATAATCATTAATGTAATTTTGATATATATGTGCTGTAACCGAACAAGCACAGTTAGTTATATTTATACATAAATTCAAATTTATCTGTAGCAGATGTAAAGCCCCAACGTTCATAAAAAGGTATCATTTCTGGCAAACAATAAAGAGTTAACTGTTCAACAGTAATTAGTTGGGGATGATGAATAATTGCATTAAGTAATTTAGCACCAAGACCTTGATCTCTATGGGTAGATTTAATAATTACATCATAAATAGTTGCTCTATAAACAAAGTCAGTCAAGACGCGAGTAAAACCAATCAAGTGTTCATCTTTATCTATCAAAGCAATAACGATGTTAGAAGAATTAATCATTTTGACAACATCTGGATATGTTCGCCCTTTACTCCAAAATTCATGTTGGTATAACTCCACTAACTCTAGAATTTGATTTTTAGTTAATTGATGCACTATGGTGTAATTCATCTGCAATAAAGACTAAAGATACTTTCTTGTTAATGTTACAAAACAACTATAGAAAACATTAATCCTTTAAGATTTTGGCAAATTGGCATCCAATATCTTGCTATTGCAGTTTCAATTGCAATAAAGACTAAAGATACTTTCTTGTTAATGTTACAAAACAACTATAGAAAACATTAATCCTTTAAGATTTTGGCAAATTGGCATCCAATATCTTGCTATTGCAGTTTCAATAGGGATATCAAAACACCGGGAAGACCAAGAAGTTGTACGAGACGGACGGCGGTACTTTTTGCGAGATCCCCGTGGATGCCAGTTGCATGAGTGTTGTTGTCACTACGTAATTAGCACTTGTTCGAGTAGGAGCAACTGGCTCCAAATGCAACCAAAACGAATAACTTTGTCGAAAACGATGTTAATTGTCTAATAAACTCATCAGCGACTGAAATTCTGGGTCTGGCGCATCTGACAATTGAGCGCGTAGCTCAACAAGTTGTTCTGTTAATGCTTGAGCCACGTAACTCATTCCAGATTCTTGAGCAATCTTAAGTTGGGTTTCCTTAATACGAATTTTCTTGAGTAGTTCGTCTACAGCATTAATTGAGTCACACTCAGGAAATATCATAGACTTTAGACCTCTTAAAGCTTAGGGAACTAATGTAAGTTGCTGTTTGAGTAAATTTTTAGCAATGATTATATATGCAACGAACCGATAAATTTAATTCTCCTGATTAAGTTTGGTAAACTAAGGACTGACAAGTCTATAGCGTTTACCTTGGTCAAGAAAGTTTCTTAATCAATTGAGGAGATGAATCAATTGCAAATCCGCGAAGATGACCTCACAGGTGAAAAGATTGCTGACCTTCTGCGGGAATATCTAGAACATATGTATGAGATCACACCGCCACAGAGCGTCTATGCTCTTGATTTAGAAGCATTGCGTTCATCTGATATTACTTTCTTTTCGGCTTGGGAAGCAGAAGAATTACTTGGCTGTGGGGCATTGAAGCAATTAGATTGGAGAACTGGTGAAATTAAATCAATGCGTACTGCCAAAGCTCACCGTCGTAGAGGTATTGCCTCAAAGATTCTAGAACACATTATCAAAGAATCACAAAGGCGTGGTTACGAATACTTGAATTTGCAAACAGGGTTTTTGCCTGCGTTCGCCCCAGCACAAGCCTTATACACCAAGTATGGTTTTCAGTACCGAGGGTCATTTGGGGATTACAATAATGACCCAAACAGCGTATTTATGACAAAAAAGCTCTAGTATTGGCTATTCCAAAGAGCTTTTGGTATAGTCTTAAGTAAAATCTTCATAAAAGTATCATCAGGAGAGATTGCTACTGCTTGTTCTGACTCTAGGCACATGTTTTTGCTTAAGGATGATCGGAACATAGCTACAAGCAAACCTTAACTCCTAATATAAGTATTAATGAACACAACAAATTTAGACGAATCCGGTTTTGGGATGAGTAATGAAGATTGGGTTAACTTAGCTGAATCAAAAAGAAGCCTCTCGCTCACTGCGCGCTTCAGGAGCGATGAGATGAATTTTTGGGCAATGACTAATTGACCCACAAGCGATTTAATTCGTAGGATTTATAGGGCAGGGGTCGAGGAAGCATTGCCATTTTAACGTAAGAGCAAATCTACGAAATCTTCTATTACCTGAGTCATGGTTTTATTGTTTTGAGCAGAGTAGAACTGCAGGTTGTTCAGTCTAAGCTCTGACTAATACTCTGAATTTTAATCCTTTTTTTCAGGACTGCCTAGAGAATGTCTTTACATTTTTGTTATTATATTTGTAGGTCGAAAAACCAAGAATAGTTATGCGAATTTCATACCAATACAAAATCAAACCTACTGCATTGCAAGCAGAAAAAATTGACAAGATGCTGGAAATGCTACGCTGTCAGTACAATTATCTCCTTGCTCAAAGATTTGAATGGTATGAAATGAATCGCTGTCCAATTGATAGATGTCCGTTAATCTGTCACCTACCAGAATTAAAAGAGCAACCCAACTACTACAACCAGAAAGCATCTCTTACTCAACTCAAAATAAGTAGACCTTGGTACAAAGAGATTTACTCACAGGTGCTACAGGAAGTTCCAAAAAAAGTTGAATTGGCTTTTGATAGATGGTTAAAAGGTGATGTTAATAGGAAAAAGTCTGGTAAACCTAGATTCAAGGGAAAAGGGCAATATAAAACTTTTACTTACGCCCAATTCAAACACCATCACTTCGTTAACAACAAAATCACGTTGTCAAAAATTGGGGAAGTTAAGGTAATTGTTCATCGTCCAATACCTGATGGATTTGATATTAAAACCGTATCTGTTACCAAGAAATCTGATGGTTATTATGTTACCCTGAGCCTTGACGACAAAACAGTTACAACTGTTAAGCCTGATTTCAATCCTGCAAACATTGTTGGTATTGATGTTGGCTTAATTGATTTCTATGTTGCCTCAGACGGTAATAGAATTGCTGCACCAAAACATCTACGGAAAGCTGAACGTAAATTAAAATCGGCACAGCGTAAAGTATCCAGACGTAAAAAAGGTTCTAATCGCTGTAAAAAAGCTATTCAAAAACTAGGTAAACAGCACAAAAAAGTTGCTGATAGTCGCAAAGATTTTCATTTTAAAACAGCAAAACTATTACTTGATAAGTACGATATCGTAGCTGTAGAAAAGTTGAATGTCAAGGGATTAGTTAAAACAAGATTGGCTAAAAGCATTCATGATGCTGGGTGGAGTCAATTTGTAACTATACTTTCAAACAAAGCCGAAAACGCTGGTTTGAGAGTAATAGTTGTAAATCCAAACGGTACTAGCCAAGAATGTTCTAGCTGTGGTCACAAAGTCAAAAAGCTGTTATCTCAAAGAATGCACAATTGTCCTAATTGTTATACAAGTTTGTGCAGGGATTTAAATGCCGCTATCAACATAAAGAACCGTGGGACGCACGGTCTTAAAGCTCAATTAATGTCTTCGCGCGAAGAGTCATTGAGAAGCCCACACTCACCCTGAAAGGGGAGTATGTGGAGTACGTCACGAAAATCTGATGCTTGGGAGGGAAAACCCAAAGCACCACCAGAGCATGATACTGAAGCTGCGAGTATGTATGAACTCGGTTACAGTGAAGGGGAGATTAAAACTAGTGTGGTAAAACTTACTAGAGAAGACGACTCTCTAAATTAGCCAAGTAACCCTTGGGGTCTCGGCGAAATCGATACTGTTCAATTCTGGCTTTGTGGTGTTTTTGCAATTGAGAGCGTAATTCGAGCCAAGTAACGATATCAACTTGTGCTAAATCAGATGCGGTAAAAGAACGAAGTTTAGTAGCAATGGCACAAGCAAGTTTGACAGAGCCACGAATAACAAGGGATGAGGGAGCAACCTTACGACCAGTACAACGACGTTGATGATGACGTAGCATACCAAAAGCGTGTTCTAAGTCATTATTAGTTCTAGGAAAATCTTCAATTTCGTAACAATGAAAAAGTCCAGACCAGTAGTTATTGGTGGTTTTTATAAAGTTATCGATTGCGGTGTTCAATGTGCCAGCTTTCTGCTTTTGTTGGGACATTTGAGTTAACAGTTGCTGATAACTTTGTTTGACACCAGCAGCATCAAGACCTATTTTATTATTGAGAATATTACTAGCTTTATCAACCCACCCATATGCAACCCTCACAGGTGAAAATAAAGATGCAGTCGCAGATAATCCCTTAGCTAGAAGGTGTTTTAGATTGACTAAAGGTGGTGGTAAAGCACTTCTTTTTTCCATCCGTTCTAAGCTTTGTTCTATCAAAGTCAAATTTTCTTGTAACTTTAACCCTGATGCTTCTAAGGGTGGATGACCATCATTGGTTATAGAACTACGGACTGCCGAGCAATAATCTTCAATAATAGTCACCAAATCCTGATCTTCATTGGTAACACTACGTTCAATTTCTCGTAATCCTCTAACTTTTTTTTTTCAATTCCTTTTTTGCATGTCTATCCGCCTCATATATGGGTTTAATAGCTTCTTTCAGGTAATGGTAATGACATAAACCATGAGCAATACTAGGTAATGCTAACCCAACAGCTTTGCGAATTGATTGTTGCCCATCACTAACAACTCCATCAATTGGTACATTTAGGCTATTAGTTACTTCTAGTAATAGCGTCACTAAATCTTCATTTCTTGATGATAATAAGGTTTTAGCAAGTAAGATTTCTCCAGATAAGCAATCTCGAATTACCCATAATACCTCATGTCCAATTTCTGGCTGCATCCCGTCGATCGCTAATATTACCCGTCCTTGATTAGCCATTATGGCTTTTAACCTAGTGTGGTCTTTTAACCATAAAGAAAGTAACTCGTCATATCTGTCAATTAAGTGCGTGACCGTTCGTTGACTTATACATATACCTTTTAATTCAAGGTGAGCGTGTATTTGGGGAACGCTTCTATGTTCCTGATAGCGTAATGCTCCTATATAAGCAATCACATCCAAACCAAATTCGTTTTGTGGTAGAGCTAAAGAACCTTCTTGCTCTGGTCGATACACTTTTTTGTACAAGAAACATGACTTATTTTGACATCGACGAATTTTTAGCTGTAATTCTACTACCCCATTTAACGTTCTTATATGTCGAGGATTATTGTATTCATTCCACATTGCTTGACCGCACGATGGGCATTTTTTTTGAATACAATCGAGTACTTTAAACGATGTTGCCTCTGGTTTTAGACTTTTTCTTGCCAAGTTTTTGCGCCATTATTTCGCTACAAGGTCAAGATTACAGCATTTCCGCTCTTCTCTAGTAAGTTTTACCACGCTAGCTTTTTCTTCTTACCCCTCCGTCTTTGCTGTTCTATTTCATTCAAAGCGCGTTCTAATTTTTTGATGAATCGTTTACTATCGCTGACGACAATCGGCTTCAGACCAAGCATCAACTGAAGATGAATTTGAGCAACGATGGCGCTGCTGTCTTCGCCCTCGTACCAGTAGACTTGGCGATCGCCTGAGCGATATTCATTCTTGATAATGTAGGGCTTCTCGCCTTCTGGTCGCATCGCTCTGAAGAAGTCAATGGTCAAATCGTCTAAATGAGCATCAGCCAAAACAACAAGCTTGGCATTGTACACCAGATACTCCAACACTTCGAGGATAAGCCCACGGTGTTCTTTACAGGTTTTCGACTGGAGCAAATGGGCGAGATACTGACATGCTTCATCTATAAAGATGACATCATAAGCCCGTAAATCATTCGCCATCTTATACAATGAGTCTACGGTGATGCTGAGAGCCTGGACTGTTGCCCAATCGCCGCAAGCGATCGCTGAATACATAGCAGTAAGCAGGCGATCGCTGAGGTTTTTCAGCAAGCTCACCCGATGCCCATTGTTCAAAAAGCTCAAGTCTGGGTTATCTCTTCGGACGATAGACATAAGCTCGGTTTTGCCCGTCCCCATATCTGAGGCTAGACCTACTAACCCGGACTGGGGTAAAGAGCCAATTACTTGGGAGAGGTAACGAGTATTAACGGTGACATTGGGCTTATACTTATGCAACCCTCTAGGCTTTTTATAGAAAAACCTCTGATGATATTCTTGGAGGGTGAGAGCATCAGCAATCATCGCTGATACAGCCTTGTCTGCTTTTTTACCTAACGCTACCACCCAGTCATCGATGCCTTTTTCTGGCCCTGGCAATAGAGCAATAGCACACTCACAACCAGTGTCTTGGATAACATGGGCTGTACGACGTGTGGCTTGAAAGACTTGTAGTTGGGTTTTGGGTTTAGTCTCGTAGTCAAACAGGATGATGAATTTACGACCCGGTTGAGCCATTGGTACTAGGTCGGGATGCAAGCGCTCAAAGTCTTCCTTGCCGACACGGCCATTCCAGATACCGGGAAGTGCGATCGCAGCATACCCCAGAGATAATAAACAAGCCGCCTTCTTCTCACCCTCGGTAAGAATAATTGGAATTTCCGGGTGTGCCATCACCCAAGCCCAAAAGCCCAATGCTTCACCTTCTTGGGTAATCACGATGTTCTCTGGCATCGGCACGTCATAGCGCAGAGATATTAACTGCCAGATATGCAAGGGAACACGGAAATATGTGACGCGGTTAGGTGTTTTGGGTGGGGACTCGTATTTTATGGGCTTAGAGGACGAGGGAAGGTCGCTTGTAAATTCTCCCCCAGATCCTCTACTCCTTTCCCCCTCCCATTCCAGTCGCGGACAATCTGGCTTTGCCCGTCCCCAGTCCATCGGTTGCCAGTCGTTGAGCGGGTCAAGTCCACTGACCCACCATACTCTGGTAATGTGGGCGTATAGTCGTAAATAACCATCTCGTAGTCGTCCGTCATTGCGTCGGGCGGTTTGGGGTAGCGCGTATAGTAAATATTCGTATATTTCTTCTCCTAAGAGCGATCGCACATTCAGCAAAATCAATTCTTCATCAACGCCACTATTGAGCCATTCTTGCAGATGATGAGTTTCGAGATTCATATTCCCCCCGATAGGCGCATGAAAACGGAGCGACACATAGCCTCGTGTGCCGCTTAAGAAATACTGATGATGTTGCTAGTACAAAACTGCTAACAAAGCTGAGTAATAAACGAGTTGTTAATCGTAATCATGAACAACTAACAACTGAGGATTTGGTAGAACAGTATGAGTAAGTCGGGTAAATTCCGTGGAAAACTCAGACCATTTGTGTTCGGCATTAGCAAATGCTACAGATGCTACCTCTCGTAAATAAGCTTCGATATTGGCAGCAGGGAAAGCTGTATAGTTGATGATGTAAGAAATAGATTCCCATCGCCCATTCGGTAATCGCTTCTCATACAGATTGCCGTCATTATCTGCAACAAAAACTCCTATCCATCGCACTTTAGATTCGTATTGGCGTTTAATATCTAGTTGGTAAATTAAATCCTCTACTTCATCTGAATCTAAAACATGAGAAATATCTTCATTAGGTAAAATGCCCCAAACATAGGCTATATAAAATCCTTGTCCCATCAGTGTTAATTCCTTTGCTTAAAGTAATAATTGGCTAAACCATTTCCCTGTGGTGTGTGGGCAGAAGGTTAGTTTAATTCTTGTGCTAACGATGAGAGTAAATTTGCTTAAATTCTGGCAAAATGTCCTTACTCTATTGGCAAGTGTTTAAGTAGATTCTTATTGGTAGTTGAAGCGTTATTTGTAATGCGGTTGCTGTTTATTTGTGAGTTTGTACGGTTTTAGCTCTAGTTCTGTTTATGGATACAGAAAGTTTTAATTGCTCCCAACTTCTATATTTCTACAGATAGTGATCCAGATATTGCTCTAATGATTTTCTATACTCTCAAATCAATTTGTTGCTTTTTTGGCGATTTTGAGTGGCTGGAATCACTTGTAAATTAGCTGGAACTGTCAATACCTTAGCCAAAATAAGAGGGTGAAGAGAGAGGGCTGATGTAGTAGAGTTATTGTCTTCCCAAACGACAACTCAAAAGCCACAATCAACCCATGCCCGATATCTTATCACTCCTGCAATGCCTCCTGCCGCAGATAAACGCTACGACGATGCGGCAATTGAACCAGATAATCCTGGCCATGTTAGCAATGAGTGGCCGAGTGACGATGTTGGGAATTTCTCGTTGGACAGGTAGTGGTGGCAGTTATCGAACGATGTTGAGATTCTTTCATACGGTAATACCTTGGGCGACATTGTTTTGGTTATTCTTTCACAAGCATTTATTTCGTCCGAATGAGATATATTTGCTAGCGGGAGATGAAGTTGTGATAAGTAAATCAGGAAAACAAACTTATGGACTGGATAGATTTTTTTCTAGCCTGGCTGGTAAACCCATATCAGGGCTATCTTTTTTTACATTATCATTAGTCAGTGTTGAGCAAAGGCACTCGTTTCCGATTCAGATAGAACAGGTGATAAAGAGCGATATAGAAAAAAGTAGCTCGTCACCAACCAAAGAAATAAAACCGCAAGAAAAACGTGGGCGTGGGCGACCAAAGGGAAGTAAAAACAAGAATAAAACCCAGGTAGTTCTCACATCTGAATTACTCAGAATTCAGAAGATGATTAAGTCGCTATTTAAGTTATTAGCTAAATTTATTCCCCTTACTTACTTAGTATTGGATGGACACTTTGGGAATAATAATGCCTTGCAGATGGCTCGTCAAGTTAACTTGCATATAATTTCTAAGCTTCGCTCTGATTCAGCATTATATATACCTTATCAACACCCTGACCCCAATAGTCGCTCTCGTCGTAAATACGGAGACAAAATTGACTACAACAACATACCTAAGAAGTATTTATGTCAAAGTACCGTTGATGATGATATCCAAACTGACGTTTATCAAGTTACATTACTTCACAAAGAATTTGCCCAATCTCTAAATGTAGTTATTCTCGTCAAAACCAATCTTAAAACTCATGCTCGTAGTCATGTAATTCTATTTTCTAGTGATCTAAAATTGTCATCTGAAAAAATAATTGACTACTACAAGCTACGCTTTCAGATCGAATTCAATTTTCGAGATGCCAAGCAATTTTGGGGATTGGAAGATTTTATGAACTTAAGTCAAACTGCTGTAACTAATGCTGCTAATCTAGCATTCTTTATGGTCAACTTATCCCATCATCTTCTCGCGGATTTTCGTCTCCTTAATCCCGACTCCGGCATCCTTGACCTTAAGGCTCACTATCGTGGTTTTCGATATGTCCGTGAAATTTTAAAAATGCTTCCCGAAATACCTGAGCCTATTTTATTAACTCAGATTTTTGCCAAACTTACTTCTTTGGGACGTATTCATAACGTTTCTACAGGCGTTGAACCCTCGTAAATTGGCTAAGGTATTGACTGTTAAACCACATAAATTCGGGTGATTCACTGGATGTATGTGATCGACATGATGAGGAATACCTGTTTGCTGACTTAAAAGATCACGCTGTTCGTAGAACCAGTTAATTTGCTGGATGACATTTGGTACTTTTTCTTGCCAAACATGGTTATTTCTCATGTCGCCATATTTTCTATTGTTATCAAATATAGCTCTGATGATTTCCAGATTATTTGACCAAAGATTGGAACGACGTACTTGAATGTACAAGTGTAAACCGTCAAATAATTGAATCCCAAGTTTTCTAGCTTGAAACTCACTTAAACGCCATCTACCGATTTTGTAACCGAATACTTGTTGATTGCCTTCTTTCAAGTGACGAATGTAGCTAAAACTTTTGACCTTGCCTTTCAGCTCAAAAGGTGCTGTTCCAGATGGCTGTTTGTGTCTGTTGTCTACTAAAGAAAAACAATTGTGAGTTCTTTGTGGTAATGATGACTGTACGATTCTCTGGTTCCTGTGAGCATTGTTTAAGCTTTTGGTAGGTGCTGCATTATCCATATAAACCAGTATTAGATTTGTTTAAGCTTTTACCTAATGGCGCTCGTGTCGGTGTACTCTAATTGTTCTAGAAAAATCTGAATAGAGTGAGCAATTTTGAATGATCTGTGTTGTTGCAGTAGAGCCAAAATAAGCGCCAATGACATCTTTTCCCTGATACTAATAATTGCAGATAGAGATTGCATTTGTCAACTAAAAATTGCATAATATGGCAAGCGACGAAAAAACACAAGAGGTTGTAATGTTACCGCTAAGTGAGGTGGGGTCTATTAAATGGACACAACACAGGGGTCAGAAGATGCGTTTGCTTCGCGGTAATTTGACTCTTGTTGCTTTGGCTAAAAAGCTTGCCGAACATGAGATTGAAATTTCACGACAGTATTTAAACCGCATGGAGACAGACCCAGAAGTTAAAGGCGCTTCTCCTGAACTTGTGATGGGCTTATGTAAAGTCTTGAACTGTAGCTTGGCTGAGTTACTGTGTTTGAAAGAAACCAAAATAGTGCAATTAGGGGTTGACAATGGCAACTTTTAGTTGCACAATATTCAGCAAGGGCAAAGGAACAGCAAACAGCCAGCACCCGAAACGCGAAAGAGTTGCAATCCAGAATTGCAGAACCATGACAAGAAGACTGGAAGTACCGATTGAGGGGTAGCCGAGGCACTGGCTCAACAGTGAAGGTGAGAGGTATAGGTTGGGAAAACGGATCGGGTTAATAAAAAATTGCCACAGCAGTACGATAGTTGCTTGAAGCTCATTTGCCGACTGTCGCCAGATTAAAAGATATGCTGCTGTTGCAAGCTCCGGTCACTGACACGGGGCAAGAAGAGAAGTTGCTACGCCAAAACTAGATGAGTGGGGTTGTGGCTCCCCCACAACGTAAGTCCGAAACATAGGCGACCACAATTTGTGATCGCCATTTCAATTACTGCTATTGCTTGTATTGACCGAATAAGAAACGGCTACGCCGAAGCTGAGTGAAAGCGTTGTGGCTCCTCCACAACGTAGTTAGCAAAAAAAAGCGATCGCATCATCTGGTAAACCTTGCGATCGCCCTTTATCAAAAAGAGACTTATATTATGACCTGTCAAACAATAAACAAGCAACAAAGTCCCTTAACCGACCGCGATCGCCAAATCATTGCAAACATCATCCAACGCCACCCTGAAGAAATCCGCACCTTCTGGATTGACTGCGGAATCACGGTCTGGGTGCAACTCCAAGACGGCGGACGACTACCCTTCGAGCGCAACTGGTTCGCGCAAAGAGTAGCCCAAGAAAAGACTTTTCTAGAAGCTCAAGAGAGCCTCCACAGGCACAACCAAAGGCTAGAGGACGAGTTGAATCAAGCCTGCGCCGAGTACGAGTTACAGCATGGCGAGATTGACTATTTGATGTTCTCCACAAAAGTCTATCGAGGTCGGGATTTGGTTGGCTTTGTTGGATTCAACAGATTTGGGAAAATGTGGACATACAGCCGCAGAGTGATGGAGCCTGACCGATATGCCCGTACTGCTTCTGATGCGCTCTCCAAGTTAGGAGTTAGGCAGTTAACGACGGTGTAGATGGAAATGCGATCGCTTGGGTTCCGTAACAAGCGATCGCACTAACAAGAAGCATTAAGCTAACACTCTAATAACCCTTTGTTAACAGCTTACTACATTTATGAGTTAAGAATACACAACAGTTAAAAAGTCAATCACTGGTAATTGAGAATTTTGGTATGTCCGACGCTACAGGAAACGAAATCATGGCACAGATAGCCTCTGGCTGCGAAAGCCTGGGGCTAGAACTACTAGAAGACGGAATTTACCACCGGGACACAAAGCTGGTCGAGTTCGTCCACGGTAATGGTCAATGCTACTACGTGCAGACGCTGCCAGAGCAAATCTCGTGTGAATCGGTTGATCTGCTGGATGTGCCGATTGGTCAGCTAAGTCTAGAGCAAAGGAATATGTTGTTCGGGACTGGTGAGGAATTAGCGGCGTGAGTTTGGGAGAGGGGACGCATTGTCATAAAAATGTGCGGCTGCTTGAGTTCCATAACAAGCAATCGCACCAGTGACAAATCTCGATAAGCATCTTAATATCAGCTTAGAAGCATATTATCATGGCTTTCTCTGTGCAAAGAATATGCAACAAGCACACGCAGGTTATTACACCAATGAGCAAATAAAGAGCGATCGCCCCCATAGAAACAAGCGATCGCTCCTAAGTATATCCAGAACTGTATATTACACAGCTTCACTCTACAACAAACAAAACTTTCCCAAAACCTAACTTTGAAATAATTCATTCGGGAGAGTCGAAAAAAGCGTATTGCTTCCAACAGGGGCAGTTGCAGATATGCCTTTATGAATTATCACAATGTTAGATAAACATGAGGTGATCACCGAGTAGCAACAGGTAATCGAAGAACTAGATAGGTATAATACTTCCCGGTTAACAGTAAAGCTATGACGACAAAACCGCACGATAGATTTGCCAAGCAGTTTCTACAAGAATTACTTTCGCCGTTAGGGGAAGTATCGGTTGGTAATGAAGTAACAGATGAAGCAAGATTTGTCGATGTGTTATTTTCCCCAACACCAACATCTGTTACCAAGCCCAAACATTAGGCTTGTTGGGTAAAGTAGCCACACAGAACACTGCATTGCTAGAACCGTATCGCAATCAGCCAAGCAGGCCACAGATACGTAACTGTATAGCAAAAGTATTTATAGTGATAGCTGATGCGGAGCGTGAAGCCCAACGAGAGAAGAGAAGGATACGTGAGCAAGATTTACCACACCTTTGGATTCTTGCTCCAAGCGTTTCAAAAGGTATACTCAAAACTTTTAAGGCTACACTAGATTTAGAAAATTGGATAAGTGGGGTGTATTTTCTGCCTGACGGTTTAAGAGCCGCAGTAATAGCCATTAATCAGTTGCCCGTGACACCCGAAACGCTGTGGTTTAGACTCTTAGGCAGGGGAAAGGTTCAAAGGCACGCAGTAGAAGAGCTGGTGGCGCTACCAGCAGAGGATCTTGTACGCCGCAATGTACTAGAGATAATTTATAGGTGGCGTATCAGTGTCATGGCACAACCGGAATTAACCCAAGACGAGAGGGAGCTAATTATGAACTTAACCCAGGCATATGAGGAAGCTAGAGCGCAGGCAGTACAAGAGGGAGTACAACAAGGTCAACGTCAAGTCGTTGAAAATTTGCTTAGAGTTAGATTCGGTTCAGTAGATGAAGAACTGTCGAGAGTCGTTGATAGCTTGTTACTATTGTCTCCAGAAGAATTTGCCAATGTATTACTGCAATTAACTAATTTATCTCGTGAAGAACTGTTAGCGAGATTTGCACATTAATAAAAACATTCCTCAACCACATAAAAACTGCAAGCGGTTTGTTTAGAACAGACCGCTTTTTGTATAGAGATATTATGGCTCAACAACGCCAGCAGCAAACATTAACCGAAGTCTTGGCAGCAGATAGTATTTCACAGCAAAAAATCCTTGTAAAACTAGCAGAAATATCTGGGCTTTTGATTGAGTTTCAACAAGCTTACCCTGCAACTTATCAATATCTCTGCACTCAAGGACAAGATGCAACATTAGGCGATGCGATTCAAGCCATAAAAGGCTGTGTGGAAATTTTTAATTAACAACCGATAATCAGGAGAAAATCATGCAAGCGACAAGTAAAATATCCAGTTCATTCATTAACCCCTTATATACCATTGGAGATCGTGTACAGCAGGGGAGAATTATAGGTATAAATCATGTGATGCGAGGTTGGCAGTACACTGTGTTAAATGAAGAATCCAAGCGAACAGTCAAACTAGCAGAATCAGAAATTAAGTTATTGTCTCAGCAAGAAAGAGAAGCGCGAATATTGGCAGAGATTGATTCGCACATGACCCAATTAGTCCTGTTGCAAAAAGAGTTGGATACAGATTTAGAAATTAGTACACCTTTTGGAGAAATTCAACCACCAAGAAAACCAAGTAATCCTATTAATGGAACATCTAGGTTATCTGAGCCGAGAAGGAAAAAAGTTAGTGCTTAGAATTACTGGCTAACTAAAACGGCTACGCCAAAGCAGAAATGAGACTCAAACCTAATTATCCAACAGGGGAGTTAAGAAAAGACTCTCCTGTTTTCTTTGATTTAGTCTCGTCAACCCTAATCCAACTATCAAAATATATGGCGAAAACAAAAAATATTCGGCAAGATTCGACGGCTGTATGTTTGCAATTTCTGCGACATTCTGGTGGTAGAGCAAGGCTCAGTCAAGTCAGCTTTAGTAAAGATACAGTTCAAAAACTGTTGAATCAGGGATTGCTCAAGGTACAAAGAACTGAAATTGGTTACTACCTGGAATTAAAGGAGGTAGCCCTGTTTTGTCACTTTAGGCAGAGGAAAAGTAGAAATCAGGGTGAGTTAGGAAAATAAAAATTGAACTGGTGAGGTTATAAATAATAGATTGAAGTTTAGAAAAACCACTAGATAATTGGGAAATAGGAAAAACTGTTAACCAGGGATATATCAGGTTAAATAAGATAAAAGGTTGGGCAATTAAACGGAGATTGTTGAGAATGTTCTTCCAGCCTTTACCATTATCCCACCAGGGATGAGAAGCGAATTGTGATTGGGTTTCCCCTGGAGAAGGACGCATTTGTTCTGAATGAAGACTAACCATCAGGTAGGCACTACATACAATCTCCCACCATCGTTCAATATCCTCATAGCGAGTAAAACGATAATCAGCCCAACCTAATTCATTCTTACTTTGTTTTAAGCCATATTCAACCCAAGTTCTTAACCCATAGAAATTCCCAACCTCTCTGTGTGTAATGTCGGGATATTTACTCATGACATACCAAGTAGAGTTTCCAGGTAAGTTCTCTGTGTCTGTAGTAATTTGCCAATACCTATGTTCTTCACGTTTGCCGTGAATTATTTCTCGAATAAACCGATTCTCACTGCTTAAGTCAGAGAACACCCTTTTAAACCTTTGCCACTTTAAGTATTGAGTGTACTGCCCTTTAAGCAAGTCTACAGAATGGTTTGAGCGAATTGCCACTAAATAATTTAACTCAAGTTCATCTAGCACTGATATGAAATTCGTCCCGCTCTCTCCATATAAACTATCTGTCAGCACCAAGTTGAATTTGAATCCCATCGACTGTAACTTTCGTATTAGTATTGCCCCGATTTGAGGCTTGGTAAGATACTTATCTCCTGGCTTTAATTTCTCACGAGGCTTGTATACTTCAAACAACAGTGGAAAAGTCATCCCACAAAACACGCCATATGCTGTAACGGCTACAACTCCATTCTCTACTTTCCCCAAATTTCCTATATACTGCCGTTTCACATAATCTGTGGTATTACCTTTCTTTTTATCTCCGGTTTCATCAATGATTAAAATGATTGGTCTTCCTTTTAATATCTCTAAGATTAGTTCTAGACGTAAAGTTCTTAACTTTTCTATATCCCAAGGTGATTTAGTTAAGAAATGATGCAAACCTTGCTGATTATCCAACCCAACAATTTTTGCTATTTCTGGTAATGTTTTCCGTTTTAGTTCGGAAATACAACCTATATGCAGGTATTTAAATGCCTCAAAACTTCTAACATCTGAAAACAGCTTTTTATACCACTGGCAATATTCGTCCACGAATTTGATTGTTTTCATGGGTGAACGAGGCTCTACCATGCTCTATACTTACGTTCTATGTCTTTTACGTTTTTATACTACCGCGAAAGTGACAAATCAGGGGTAGAATCATGCAATTAAACCGAGTCTATGATAGTACCTTGTTATCTTGTAAGAAGGTTTACCAAATACAAGGAACGCTATACAGATATCTCTACAAAACCGGGACAATCCAACATCCTAAGTACCACTTTAGACCAATGCCTGGACAGCGTAAAAAGACTGATTTGGTGATTAATCATAAAACTTTGATTAATCGGTGTGAGGAAGTTGTAGGAATGGTATTAAAAGCCACAGTGATTGATGAGAATACAACACAATTGAAGTTGTTTTAGTATGGCTAAACCAAAACCGCCAATCGTTAAATATCCTATTATGTTGCGGTCGAAGAAAGTAATCTACCGTTCAGTTAGGGATATACAGCAGCTTAAAAATGGTTGTCACTTAGCAACAGCCACTATCAACAAACAATCCTGTATGGTTCAGAAAAAATCAACATACTGGGTTGTGGTGTAGTGATGAATTGATATTTTACAAAGCGTAGTTTGTGACCGCGCACACTGTGAAAGCTACGCTTAAGCAGAGTGAAAAAAATGAGGTAATGAACATGGTACAAGCCATTGCACCTAACGAAAGTTTCTTACAAAATGCCACAATTGAGAGAATTAACTTCTCCAAACTGAATAAGACAAGGATTCGATTTCGCATTCAACTAAAGAACAGTACTAAAAGTGCAGCCCCAAAATGGGCTGATGTGTTGAAAAGTTCAGATACCGATGCAGAATCAGACTTAATTAAAGTCACAAATTCCGAAGTTGGGTTGCGTGGGATAAAGGTATTCAAAGCCTTAGATGAAGCCGCCGCACAGCTAAGGCAAGAAATAGCCTCTGTCCAAGAATGGATGAGTTGTGATAATGGGGATTGGATTTGTCCGATTGATTTAGCTCCCCTGGTATGGAGTCAACTATTAAATATCCGAGATGTAATTGCACCTAGCCTCCGCGCTCAGTTAAAAGATGAGTACCAAAAAGGTTTAGAAGATTTCCAAAATAGGATTGAAGAGTTCATCTCGCTAAATACTTGGGAATTAACACCAGATAAGCAAGAAGAAGTTAAAGCCAACTTGCTCCAAAAATTCCCAACATTATCAGACCTAGAGGAATTTCTGGTGGTAGTCATCGGCTGCCCAGTCATAATCCCATCGCTGTCGGAGCAATTGGACTCTCAGCAGAAAGAATGCCTTAACCAAATCACCCAGTTCATCGAACAGTACAACCAAAACTTAGAGCAAAGTTTACAGCAAGCAGCGATCGCCGGTGGTGAACAACTAGCAGGCCAGTTGTTAGAAGAGATAGCTGATTGGGAACCAGGACGCAAGCCTGTACAGTTCAAAAAGAAGATGGGTGCGATTCGTTGGTTAGTGAATCACGGTAATCAGTCCGTAGATAACTAACCCAGCCATAACCCGATTACGGGGGCGGGCTGAACTCTCGGTTAGATGTAGGTGAAAGCCCTACCAATCAGACTCAGATTTGACTCCTTATCTGCCCACACTGACCAGACTCGGTTTCTGGAGGGTGAAGCTGGGAACAGGGCGCAATCAGACATCCGTTATGGGGTGACACTGGCGCTAACAGGGAGTTCCTACGGTGAAACAGAGCCTTAAAAAGCGATCTACTTTTAAGCGGGACATAACAAACAAAACCCGACTTGACTGGAGCTTATTCCCGCCGCATTTCCATCTGATAGCGGTAAGAGTTTAGGGATTTCAGTGGTCGAATTGGCTACACCTAACGGAACGAAAATCTCACCGAGGGAACGAATAAAAACGAATTGGAGGTCTAAGGGGAGGTCGAAGCCCTGCGTAGGCTGGACGAGTAGCGGAACTCCTTCAATTCGGGTAGGACAAACCGTAATTGGTTTGAGGTGTTCAGAATACACAACCTGGAGCAGAGCATGATTAGACACAGTGATAACACAAGTGAATCATGGAAAACGTTACCTTGGAAGCAATTTCGCCGTAACTTATTCCGCCTACAAAAGCGCGTGTATAAAGCTATTCAAGTTGGCGACAAACGAAAGGCAATGTCACTACAAAAGCTGATGGGAGCAACGCGATTTGGTGAGGTGGGATCAAAAACCAGCGATCGCTAACAACTTTCTTCAGTACTAAAAATATTTCTTATATTAGAAGCCGTATTAATACGTAAGCTATCAACCAATTTCAAGTCTGGTGATGTGTGCAAAAATTTATAAAGGTCAAAAACAAGGTAGGATTCCGGTTAAGTAATCTTTCCAGAGTTTTAACGTCTACCTTTTATGGCAAAAATATAAGTGCAACTCTTGATTTAAACAAGTCAGTTAAAAGTTTTCACTTACAGGTCACAAAACTTTTAGAATTTACAAATATCACAGAGTGGGATGGAAAAAAGCTGAGAGAACGAGAAAAAGAAATTAGAGAACAGGCAATGATTTTAGCAGGTCAATGTATAGCTGTTTTATTATATAATCTTTCCGTATCCCCAAAAATCTAAACTATTCTGTTAGTCAAACACAGGGATGGAGAAATTTAAATACACAAAAACATGGTTCTAAAAAGCGAAAAATAGTAACAATTGGAAACGTCGAAGTAACTTTAACTTTACCTTATGTACTTGAACGGAATCCCACAAGTAAAGAATCTGATAATCCTCTGCTCAATGAGCCAAAAATAAAAACTTCAAATCAAGGATTTTGTCCGTTTTAAAGTGGCTAGGGATGTCTGAAGGTATTACCCCTCTAGTCTGGTCAATAATCGCAAAATATGGTGCGATCGCTAGTTCTTTCGATGCAGCACGTTCGACGCTAACGGATTGGGGAATAAATGTTAGTTTAAAACGAATCGAACGCCTGACTTACCTTTTGGTGAAATTGGTATTAATCTACGCCAATCAAAAATATTAAATCTGGAGATGAACCACTTATCTAATAGTAATGTTCTCAAAAGCCAACGAGTTGTAATCGCTGTAGATGGTGGAAGAACTAAAATTAGGTTTAATAAAAAGGTAGACGCAGTAAGAAAACAAACCGTCATGGCTTTGTTGGTGAATGGATGGAGCCAAAGTTACTAACAATTTATGTAGTAAATGAAGAAGGTAAAAAAAATTAGGACATCGACAATACCTATTACGAATGATGGCACATATTCAGGTTATAAAGAATTCCTCAAAATTTTAGAGATGTATTTAGTAAATTTGGGTATAAGTGAAGCCAAGCAGGTGTTATTGATTGCTGATGGTGCAGAGTGGATATGGATACACATTCCTCTTTTACTAAAAAATTAAAATGCCCACTTGAAACTTATCAATTATTAGACTTTTATCACGCAGCATCACATTTACAAGATTTTGCTGATGCCGCTTTTAGTACAGATAATGAGCGTCAATCCTGGTTTAAAAAATCTCGGAAAATTTTAAAGAAAGGTCAGGCACTAGATTTAATGAGAAATATGGGTGAATTTATTTCCGAGGCAACAGGAGAGCGCTGTAAAATTATGGTAAGAGAGCGAAATTATATTTTAAAAGCGTATAGAAGGAGGCTTTTAAAATATAACGAAGTTGCAGCTCGAAAATTACCTCTCGGTAGTGGTGCAGTTGAAAGTTTAATTCGTCAAGTTGTTAATTTACGCATGAAAGGAAACAGTAAGTTTTGGTTACAAAATAATGCAGAAATTATGTTACATCTGCGTTGTCAATGGATAGCTAAAAGTTGGGATAATTTTTGTGATTCTATCTTTAATTCTTTTATCAAACCCCAAACTGGTTGATAAATTTTATACTTTAATTCTGCCTTCAATTTATTTTCTGCCGTAATTGATACTAAGTATCAAAGACTTGTTGCAGAGATTTTTGGAAATAATCCTCAAATGACTTGCTAGCAATCTTTTGAGATATCTCATCAAGATGATTTTTCGTGTAAATCAATATTTTATTTGTAAATAAAATCACTATTAAATTAAGTATGATTTTTAGCGATCGCTTGATTTTGATCCGACTTCACAAAATCGCGTTGCTCCCAAGCTGATTCTGAAATCTACCGCAGCAAGATTACTGGCTATCCGTCAAGTAACACAGCTAAATGCTGGGAAAAAGACATCGGGAATTGACGGTAAAACCGCACTCTCATTTGAGCAAAGGTTTGAACTAAGTGAAAAACTTAGAACCGAAAGTAATAACTGGAAACACCAGGGATTACGCGAAATACCCATTCCAAAAAAGGATGGCAAAACCCGAATCCTCAAAGTCCCAACTATTGCAGACAGGGCATACCAATGCCTTATCAAATACGCATTAGAACCAGCACATGAAGCAACCTTCCACGCCAGGAGTTACGGGTTCCGACCAGGGCGTTCAGCGCATGACGCACAGAAAATTCTGTTCACTAACCTACGCTCTTACGCGAATGGAAAAGATAAACGAGTCATAGAACTCGATATCGAAAAATGCGTGCGCCGTGACAGTTAACGCGGTATCCCCAACCAAGTTGGGAGAGACTAAGAAGAACGTCTCTAAGTCGACCAACTTACCTGGAGTTGAAAGACAAAAGGGACAACAGCATGTTGGTAAAGCCGGAAATAGAGAGAAGGCGTTAAAACTAGAGTCCGGCAAGACTTGTGTGACATGGTGAAGGTTAAACTACCTGAAGCCCAATTCTGACGGTATACGCGATTGCCTATTCCTACAACGCCTAAAAAGGAATAATCGTTTGTGTGTAGTTTTAAACATTTGAACCACACAACTTCTTCAAACGAAGTCAGCCAGCGATGAGATGGCTTAACGAATGAATGGGACACCTAAATCACACTGTTACGTACTGAGTTAATAAAGCGCGGGATGACCTACGGGGGGCGACCCCTATGGTTACAGAGTTCCTATAGTAGTCCGAGGATGGGAAAGCCGTCTACATGGCGAAGAGGAACAGGTATTCTTCACACTTGTATCGAGAGGTACGCGAGATGCGAAACGCCGAAACGATTTTGAGTGTAATCCGAGACAGAGGCTACCGTGGTTTACCTCTGGATGATATCTACAGACAACTTTTCAACCTCAATTTATACCTCTTGGCGTACAGCCGCATCTACAAAAATGATGGGGCAATGACGCAAGGAATTACATCAGAGACTGTTGATGGGATGTCCATCAAAAAGATTGAAAACCTCATAGAGGATATTCGCTATGAACGTTTTCGGTGGACACCAGTACGGCGAATTAATATTCCCAAGAAAAATGGAAAAACTCGACCTCTGGGTATTCCCACTTGGAACGATAAATTGATTCAGGAAGTAATACGTTTAATATTAGAAGCGTACTACGAACCTCAATTTTCTAACAGCAGTCATGGTTTTCGACAAGAGCGCGGATGCCATACGGCGCTAACAGTAATAGACCGTACTTGGCAAGGAACTAAATGGTTTATCGAAGGAGATATTCGCGGTTGCTTTGACAATATAGATCATAAAATCTTAATGTCAACCTTACGCGAGACAATCCAAGATAATCGTTTCTTGAGATTGATTGAAAACTTACTCAAGGCAGGTTACTGTGAGCAATGGAAATATTATTCCACCCTGAGCGGAACGCCGCAAGGCTTGATTTTATCACCCATACTCGCCAATATCTATCTTGACAAATTCGATAAATTTATCGAACAGATACTCATCCCAAAATATACACTTGGTAAACATCGGGCAGAAAATCCAGAGTATTCAAAACTCGTAAAACTTGCTTGGTATTACAGGAAAAACGGACAAGTTGATAAAGCGCGACAACTGGAAATTAAATACCAGAAAATGCCTTCTAAAAATGTTCGTGACCCTGAATACAGAAGGTTAAATTACGTCCGCTATGCAGACGATTTCCTACTTGGTTTTATTGGCTCATTCCAAGAGGCAAAAGAAATTAAGGAAAAACTCAAGACATTTTTAGCTGAAAATCTTCAGTTGGAACTGTCACCCGAAAAGACCCTGATTACTAATGCTAGGAATGAGGCAGCAAGCTTTCTAGGTTACAAAATTCTAGTCCAATATTCTGACGATAAGCATACCAATGGTAAACGCTCAATCAACGGAATTATTGCACTAAGAATCCCAGCAAGATTTATAGAAGAAAAATGTACCCTATACATGAGGAATGGTAAACCCATTCATCGCCCTGAATTAATAAATGATGATGATTTTACTATTATCAACATTTACCAATCAGAATTTAGAGGGTATGTACAATTCTATAGCCTTGCCCAAAATATTGCATGGCTGCGAAAACTTCAATGGATTATGTCGAGTTCGCTGATGAAAACCCTTGCCTGTAAACACAAAACCCGGATTTCTCACAAGCAGTAAAAATAAATTTACATGACCTGATGTGAGGCTCTTTTCTGATACATCATCAATCAAAATTTAGGCGCAGAGATAAATTAAGTATAAAACCGAAGTTGTTAAGTAAAAATGATTACTATTTTTTATTGCTGGTAAAATTAAAATGCTCTGTTCATAAAATATCCGCATTCCAAAACAGGACTTGAATCGCCCAAGCCCAAAGTATCATTGATTAGAAATAAGCAAAAGGCAATTTAATTTCAATTTAAGCAGTATTAGGGAGCATTTTTAAACGTCTATGAGCAGTAGCAAATATATGTTTGTATGGACAAGAACTAGTAATTGCAATTAAAATACGGCGTGTACTTATAGTAATTAAAGCTCCTAACTTCAATAACTTGGTACGAATAGTTCCAACAGTGGCATTTTGTAATTCAGTTTTAGCTAAACATTTTTGACGCAACGCATTCATCAAAACGTAAGCAACAGAAGAAAACCACAGACGTAATTGATTTCCCGCAAACGTGTGGGTGCTTGTTCTATCACTAAAAAGTTCTAATTGTTGTTCTTTAAAGCGATTTTCCATCTCCCCTCGCTGACAATATTTTTGTTTATACAGTTGACTAAGAGGTACTTTATTAGTAGCTAAAGAAGTTACAACAAAACGAATTTTAGCTCCCTTCGTCCCATATTCAACCTTACAAACAACACGACGACTACGACTCCAAGATTCACGGGTTTGATAGTCTAAAGACTTGTACCAAATTGAGTTATCAATCAAATCTTCCGCAAGCGAAGGAAGTTGTTCATCTGGCTGAAATACTGTTTCTAAAAATGAAACTACTGTTGATAGTTTTTGCTCAAACTCAAGCGAGGCTCTATTTTGAGTCGTCGTAGTCATCCCAATTAAACGACTATTTTGCGCCAATCCAAAAACATAATCTAAACCGGGCTGTGATTCACACCACCTCATGATATCGTCCCTAGAATAGGCACTATCTCCACGTACTAAAATCTCAACATTCTTCCATTGTTGACGTATTTGTTTAATCACTCTCTGTAGTTCTGATAATGCCCCAAATGCTGGGTCTACATTTGAAGGGCGAAGTTTGGATGCTAACAGATGTTTTCCACAAAATATATACAGTGGAGCATAGCAGTATCCCCCATAATAAGTATTGAAGAAAACTTGCTCCTGATTGCCGTGTACTAAGTCATCAGTTACATCTAAATCCAAAATAATTTGTCTTGGCTCTTTGGCGTAAGATTCTAGAAATATTTTGACAAATAAACTTTCAATCTCTGATCGAGAATGCCCGATTTTATGATAACGACTGTCTACTCCTTGTTCTATCTCTTCAGGGCAATGTTCCAGTCGGTTTAATGTACTTTTTCCTGCCAATATTGCAGGCTCATCCTCTATTCCAATTGTTTTTAAGACTGCTAGAGCAAACATCGGGTCATGACGTAATTCCTCGTGGTCATTTAAGTCTTCATATCCCATGACTAACCCGTATATACGTTGTTTAATTAAACTCTCTACTGAATGGTCAACTCGATTTGGCTGACGGTAATCTTGGAAACACTGTGCAAATTTTGATGTGATTTCTAATTTTCTGTCTATTTCCGCAATTAAGCTTAATCCTGCATCCGATGTTACCGTCCCACCCTGAAAATTAACTACAATCGGGTGTGATTTTTCCCCGGAGAATTTGAATTGTTTTGGTGTAATATCTGTGAAAGTCGGGGTCATGGTTTATAACTGCTGGAATGCTTATCCTATATACATTTTCGCAGTTTTTGACCCCTTTTTTATCTCTTTGTGAGAAATCCGGGTTTAGTTAGTGAAATTGCGGGAGAAATTGACGAGTGAGGAAATTTACAGTAAAACGATAGCCCCTGAAAACCAGGGGCTATATTCAACAAAAGAACTTAT
Organism: Nostoc sp. MS1; assembly: GCF_019976755.1. Classification (NCBI taxonomy): domain Bacteria; kingdom Bacillati; phylum Cyanobacteriota; class Cyanophyceae; order Nostocales; family Nostocaceae; genus Nostoc; species Nostoc sp. MS1. The sequence continues at coordinate 180,124 of NZ_AP023442.1, forward strand.
CAAGCGAGTGCAGTAGCGATGGCATCCCAAATTGTTTGATGCTCTTTGTTTTGCTTTCGTCGGCAGTGGAAGGTGCGGATTGTGTTCACTGAACTATATTAAAACTTCTGAACTTCTGCCGCAGTTGTGCCGCTAGCTTTTTACGGGCAGTATCCCCAGCTATTTCGATAGATTTCTCACTAGCGTCACGAATACAAGATAAGGCAACATCAGGGCTACGGTAGGCTGATGCAATACGGCTGACTACATCAGAAATGGGTGAACCAACCAGCACCAAAGCTTTCTGCTTTAGCCTAGTCCACACATTGCGATCATAGTTACCGACCAGAGAGATCGCCTCATTCACCAATTGCGCTTCTTCCTCGTTGGCAACAACTGACTTCAAACCAAATTCCTCATCCTGCAACAAGTACAGTGAGATTTGGTCAAGAGTCGCCATTTCCATCGCTGTTATTGATTGAACCATTTTGTTTAACCTCCTTGTTTATTCCCCAACCACTAGTGGTGGACTTTTGAGCAATGTTGTGTGAGCAACATAGAGAGTTAAACTACTCCAAAATAGTTCCTATTTTTTGCCCAAGATTGATTAATCTGACTTCTCTGCTATGATCAACTGCGGCGCGAAGAGACTCGGCTAAGATAGTATCTGTGTTAGGCGTTAACTTCAATGCCCCGCCCAGGTAGCCCAAAGACTTGCAGAAATAGTCTGTTGGGTTGAGCAGCGCCAATCTTTTGACTTTTGCATGATCGTCAGATTTGTAAGCGTTTAATGCTTGTTGCTGGGCTTGCGTTAAAGGTTCACCTAACTCGTCTAGGATTAAAGCGATTGCAGATTGTACCTTTTCTAGAGTTAATTCGCTTGAGGTTGCTACCATTTGAGTGACTCCTGAAATTAAAACCGAACTTTAGATTGTGCTGCCTCAACTTGACATTGGTATAAAATATGCCGATTTTCTGCCAGATGTTTACGGGCTATACGGGAAATATAACCTACTATGCTGTCATGTTTGAGCTAAAAATAAACTTAAGATTTTCTAGAAGTAGACTTGCGATTTCCTCAAAGTTTGTGCTATCAAATTTTTATAACCTTATTTCTAAAACTCACCTGTTGTTTTCTCCATAACTCTAAGAAAGCAACTTTTAGAAATAACACCAGACGCGGCTGCTGAACCCACGTCTTTTAACTCTTCAACATTAACTAAAGGATCTAACAAACAGATCCCGTAAGATATTCATGCAGCCAAAAATCTCAAGCGTCTGATGCGTGCTTTAGCACGGCTTGGTCTAGATGTAACATACAATGACCAAGTTTACTCTGTTCGTTTATCCAATGCACCCAATGCAGCAGTAGCAGAAGTCCTTTTACCAGAAGGCTTTCCTGTAGAAGCTAAGGCATTCAAACAGTTAGCAACTTTGGCAAATATTCGTCATCCAGCAGGTGGGTGTGTCTGTCGTGCCTGTGCCACACCAGACTTTCACCCTGGTGATGCAGGTATTGCCATTGGTTCAGTAGTAGAAACCCAGGATATGGTTATTCCCACTGCTGTCGGGTCTGACATTAACTGTGGAATGCGTCTTCATGTGGTCGATTTAACTATCGATGAATTTTTAGCAAAGCGTGACTTGTTTGTAGAACGCATGAAAGGAGATTACTTCTTTGGTACTCGTGATGTCACAATGACGGCTCAATCCATGCGAGCTTTGTTCCAATATGGAGTGACTGGTTGGTTGGATGCAATGTTAGACCAACCAACTGGTAGTGTGGTCAAATCTGATTTACAGCAACTTGCCATTGAGAGCGATCGCATATTTTTGAATGGTTCAATGGATGGTGATTGGAAATTTGCGCCGATTGAGTTGGTTCCTGATGATGGATTAGTCCGAGATGGTTCCTTGGCTACTATCGGTTCGGGGAACCATTTTGTAGAAGTACAGCGAGTTGAGCGAGTAGAAAATCGCGCTTTAGCCCATGCTTGGGGAGTGCGAGAAGGACAATTGGCGTTCATGATTCACTCAGGTTCGCGCAATGTAGGGAAGTACATTGGTGGTATGTGGCGAGATCGCGCTAAAGCTGTTTGGCCAAAATGTCTGAAGTACCCCGATGAGCAGATTTTTCCTCTTTCAACTCATTCCCACCCAGAGTTAGTCGAAAGTTATTTACAAGCTCAAGCCACTGCTGCCAACTATGGCTTTGTCAATCGCTTATTGTTAGCGGAGTTGCTCCGTCTACGGTTACGCTCAGTTTATGGAGATGTAGAAGCCCCTTTAGTCTATGATTTACCCCACAATATCACCCTAAGAGAAAAAGACCGAACCTGGATAACACGCAAGGGTGCAAGTCCTGCTTATGCCGGACAGCCAGTGATTATTCCTGGTTCAATGGGTACTGAGTCTTACCTGATGGTGGGTCAAAGCAATCCAGCTTTCTGCAACTCTGCTTCACACGGAGCAGGAAGACTTCGTTCTCGTTTTGATCTCAATCGCCGGGGTGCATCTCAAAGTGAAGCCGAATTAGGTTTAACTGGGGTAGACTGTATTACCTTGCGTTCAGAACGTAGAATAGAAGAAGCACCCGCCGCCTATAAGCCGATTGGCTCTGTGATTGATGCACAAGTTGAAGCCCAGATGGTGGCAGTAGTCGCCCGTTTGAGTCCGGTGCTGACCTTTAAAGCTTAGATATACCCTGGTTGGACGTATTCCTTAACTGTAGATAGGGTACGTTCAACATCTAAATCAAGCTGATAATTTCTCAGCGATCGCTTGATGAATAATTTGCTGCTTGAGTGAATCTGCTGCGACTGCGGCAATAGTCTCCCAATCTTCAGGTGTTAATAGTAACTCTAGTAACTCGCGTAATATTTCTCGGTTAGAAATAAACTCCTCACCATAAAGCTCATCATTTCCTAGAGTCAAAAGTATATGTTGTCTTACTTCTGGTGTAGGTAATCTTAATTTCTCAAGTATTTTTTCTCTTGCGGCTTTAACAGCAATTTTTGTAGCTGAACCTAAATTCCAGTCGTTAAGTAGCAAACGTACTTCTTTATTTAAGGAAACGCGCAACGTTGTTAAACGCCCCATTATTTCAAAGTTCAGCATGAGGTCGCCAAATGCACTTCCCCAATCTAATCCAGCACCGATGTTACCCCCAACAAGCTCCTCAGCTTGGACAGCTTGTCGTAAATATTCTTTATCAAGTAATAAATTCATTGGGTTGGCTGGTAGGTTATTTTGATTTTCGTTAAATTCGTGTTGACTCATTACCCGATACCTCATCCAAAAGAACGCCACACCCCATATTCAAAATAAACTAAGTCGTCATAATCTTCGTCTTCTCCCAAGTCAACCATACCTTGGTTATCGTAGAATTTTTCTACTCCAGGCAGAGAGTGTAATCCCACTCTACCCTCAAAACCTAGTTCCAGGCTACGGGTTCTAGCAAAGCTTAATAGAGCAGTGCCAACACCTTTATATTTGGGTGGGCGTTGTATTATTTCTCGGTTCCAAGGCGCAGATGCAATACCATCAACATAGACTAGTCGTTTTCCTGATACTAATCGTGAGCCGTGCAGTTGAGTTTCTATAATCATTAAACCTTGAGTTTCATCTTCGTACTCAATAGCGTAACCTTCTCGATTTGGTTGCCTATTGATAACAAACTGGAGCTTAAATTCCCAGTCCCAAAATTTGTCTTCTTGAGCGAATAATCTTAATTGTTCTTTCCATGAAGAGGTGTAGTCATTAGCGTGCTTAGTTTGTAGCTCAGTTAAATCTGCTTCTACAGTTATATTATCTTGACCCCTGATTAGCTTAACAGTTGTTCGCATTGCCTAAAATTTTATCAATTCCTTTCCACAGGAGTAGCTTCACTCTCTTGTAGCCACTGTAAAATAGTTAAAGCCAATTTCCAGGATTCTTTCCTATTCCAATGAGGCAAATGATTTAGTATCCTTCCTGTCAATAATTCTGGTTGTTCTAATCTTCTACTACGAGCAGCGATTCCATCTTTAACTAATTGCCCAAGTGTAGCTGCTTGATTACCACGATAGTCAGGCTGGTTTTTAATTTCATCAATAATCCACTCAGGGACAGTAATGGTTTTAAATCCTGGTTTTGGCATACATACTTGTAAATCAGTTCTTTGATAGTACGGCAGTTTACGTCATATATGCAAATCTGGTGCGGTATAGTATGGTAAAGGAAAGCGAAAACTTAACTTATTCATGTAGAAATTTTGATTAATAGGCGAGTTATGGATCAAAAAACACACATTTTTGAAGAGTTAGACCCGTTAGTTTTTTGTGAAACTTGGGGATTAACTTATGAAGAAGCATCGAAATATCTAAAAATTAAAGCTCGGACAATGGCAGCTTACGCTTGTCACGGGAAAGTAACAAGACGTAATCCATCTTCTAGAGTGAAAGCTCTAGCAGCAATGCAGCATAATATTTGGATTCAACAGGGGAAGCAACCTGTAGATAGCCGTTCATTGTTGAATATTGCTTAAATATCACTTAGTCTGTACTCTTGATCAGGTACATAAATCTCAACAATTAGGTTTAAGAGTTGCACAATGGCAAAAGGATTTGGAGCAAAAGCTGACGAACAACTAGGCTATGCACTACTTCTACTACCTGAAGCGAAAGCCTATGCTGCAAGATTATCGATTGATTACTTTCCTAAACATGATAGTGATGGTGAAGAGTTTATTGGGATGACAAGTCTACTCCAAGAGGCTCAGATATGGAAAAATCTTAAAGAAGCTAAAAAAGCAATTGATAAATATGCTGATTTTTTAATTTCAGAGGCGGAAAATGATTTACCAATACGTGTAGTGATTAGACGAGTTAAGCGCCGAAGTAATGGTGAATTAGTAGATGAACCAGTTGAATCAATATTTTTAGTTGTCCAAAGTGATACTTAAAAGCTGATAATTCATTTCCATAAAAGTAATTTATCAACAAAGTTGTCAACAATGTCCATTGCTCACAAAGCATGGACTTTTTATTATGAAGAGACAACCCAAATTAACAGTTAATACACCGTGTATTAACAGTGAAAGTAATATCAAATTGACACGGATATTGACACAGATATTGACCAACTTAATTTAACTATTGACTACCTAGAATGAATCAATCATGGAGAGAAGAACTTTTTAATCAAGAAACCACAAATTCGGCATTAAACCCCCTGGTTTTACCCATGACAAATGCCCAATCCCTGAGAATTTTGGACATCTGCTATCGAACTTGGGGACGTTGGGAAGAAGTGGCTCAGACGATAGCTCAGTATAAACTAGCACAAATACAAATGAAGAACTTTGCCCAAGAACACAGCCTTAGAGCGCCACCAATTCTTCCTTATCAAGTTTGGGTAGTGGGAAAAATAGGAGAAATTTTTTGTGGTTTAGCCCAAGGAACAAATAAGTTGAACCTCGCTAAAGCAATTGTGGGGGCGAATAAATCTCTCTACAGCCGTAAAGAGTTTGAAGCCGAACAAATCAGATTTACACAACCATTAACAGGAGAATTACAAAATGTCTAACAAAGATACATTCACCCGCCAAGAATTGTTTGAGTTATTAAGCGCCAGTTATCCCCCAGAGAAAATCATTGCTGGGTTACAAGAGTTGGCTAAAACAGACCCAAGCATTGATCCAGAAGGAGAAGAGTTTGATGTGGCGGTGAGCGATCGCTTGGAGAAGTTATTCAACCTAGCCGAGACAGTGATAGACCAAGCCAAACTATTGGGTGCTGGAGGCAGCCTGACGAATTTACAATCCCAAGCGATAAATACAGCCGTGCAACAATTACAAGCACAAGGAATCACACAAGAGACATTCAAAGCATTCTTAGAGATTGCGGCGGGGACAACTGTTGCTCAAGCGTTTGCCGTTCACAACTTCAAAACACAGTTGTTTGACGACATTTCACACGGACTAGATGTTCAACTGTTGCAAGAGCGTACACAAGCAGGTGTCGAAGAAATTTCGCTCATCTACCAAATCATTAAAGATCCTCAAACTAAAGAGAAAATCATCTCTGAGTACGGTTTAAAAACTCCCCAACATCTGAAAAATGAAGTTCAAACTTTGACCGAAACTTCGACACCTGAGTTTGACCCATTGAAGTTTTTTGAGGAGGTAGGTTTACCCGTCGAAGCAAAAAAGTCAGTGCAACCCAAGACTATACAGGATTTGCGATCGCTGACTCTGCATTTATTCAAACGACAACCAAGCCCTGCCAAACCAAGAGCGTAAATAAGTTTTGGGAGAAGTACAAATGGGCTATCTCGATAATTTTCTTTATAAGTTGTGTTGCTTTATCTGTAGGCATTCGTGTAATGCAAGCTTCAATGCCAACGCAGGTAACAGCAGATGAGCAAACACAAATATTCAAGTGAGTATTTAGCTTATATTCACTCGCCACAGTGGAAAGCCAAATCGAAGCAGTGTCAACAATTGACTCTAAACCATTGTGTATTTCTCCCTTGGCACAAATCCAATCATGCACACCATTTAACTTACAACAACCTGGAATATGAAATGCCTGTGCGTGATATTGTGCCATTGTCTAATTTTGCTCATGAGATTGTTCATCTGTGGTTTTTTTGGAATACTCCAGTGAGGTCTGTAGTGAACTGGTTACTCAGATTATTGATGTTGTTTTGTGTAGTCTTTTGGCAAGTGATTTGGGTATTGAAACAACTTACAAAATTGATGCACTAGCACGAATATGGAAAGACACATTCTAGACACGATAGGTTTCCAAACTCCACAACTAGAACCAGAACCAAAACCCCCGAAGGTAGTTGAGGAAGTAATTGAACAAACGCCGATTGCTAATACCATTGACAACTTTGGCAAAATTTTAGAACAGTACGAACCAGCGTAGGTTTGCACTATGAAATACCAAAAACAAGCGCTACTAGGATTATTTGGAATGGGTTTAATAGCTAGTCCTTGGTTATCTAAACTGCCAGCGCAATTCAACACTTACAACACGGCTACAACAATTCAACAATCCGAAGAACTAGAGCGGATTAAAGCCGAAGAAAGGGCAGCAACATCTCAAAAAATTAACGAGTTAGGAGTTAGCCCTAGTTTTAAAAAATTGCGAATGCAAAATTATTTGGATACTCCTAAACGTAATCCTAGACCCAACACTACAGGTTATTTAGAGGATGAACTGGTTTTTGTTTACGACTCGACAGGCTGGTGCATTGGGCGAATCGAAGAACGTCAATGGAAATGGAAATACCGAGTCAGAGGAGCTTGCAATGATTCCCCACTATATTCTGACGCTGGAAATTAAATTATGAGCAATCCCACGCCAACTACTCCTAACCCACAACCAAAAGAGCAAAATAAACCACAACGGGGGTTGGGTGAGTATTTAGAACTTTTAGCCCGATGGATTGTTGAGCTAGTATCACTACCAGTTGTGTTTGTCTCACACATTGTTGCTCAATTCATCACCCCAGGCACACCAGGATATAAATTAGTCGGTGCAATTGGCTTTTGGATTGGCACACTGCTTTCTACTGACAGCGTTTGGCAAGTTTTATTTCAAGGAAAACCCCTCTGCCCTTGGTTTGAAACTGAATGGATTGGTTGGCTTGGTTGGCTACAATTACCATTTAATCCACTATTCTGGATTAGTTTTGGCATCTCTGCATTGGTACAAGTTATGGAAGCACGAACCCTACGTGGTAAAGACCCAATCCAGGCTAGAAGCGAGTTTGAAGAATCCAAGCAATATGCTCTAGGTAGCAAACCCACCGGAAATATCGACCTGACTGTGGCTTTATGGGGTGACTACAAACGCGCAGGCATGAAAGAACGTAATGCAGGTGGAGCGATCGCACTATCTTTCTGGGTACTAGACATCACCACCACATTCGTAGGTCGCTGGCCCTTCCGTTACACTGACCCAGGCACAATTTTAGGTTGTTTTGCATATAACTGCGCTTCGATGATGGCTGGAGAGATTGGTTACAACATTTGGAAACTTACTAAGTAGGCAGGGGAGCAGGGAGCAGGGAGCAGGGGAGATGGAAAAACAACCGATTAAAAGTCATGAGGATCTAGAAGTTTATAAAATGGCGTTCGACGCTGCTATGCAGATTTTTGAGCTTTCCAAAACTTTCCCAGTTGAGGAAAGATATTCATTAACTGATCAAATTCGTCGTTCATCACGTTCTGTTTGTGCTAATTTAGCTGAAGCTTGGAGAAAACGAAGGTATGAAGCTGCTTTTATTGCTAAATTAAGCGATAGTGAGGCTGAAGCGGCTGAAACTCAAACATGGTTGAAGTTTGCCGTTAAATGTAATTATCTTAACGCTGAAACAGCCAGAGAGCTTTACTCTACATATAACCGGATTTTAAGCATTTTAGTCACGATTATCAACAATCCATCACCCTGGATTATAAAGCGTTAATTACTCTCCCCTGCCCCCTGCACCCCTGCAACCTACACGAAAAAACCATACTAAGCACGAGAGGACAAAAGCGATGGAACAAATACCAATGCTAGGAACAAAAGAAACCGCGCTTCTGCGTGACGATTATCCCAGCATTGAGTATTTGGAAGCTGGGAACACCGCTTCTTGGTTGCAAGAACGTCAAGACCAGTTGTTAATCCGCGCTAGAAATGAGCGTAGCGGCATGAATTTAGCCAAGTTCATTACTTTAGCGACGGCGGCCACTGGTGCAGTTTGTTATGCCACTTCCCCACTTGCTCCTATCGGTGCGGCGGTTGCTGGAGTCGGGTATCTCTGGTCAGTGGTGCAAGACCTCAACGATACCCATCAATTTGCACCGATTCCTTTTATCAGGGGGAACTTTTTTGAGTTCATCTCGGCAATGGGTGACAGTGTAGAGCGTGAGGAGTATTTCTCTAACAAGAATGAATTGGCTGACTTGATGCTTCATCTGGAGCCGATGGAGAAATATGAGTTCGCCATGCTCAAGCAATCATCTCATGTAGTGTGTGAATACTTGAGCATCGTTGATCCTGGGAAAAAATTTTACGCTTACCGTTGGTTACTTGATTGGTTCATTCAATTGCGTGGACAGTTCCCAACCCGTGAACAATTGTCTGGACATTTGGCACAAGTGACAATTGACCCGCGTGTAAATTACCAACAAGTAACGTCAATTCAACAAGTCACACAACATCAAAATATTGGTATTCCACCAGCAAGGTTTGTTGAATTACCTTCTGTTGTGAATCAACCAGTAGAGGACAAAACTGTTACTATAATCCCAAAAACTGAACTGCCTTCTACCTCTAACCCATCATTGGGGACAGTAGTTTCTAGTCATAAGCCTACCCCTCCTATGACTATTAACACAGAGATATCAACCTACACCAAAACGCCTCAAGTGCAGTATGACCTCATCGGGCATATTGCCAAGAAAGTGACAAATATGCTGTGGGTTGGTGTTCCTGGTTCGGGCAAGGGCATCACCATTAGCAATGCTATTGATGCGATCAAGAGATTGCATAGAGACACACATATCTTTTACATTGACCCCAAGGGCGATGAGAAAGAAACTGGTTATTTCAAAGGTCGCGTTGATACCTTAAAACGTGCCAAGATTCTGGAGATGCCACCCGCCGAAGCAGTCAAGTGGGTTCAAGAGTGTGTTAGAGAATTTCAACTTATTTCTGGTCCTAAGCTCATCATTTTGGATGAAGGGACTGCCGTTTGTTCCAAATTCAAAAATGCCAAAAAAAATGAGATTGGTTGGCTTAAGGACATCATTACTTCCTACTGTTCTTGCGGTGATAGTCTTGGTTCACACTTTTGGCTTGTTGTTCAGAACCCCCACACTGACGACTTGGGTATTTCTGGCGGACTGCGATCGCAATTAACATCTGTCGCCTTGGTTCATCCTGATAATGTGCCAGCTTACAATGCCATGATTGCCACGCAGTTGATTCCGAGCGATCGCAAGATTACTTCAACGCAAGTCATGGAGATTGCTGCACAATCACCTGTAGGTCGAGCAGTATATTACGGTGGATTGAACGAATGGTTCCCTATGCAGTTGCTACAAAACTTCTCTGGCTACGACCGGGACAGCAAAAGATTTCTGGATAAACCAAACGATTCCCCGCTAGGAGAAGGAGCAGGGGGAGAATTGGGAGCAGGGGGAGCAAGGGAAGAATTTACAAACTATTCCTCCCCTGCTTCCCCCGCTTCCCCCGCTTCCCCTGCCCCCCCTGCTTTAACCGACGCGCTAAAAAGTGAGTCTCAAAGAGTGCTGGCACTTTTGGAACGTACTACGGCATCCTCACTTGATGAATTTATTCACAACGAGTTGAAATTGTCAGGAACTCAAGCAGATTTAGTACGTGTGGGGATTGAGAAATTACTCAAGGATTCCCCTCTTAAATATAAATTCGATGGGTGAGCTTCCTCAGCATTTATCTTCACTATGTCACACTTCGCCATCGGGTTTTACGTGAGTTTGTCGGTATTTTGCCATACTAAATTCCATCTGTATTAGCTTTTGACAAAATTTCATTCAGTTCTTCAAGGCTTATTGGCGGCTGTTTGGTGTTAATGCCAAAAATTTCTTCAATTTGCCTTTCTAGTTGATTGGAAGGCTTCTCACTATCAAAAGTTTCATTTTCCAGAACTTCGTTTTCTTCTTGCATAAGTTTCTATCCTATTATTAACATAGTTCCCGAATACAATTATCTCTTACTAAATTCTAAACAATAACAACAGCATGGCTGAGAATATGAGCTTAATAAAAAGCTCAGTATACGAATATCATGTGGGGGGGTAGCTTACCAATTGATGCTGCCAGTTATATTAAGCGTCAAGCGGATGATGACTTATACAAATCATTGAAAGCACGAGAGTTTTGTTACATCCTCAACTCAAGACAGGCAGGTAAATCTAGTTTGCGAGTGCAGACTATAGAACGACTAAAAATTCAAGATTATGCTTGCGCCACTATTGATATAACAGCAATTACTAGCCAAAATATTACACCAGAGAAATGGTATGCTGGCGTGGCTCATAAATTGGCGAGTAGTTTTGAAGTGAAGCTCAATTTCCGAACTTGGTGGAGCAACCAAAGTCATCTTTCTCCAGTGCAGAGATTGAACAAATTTATTGCAGAAGTCTTGCTAACTGAAGTTTCTCAATCTATCGCCATTTTCATAGACGAGATTGATAATATTCTGACGCTGAATTTTGACACTGATGATTTCTTCGGATTAATCAGAGAGTGCTATGAGCAACGCACCAAAAAGCTAGAATACAATCGCCTCAACTTTGCGGTGTTTGGAGTAGCCTCGCCTTTAGGCTTAATTCAAGATGAAGGGCGTTCACCTTTCGCCATCGGTCGAGCCATAGAACTGAGCGGGTTTCAATTAGATGAAGCTGCACCTTTAGCTCAGGGATTGGTGGGCAAAGTCGCCAACCCAAGAGCAGTGTTACAAGAGATTTTGCAGTGGACTGGTGGACAACCGTTTCTCACCCAAAAGCTTTGCCAATTAATTTGTGATGCGATGCCAGAGCAAAGTGTGGAAGAGGTGGTGCGAGTGCAGATTTTGGACAACTGGGAATTGCAGGATCAGCCAGATCATCTGCGACCAATACGCGATCGCTTGCTCTTTAATCCTTATCTACTAGAACTGCACGAGCAGATTTTGCAACAAGGGGAAATAATATTCGATGGTCGTGAGGAACTTCTTCAGTTGTGGCTGTCTGGGTTGGTATCGAAGCATGATGGTAAGCTCAGGGTCTACAATCGCATCTATAGAGAAGTCTTTGGGCAAAGCTGGATGAATGAACAAGTGCGTCCCGTTGGAATTGGTGAAAGCTTAAGTTGATGGAAATACACTAAATCTCTAATTACGGGAGAATAATTTCCCCAGATATTTGTCTAATAAGAAAGTAAAGTGTAGCAGTACCGGCCAATTGTCCGGTGTCCAGTATTATTTTTGAGAGATACAGCAGATACTGAAGTGGGTAAGATATCAGACGAGAAGACCGATTTTATATGTGCAAGAATTACGTTGTATTACAGAGGTTGATTTTCTCAAATCTGAGGATGTAATCGTTTTTAGTGAAGTTATTTGATCAAAAGATGTGATGGCGCTTTGCGCCCAGAGTGGCTGATTGCATGGAACATTTTGATGTACAGGAACAACTATCTAGACCCCTAACTTGTGTAGGCTGTGGCAATTACCACGGGGGTAGATACGGGAATCAGCGATTAGTCTGCGGTATTCACCCGTATGGTTATAGTGAACTGACAAACTGCCCTGATTTCGTCGCTTATGAAGTTGAGATGCACGGCTTTATTGAAATCATTAAGGAAGTTCAACCAAGTGTTGAAATAGTTCAACAAAGCGATACAAAAATTACTCTCAAGGGTAAATTTGTCTCTCGAACTGGGACTGATGATATCGAATACTTTACGCAATTACGGTTAATGTCAGCATCATTTTCTGGAGAGAAAGAACGTCGTACTTATGTCCTGCCAAGGCAATAAGGGAAACAGAGTTTTCACAATTTGAATTAATCATTACAATTTAGCTTTTTCTCGTTCACGCACCAGCTTACGAATTTGGTAAATCCTCGAAGGAGACAGGTCTAACTCCAGGGCGATCGCCGTAGGCGGTCGCTTGCGCCATCGCCACTGTTGGTGTTATTAGAACTTAGATACTCGACAGAATGTCTGTCGAGCATCGTCAAAGGCTTTTGCTACAAGGGTTTTAGATTTATGCCACTAGCTGGAATTGGGCAATGGTGTAACCATCTACTTATACGCAACCGCACAAAGCACAAACCTGTAATCCCCAAAATTTGTTTTGTTCTTAATAGATACTTTTGGATATAATCAAAAACCATAAATAAGTCTGAAAAATAGTAGACACTCAATTTAACGTTTTACCATTTTTCTTTTTCTAAGTTAATATTTCGGACAAGTCTATTGAGCCAACTTGACTTTAGCAGTTTCTGATAAAGCGACATTAATTTGTTAGAGCGTCAAATAATCTGTTAACCGACAAATGCTACTTAGAGCAATGGAGTTAGTAACAAGCACGCCATTTGCGTATGAGCGCAATTGATCTCTTCAGTTGTAGCAAACTCTAAGTATTATCAGCAAGGGAAAAGGGCTATGAAGCTAATTTCATCAGTATCCTAGCCCTTTTTGTTCCCCTTTAAGGACTTTAGTCTCAACAGAAAATATTTGTACTTGGGTTGTGTTATCTAACTAAGTCTTTAACCTTGTTCATAATACTCACTGGATCGATACCTTGATGTGGATACTGTTCCCATAAACCGCCGCAACCTTCTTTATGAGTCCCAAGATGAGCGTATTTGGGAGTAAACCCACGCTCTAACAGCCAGGAACCAAAACGGCTACCTAATCCAGTTCGACGATTGAACGCTTCTACTACAAGGACAAAAGGAGCTTTACCGACTTTAGCGATCGCTTCTTCATCAATAACATTTAAGGTTGGTTTATTAATCAAACCTACATCTAGCCCTGAGTGTTTGAGACGTTCGACTGCATCAAGGCTACGATAGAGAGCATCACCAAAACTGATGATATAGCCTTGCGTTCCTTCTCGAATCACCTCATCTTTACCAGGAACAAATTTATACCCATTACCAAACAAATCTTTACCGTTGCTGTCAAGAATATTCGGTACTTTAGAACGAGTGGAGAAAATGAATCGTAGTCCCGGCTCAAAGAACACAGCTTCTACACAAGCTTTCATCTGATTAGTATCTGCGGGAAAGAACAGCTGTGTTGCGTAGCCATCATCCAAGCCGTTGTCAGCAAACATATTGTTCAAACCGAAATGGCATGTGTTATCTGCCATGTCATCTATACCTGCATGGGAAAAGTGACAAAGAACATTTGAGTAGTTTAGCCTTGCCATCGTAATTTCGGAAATGCACATTTCTAAGAAAGCACTAAAAGTTGCAAAAATTCCTTGCTTTCCTTTATCCATACCAAACCCAGCAGCAGCAGAGAAGTTCCCCCGTTCCATAATTCCAGAGGAAATAAATATTTCGGGGTATGTATCGTGAATTTTCTTAAGTCCGCAAGAACCTTCTAAATCGCTGTCAATCACCAATACGTTTTGCTTGCGTTCTTCTTGACTCATTCGACTTAAAACATCAACCACTGCTTCACCAAACACATTGCGGTTAGCACCCCATTTTTCGCTAGAACCAATAAAAGTATAGGTCTGTTTGGGTTTTTGAATGTTTTTCAGATATTCAACAGCATCTGTATGTTTGCGTGATTCGAGATATTTAATTGCCAAGTCTACCGAGATCACATCGTGACCATGAGTGGAGCCTTCTAACCCTTCAATACCCGGACACATAGGGCGTTTGTTGATCACAGCAATCGGCCCTTGAGTATTTACTGCTTCGCTCATACGATGATATAAATCGTCTAAGTCTTCGCCGTCTCCTTCTAGTATTTTCAACCCATGACCTGCTAAAGTTTTGGCAACTGTGAAACCAGGTAGATATTTGGATGGATGTCCGGCAATGGTAACATCGTTATCATCAATAATTAGCTTGACATTGAGATGTTGAGCAACTGCCAAACGGGCAGCTTCCGCGTCGTTACCTTCTTGCTGCGAGCCATCAGAACCAAGACAGAAAACGACTTTGCCAGGATTTGCTAAGGTTACACCATTAACGTAGGGCCATATATGCCCCAGTCGTCCAGAACTAAACTTCACACCAGGAGTTAGCCCTAGTTCGGGATGTCCTGGTAAGTCGAAATGTGCCTGACGATAGTGTAGAAGTTGCTCGGCATTTAACTCACCATGTAGGGTTGCCATCAAGTACTGGGTTGCAGCTCTATGCCCTGCTTCATCAAAAAAGATCGGCACAAATCTCTGGGATGCTCCCCGGAAGAATGCGTCGAGAATCATCACTTCTGGTACTGTATCGTAAGGGCCACCTGTGTGACCGCCTACTCCTCTGGCAGCACCAGTGGCTGTAAAGAGGATGATCGCATCGCGGCACAGTTGAATGTTTCCTTTAAGAATTTCTCTTTGCTCATTTGTAAGCGTTGCATTTTTGGGGTTGAGAACTAGAGGTTTATAAGCACTCAGATCAATGGGAAATTGCGTATTAGTAAGTGTCATGTTTTATGTCTTTAATTTGAAATGTTGATTGATTATTGATGACAGATGATTGATGACTATCAACAATCTTCATCAGCGCTTGCACAAATTAAATGTGTTTTTGTTTCAGTTGTTTTATCCTTTTTATGAGTGCGTCGTCTATGAGGAATCATGTAGCTTAAACGCTTCCCTTAATACCAGGGATCGGCTAAGATCGTTAGACTCTCCTTCTGCACGAATGTGCTTGAATTTATTTAAAGCCGACGACAAGTAGGCAGTAATCCGCATATCTATAAGTATAAACTCACAAACGCGCAATTTCAATGGCAAATACGCAATTTCCCGAAAAGCCTTCTATGCTAACAGCAGAGCGACGACAATTCATCTTAGAAATTTTGCATCGTGATAAAAAGGTGCTGTCATCAGAACTTAGTGCTGTGCTAAAGGTTTCTGAGGATACGATTCGTCGGGATTTGCGGGAATTAGCCGAATCTGGTTTCTTGCAGCGCGTTCATGGCGGAGCGCTTTTGGTTTCTCCGGCGATCGCCAGTTATGCAGATCGGCAAAAACAAGCACCAAAAGAAAAAGAAGCGATTGCCCGTGCTGCTGCAAAATTGATTCGTACTGGGCAAGTGGTAATTTTAAATGGCGGTACGACAACTCTCCAAGTGGCCCGTCATTTACCTTTAGATTTACAAGCGACAATCGTCACAAATAGTCCGCCAATCGCTGTTGCATTAGCAGAGCATCCCCATATTCAAGTTGTAATGTTGGGCGGACAACTCTATAAAAAGGCTTTAGTGAACGTTGGTGTAGCAACAATCGAGGCATTGCGGATGATTCGTGCAGATTTGTGTATGTTGGGCGTATGTAGCCTACATCCAGAAGTTGGTATCAGTGTGCCGAATTTAGAAGAAGCCTATGTTAAACGAGCAATGATTGCTGGCGCTGCGGAAGTAGTTGGATTAGCGACAGCAGAGAAGTTAGACACAGCTGCTCCTTATGTAGTCGAGTCAATTCATGCACTAACTTATCTGGTAACTGCACCAACAGTCTCTAATAAGATGCTAACTACTTATAAAGCTTTAGGTTTAACGCTCGTCCAAGATGAAGACAGTGATAGTACTTATTAAGAGGCTATTTATGAAGTAATGGCTCTAAGCTGATCATTCTGGATGAAGGTACAACAGTTTGTTCCAAATTCAAGAATGCTAAAGGTGAGATTGGTTGGCTCAAGGACAAAATCATTTCCTAATGAATCAAACAGATATATTTACCAATAATCCCAGTGAACAGCCGTCGATAATTGGCGAAATGGCTTCTCTTAAACAGCATCTACAATGGCATCCCCAACGAGAAGAAATTTTGCTGAATATCCAAGAGTGTCAAGCTATAATTTTGAAGCGGGAACGGGATAAACAATAATTATTGTTGTGGGTTTCAAAATAATGAAGGGAAAAGTTCTAAGAGATATTGAGTGTGAGAAAACAGGTAAGATACTATTTCGTGAGGGTCAAATTGTCGAGTGTGGGTATCATACCGATATGGGAAAAATATCAGATGAAAAGACCGATTTTATTTGTGCGAGACAATGGTTACTGGTAGTGCCAGAATCACGTTGTATTACAGAAGTTGATTTTCTGACATCTTTAGATGTAATCGTTCTTGGTGAAGTTATTTAATCAAATGAAGCGATGGCGCTTTGCGCCCAGAGTGGCTGATTACATGGAACATTTTGATTTACAAGAACAACTATCCAGACCATTGGTTTGTGTGAGATGCTGCAATTATCACGGGGGCAGATAAGGGAAACATAGAAAATGAAACCAACAAAAAGCTTAGTATACGAATATTATGTGGGGGGTAGTTTACCAATTAATGCTCCTAGTTACATCAAGCGTCAAGCAGATGAAGACTTGTACCAAGCATTAATATCCGGTGAGTTTTGTTATGTCTTAAATTCGCGGCAAGCAGGTAAATCTAGTTTGCGAGTGCAGACTACGGAACGACTAAAAAAGCGAGGTTATGCCTGCGCCTGCGTTGATGTAACAGCAACAAGTGGAAACAACATTACGGTTAATCAGTGGTACGCAACTATTATTCGTATTCTCACAAGTAGTTTTGAACTTTTAACAAAGTTCAATCTACGAAATTGGTGGAACCAGTGGGAAAATATTTCTCCTGTACAAAGATTAAACAAATTTATTGAAGAAGTATTATTAGTTGAAGTTAGTCAACCTATCGTCATTTTCATAGAAGAGATTGACAATATTCTTACATTAAATTTTGACACTGACGATTTGTTCGGATTAATCAGACAGTGCTACAACCAACGCACTCAAAAACCAGAATACAACCGCCTCAACTTTGCGGTGTTGGGAGTAGCTTTGCCTTTAGGCTTGATTCAAGATCAAGGGCGCTCACCCTTCGCCATCGGTCGAGCAATTGAATTAAGTGGTTTTGAATTAGATGAACCTGCACCTTTAGCTCAAGGATTGGTGGGGAAAGTCTCTAATCCAAGAGCAGTGCTACAAGAGATTTTGCAGTGGACTGGTGGACAACCGTTTCTCACCCAAAAGCTTTGCCAACTAATTTGTGATGCGATGCCAGGGCAGAGTGTTGAAGAGGTGGTGCGAGTGCAGATTTTGGACAATTGGGAATTGCAGGATCAGCCAGATCATCTGCGACCAATACGCGATCGCTTGTTCTTCAATCCCCGGCTGTTGCAACTGAAAGAGCAGATTTTACAGCAAGGGGAAATAACCTGCGATGGTAGTGAGGAACTTCTTCAGTTGCGGCTGTCTGGGTTGGTATCGAAGCATGATGGTAAGCTCAGGGTCTACAATCGCATCTATAAGGAAGTCTTTGGGCAAAGCTGGATGAATGATTAGTATTTAAGAGCGATCGCTGACCACAATTAACTTATCGAAATCGAAATTTTTCTACTGTCGCCACTGTGAAATAGCAACGACGCATATCCTGCCAAAGCCATGAGAGAAACCGAATTTTCTGTACCTGAATTAATTGTCTATTATTGGCAGCGACTAGCTTTAATCAATGATTTGCACCTTAGAGCCAACGCCAGTATTAAAGATTTTCCTGAAGTAAAATACTGCCCTCAAAACTACAAAGCTTTCGACATAGCGGTGGAACTGCATCGGAACGGTTCCAAGCCGATTGTTGGGTGATGGGGATTAGGATGCTAGACAGAACGTCTGTCGAACATCATGAAAGTCCTCATCTGTAAGGTTTTGTTCTTATTTACCTCGTAACTCCTGCGCTAGTTCATCTTGAAAGAACTATTTTTCTCTAGTTGATGAGTCTGTCAGTTTTTCTTTGTTAGAAAATTCTGCTGACTGAGTAGATATAATTTAATAGTTTAGGATGTAATATTGCTTTGTTAGATTCGTTAAAGCGTATATAATTTGCTATATATAAAGGACAGAAGTGACCCAAAATTAATATTTATTTTTCTTTGATAAATTTAAAATTACTATATTAAACTTTGCAATTAATAGCTATATATACGATACATAAACTCTCTAATTATTCAACATCCATTAGTCAGTTGTTTTGGGATTTTTTTTATGGTCAGGTGTAACTAGGTTAAATAAATCTTTTTAAGAGGTTTTATGGCAGACATTAACGGGACTCCTGCCAACAATTTTCTCCTGGGTACTGAAGAGATTGACTCAATTTTTGGTGCAGATGGAAATGACATTCTAATCGGTCTAGAAGGCGACGACTTTTTATCAGGTGACTTGGGCGATGATTTAGTTATCGGTGGTGCGGGGAACGATACTCTTTATGCTGGATTGAGCAGTGAAGTTCCTTTTGCACCTGGATACGGAGGGGACGAAGGCTCGACAAATATATTGTTCGGTAACAGTGGTAATGACCTGTTGTTTGGGTCAGAAGGTACTGACTACATATATGGTGGGTCAGGAGACGACCAAATCGAAGAAGGTTTTCTTGGGGGTGATGATTATCTAGATGGTGGTGATGGTAATGACTTTATCCGTAGCGGATTCGGCAATGACACTCTCCGAGGTGGGGATGGAAATGACCTGTTAATAGATTTAAACTTCAGATTTGGTGGAGGTAATGATTACCTTGATGGCGGTAACGGCAATGACCGTCTGTTTGGTGGCATCGGCAATGATACTCTTAATGGTGGCAATGGCAATGATATTCTCACAGGCGCAGATAACCCAGGAAATGTGCCGGATGAATCGTTCGTTTTTGGCAATAGGGAAATTGATACTTTAACTGGTGGCAAAGGCAGCGATACATTTGTCCTGGGGCTGGCTGGTTTAAATAGGCTCGGTAACATTGAGAGTTTTTATGGCAGTCGTAACCGTGAAGGTAACGGTGAATTAATCACACAAGGCAACAATGATTACGCACTCATTACTGACTTTAATTCAACGGATGATTATATTCAGCTTGCCGGAACAATCAACGATTACGTTTTAGGCTCATCTGGTGATGGTTTACCATCCGGTATCGGTATTTATTTGACTATCCCTGATAGCGGTCAAAATGAACTGATTGCTATTGTCTCTGGTGACACTAATTTGAGTCTCGACGCTAGCTACTTTACTTATCTGGGCTGATTGTTAAGTCAATGCACAGCTTTGGCGATCGCCGTTGTTCCTAGATAATTTAAAACTAAAGTAGCATCCTACAGAAGTTTTACTCCAATGCCGAACCATTGTATCAAAAAGCTTTTGGAATTGCTGTATCCCCAAATCGCCAGGGAGCAACGCGAAAAAGTTGAGCGTACTTTTTTCCCGGATGGGGACGGTGATGCCCACATTCCTATAGAAAAAAAATCCTTGAACAACTTATCAAAGATAGGCTGTTTAAGGAATAGCAACTAATTGATTAGGTTTTTAAATCATTTTTCAGGCAAGATTCAAAGGACTACCAGAGGCGATTGCCTGCTGCTGGAGATCAAGGACTGAAGCAACAGATAATCCTGTTTCAGCACCAGAAGTCATCAACCCAGCGAGGTTGCTACGACTTGCGTCTCCATTTAGTAGTGATATTCCTAAGCTTTCTAAATCAACAAATGAGTTGGGGGTGATGGAACTAGTTTCTACCCACTTGAGGCTGGCAAGTAAATCTCCGGTAGCGGCAATACTGATACGAGTGGAGAACTCATCGCCCTGCTGGTTTGTGGTGATGGACAGTTGATCGAAGCTCAAACCACCAAGAAGACCAAGCTGATCGTAGCTTTGGAATTGGTCAATGGTGGTAGAACCAGCACCGGAGACAAGAACAAATAAATCACGATCGCTACCACTATAAACTAAGTTATCGCCAGTGCCTGCTGCAATTAAGTTGTTACCTTCTGCGGCATAAATGACATCATCTCCCGCACCTGTAAATATCCAGTCGCTGCCGGAACCTGCATAGATGACATCATCCCCAGAACCTGTGCCAATCAGATTGTTACCTTCTGCGGCGTAGATTTGGTTTTTACCATTGCCTGCGTTAATAATGTCATTACCGGAGCCTGCATAGATGACATCATTCCCAGAACCTGCGGTAACTACGTTATTACCTTCACCTGTGTAGAAGGTATTGTTACCTTCTAAGTCTGTGAGGGTATCGTCATCAAGACCAGCATCAAGGGAATCATCTCCTAAACCACCTTCGAGGATATCGTTGCCATTGCCGCCCAAGAGTTGGTCGTTGCCAGGAGTGCCGATGAGGGTATCGTTGCCATTGCCGCCATTTTCGATTTTCCCGACTGCGACGCTCACCTCTGCGGTGGATGTTGCACCGGTTCTATCGGAGAGGGTATATGTAAAGCTGTCAATAAACCCGATACTGGGATCTGATTGGGTAGCTGGGGTATAAACGAGGAAATCGTCGGTGGTGTCGGCGGATGTACCGTTGTCATTGAGAGTAACTATTCCATTACTGCCCTGAGTGAAGCTCTTGATGGCTAAGGCATCACCATCTGAGTCACTGTCATTGATTAACACAGGTACGTTCACTGCCGTGTCTTGTTGGGTGGTTGCTGTATCATCTTGGGCGATTGGGGTTTCATTGATCGGTGTCTTAATGGCTGCGATCAGCACATCGACCACTTCAGAAGCATTAGCCGCGTTAAAAGTCTTGCCACCGGTTGCAGCAGCGAGGCTTTCAAAATCGGCGGTCGTGGTCGGGTCGTTGCCAATCAGAACAGTGAAGATTTCCACCGGAATTGTAACTGGAGCGCCGTCAGTATCCATTGCCGTCACAGCGAACCGCGTCACGGCGAGGCCGTTAGCAACGCTACTAGTTTCGATATCGCCTGTGATCGACATTGACATGAGGCTGCTGCTGGAGAAAGAAATTCCCACATTGGATGCAAGCTCAAGTACCTGTGCGCGAAGATCAGTGTCTTTGGGCGGCGCGTCGCCGAACAGGATGATCCGTCGAGAGGCCGCTTCTTCTCGCCACTCTCCAGCACCACCAGAGAGCGCGCGGATCAGTCCGGCATTTACCGCTTCGGGAAAATCGCCACCACCGCCGACCGAGATGCTGTTGATCGCGTTGATAGCTGCGGTCTTTCGATCATCGATCTTTAGCTGATCAGTGAAGGAAAGAAAAGTATTTGTTGCCGGATCGTTGTATCCGACCACAGCGATCCGAGAATTAAGAAAGCCACCCTCGCTATTGAAGATCGCATCGATAATGTTACTGGCGCTGGCTTTGACCGCGTCGATGTCATCGAACATACTGCCAGTTGTGTCTATGACGAAGGCGATGTCCTGCCCTGGCGCAAGGTTGACCGATATGTCTGAAAATTTCGCAATATCAACACCCAAAAGCGTGTCGGAATCATCTCGACCTGCGACTTTATCCGAGAGCCGAATTGAGTCATCTGGTAAAAATTCAATATCATACTCGGACAGTGCGCCTCTGTAAACGGCAGTATCCTTTCCTTGAAAGAGTCCGAACAGAAAAGAACCGCCTTCTATAGTGTCATTGCCAGCACCACCGACGAAAATATCATCGCCAAGACCGCCATCAAGGTTATCGTTACCCTCGCCACCAAGTATTAGATCGTCTCGATCTAAGCCTTTAACGGTATCATCTCCATTACCAGCAATCAAGACAAGTCCGTTACTTCTAAAAGGAGCGAGTAGTGGAGCTTCATTCAGTCCAAATGGTGGAGGAGCGCTGATAAAGTCAATATCTGAGGCGATAAGACTATCGGCATCTGGAGATCCATAAATAATGGGTTTATTCCCATCTAGAAATTTCGTTACACCATCGTCAAATAATCCATCTACAAAATCATCTTGACCCAACGCAATTCTAGCTATTGCTTCTGGAGTAGAAACAAACCAATCACGGTTGAGGTCGTCAGCAAAATCTTGTGAGGTGTAGGTGGTTCTAGGAATTAAATCGGCATCACTGAAATTAATATTAACTTTTCGACCGATACCCCAAGGATCTATATACGGTTTGACAACTGAGTTAGCTATTCCTGTCAAACCATCATCCGATTCTAGATCAAAATTTTCTTGAACATTTAGCCGAGGAAAAACCGCAAAATTTTCTATTCTTTTACTACCATCAGCTTCAACAATAAATACTGCATCATCAGAAATCGAAAACTCCATCGAGTTGTATACCCAAACTCGATCAAAATAATCATCAATATCATCGTCCCAGTTATACTGTTGCATACTCCAACTAAAAGTATCCAATCCAGTTATTACTCCTAATTCTGCTTTGGTATATCTGCCGGGAGGAACTGTTGGCGATGTTAAAAAGGGAGCAAAAAATCTTTGTACTAGAGTAAATTGACTTCCAACAGCAAATCTGCCAGCACCCGTTACCATAAACTCTATTACATCTACTTCCACCTCTGTAGTAACATCTTTAGAGCGAATCAGACTCTCATCTGCAAGATTTGTTGGAGTCGTTAATTGTCCGTATAGATATTGATTTGTTATGTTATTTTTATTGAGTTGAACCATAATTTTTCTCCAATACTTTTGGTTTCATGGAAGAGGAATGTCACTTAAAGGAGATAAAGTGGACGTTTTTCAAGCATAAAGTGGCCGCAGAACAGACTCTATGATAGAAGCGGATTTGAGAGAATTGAATGCGTTAGCGTTCGCGCAGCGTCTCGAAGAGAAGCTTAACGAAGTTATCGCTGTAAAGTATGGTGAAGTAGGGCAACGCAAAATAAGCATTCCAGGCTTTTAAAGCGGCCACTTTATCCTTTAATTCCGGCCACTTTATCCATTAAGTTACAAAGAATTGCTCATCAAGAACCACCGCAGTTTTGCGAGTAGTTTTCAAAGCGAGTTTCTACTGTTTCGATCTTGCCGTTTTTATTCAAATAACGTGCATGGAAATTAATCACTACAACATCGCCTGAGTTATATCCAAAAATGCGATCAAGAAAGCTTACTGGAGAAACTTCATAAGTACCGCCAGGATTTACCGAACAGCATTCTGGATATAATGCTATATATTCATCAAAGCTTTTATACTTGATGTGCTTGGCATCTGGAAAGTTTTTTATCGGTAATATATTGCGGCTATTTTGGTAACCAAATTCTGCTTTAATTTTTTCTTCATTACTTAAGTAACGTTTTTTTGCAAAACAGAAGCCAGAATAGTTCAAACCAAAATAAACAATAAGAATTAGCAGTACGCCACCGACAAATAAAAACCTTTTCAAGATCAGACCTCAATGCTTGTGAGCCTCAGTTATTTTCACTATTTTCGGTCGATGTATCTAATTTTTTAGCGATTGGTTTTTCCTCGATGTAAACGACTCGTATTTACTACCTGTATAAACCCATTTGAAAATATCACATTGGTAATGTAATAGCAGATCAGAGTTCCCAATTTAAATGAATAACAGCTTATCCACGCTGGTAAACTCCTTTTTAGAGCTTGAATATCGCTAAACCATATTAGCAGTTCAGTACAACTAACTAAGGCTACAAACAAAGCTAAAATTTGCTTGAGCGCTCTTAATAGTTCTCTGTTGGAATTTTATAATTTGCACAGTAGTTTCCACAGTTATTACTTGAAACTCCTCAAAAAATAGCTATTTTTTAGCCGCAATAATAAATCTAAGAATAGTATACAGCTACTGACCCGATAATAGCAGCTTGAACAATATAATCCCTCAATGGTTTGTATAAGTGATTGCAGCAATATAGTTTTGTGAATGTTTTTTACTTTTCTAGGATTTAATTCTTTGAGAAAGGCAAATATAGATGGCTTACCCAACAGGCTGCAACAACCTCTGCCACAATCGCGTGTACCTAGTCTGATCATCCGTAGTTCGCACAGCCAGGGCGATCGCTTTCTTGGAACCGACAACAATCGCCAACTTCCTTGCCCTTGTTAATCCTGTGTAAAACAAATTCCGCGAAAGCATGACATAGTGTTGCATGAAAAGTGGAAATATCACCACTGGGAACTCGCCTCCCTGGCTTTTATGCACAGAAATACTAAACGCCAGTGTAATCTCATTGATATCCGCGTAATCATAAACCACATCTCGACCACCATACTCAACCGTTACCTCCTGTTCTTCCGTGTCGATACTCAGGATAGTTCCCAAATCCCCGTTAAACACTTCTCTGTCGTAATCATTCATCTGCTGAATGACGCGATCGCCCTCCCGCAGAATCATCCCGCCCCGGCTAATCTCCACCTTCCCCGACGCAGGCGGATTGATCAGCTGCTGCAAAACTGCATTTAAATTTCGAGTACCCACCAATCCCCGCGACATAGGAGATAGCACTTGTACATCCGTGGCCGGATTAAAGCCCAGCCGTGGGATAAATTCACTCACCAACTCACAAATTGCTTGGACTCCGTGTTCAGGACTGTGACCGCCTCCATGCCATAGACAGTCCGACTGCGGATTATCGCTGATTGGCTCCATTATCGGGTAGTCGCCCTGGTTGATTTGGTGCGCTGCCGTGATGATTGCACTCTGCTGGGCTTGGCGGAATACTTGCGTTAGCTTGACCACTGGGACTTGCAGCGAAGTAATCAAATCTGCCAGCACTTTACCAGGGCCAACAGATGGCAACTGGTCAATATCACCCACTAATAATAGTTGCGCTCCATTAGCTACCGCTTTCACCAGGGAATGTGCCAGAAACAGGTCGAGCATCGAAGCTTCATCAGCGATAATCGCACTAAAGGGTAAAGGATTTTCGTTATCCCGCTTGAAACCCATAGTCTTGGGGTCGAACTCCAGCAAGCGGTGAATGGTTTTCGCTTCCAGACCCGTCATCTCGGATAATCTCTGTGCGGCTCTCCCAGTCGGTGCAGCTAGGGCAATGTTTTTGCCCATCGCCTTCCACAAACTGACAATCGTGTGTGTCGTAAAGGTTTTACCCACACCAGGGCCGCCAGTCAAAACCATCACGGGAGAATAAGCTGCTGTTTCTACTGCTTTCTGCTGTTGTGGCGATAGCTCAATCTTACGGCTAGACATAAATCGCTCTAACCATGCACGGACGCGGGGAATGTCTTGTGTCACTGAGTGGCGTAACCGTCGAGATATCAATTGGGCTAAATTCTGCTCGGTGTGGAAGAAGCTCGGCTTATAGCAAAGTAATAATTTCTCCCCGTAGCTGTCTCTCACATATTCCCTGACCAACTCCTCCCTTGCACTCATGTCCTTGATAATGTCAGCGATCGCATCCTCTGTTGGCTGATGGTCATCGGTTGCCAGCAGCTTGGCGACTTTCTCGATGAGTTCTGGCTGGGGGAGATAGCAGTGGCCATCCTCAGCAGCTTCACTCAAGGCGTGGATGATGCCAGCGCTGTATCGAAACTCTGAGCTTGATGGTACACCAAGGTTACGGGCAATCTTGTCGGCGGTCAGGAAGCCAATGCCATAGATGTCGGTGGCAAGCTGGTACGGGTTGGCTGTGACGGTGGCGATCGCTTTATCTTGGTATTGTTTATATATTTTTACGGCGTAAGTGGTTGATACCCCGTGGGTTTGCAGAAACACCATTACTTCCTTGATTGCCTTTTGCGTCTCCCAGGCATTCTTGATCAGCTTGATTCGCTTTTTGGCAATACCTTGTACTTCGATGAGGCGGTCGATTTGGTTCTCGATGATGTCCAGGGTTTCCAGACCAAAATGTGCAACTATGCGTCTTGCTGTAACAGGCCCGACACCTTTAATTAGTCCACTGCCCAGGTATTTCTCGATTCCGGTGAGTGTAGCGGGTTTGGTTTCGTGGTAGTTGGTGACATTAAACTGTGGGCCGTACTGCGGATGGTCTTTCCAGAAGCCTGTTAGCTGTAGCGTTTGCCCTGGTTGGATGTTGGCGAAGCTGCCGACGATGGTGGTGAGGTCGGTACTGCGAGAGCGGGTTAGACGTGCGACTGTGTAGCCTGATTCCTCAGAGTGGAAAGTCAGGCGCTCGACTACCCCGTTGATGGTTTCGTAGTGGGGTTGTACTGATGTTTGTTGTGCTGTGGGTAGAGTGGACATTGAGTGTTAAAAATGCCGCACATCATTATATACTTGTGAGTAAATTTATTATAGTACAGAAATACTACTTGATTTACCCATTATTGGCTATCTATCATTATCAACCTTAAAAATTCTTTGGCTCTAAAAATAAGGGTTAGTTTTATCGTTAGCCTAACTTCTCCAAAATAAATTCTTTTTTACCTTTTTCCGAAACAGGGTTATCCAATTTGTATCCATCAAACAGCTATAAAATGAGTTGTAAAGTATATGTTAATCCTTAAAAGATTTGCTGTATTGTTAGCATTGTTACCAGTTATTACGTTTTGGAATCAAGTAGCTAGTGCTGAAACTTTAAAGACTAAAAACTTTAATATTAAAATTACTAGAAATTGTCCTGAAGGATACGTAAATTGTAACAATGTTAAATACTTTGGTAAGAATTTAAGAACTGGTAAATCAATTAGCCTCACTGGAAAAACTATTCACTCAACTGCTACAGATGGTGTTACACCAGCCCGGTTCCTCGGATATGATTTCCGTAATAATAATTATCTTTATCGTGTAACAGCAGATGGTTTTTTACTTGTTTATCAAGGCAAAAAAATAATACTTAAAGAGCAAGGTATTTTTACATATTAAAAACTATCTAGCAGAGTGTAGCTGATGCAACAAAAAAGATTAACTTGTACAGCTACCAAATCTAGCTTGAAGCCTTGCGTTGTTCAAGAAAATTCTGAGATTTTTTCAGATTGTCATTTTCTTGCTAAAGTTGGCAATCTGAAACTTGGCGTTTTCAACAACGCTAATCTTAGAGATTATTTTTCGGTTCAATAGGCATTCCCGTAAGGTCTACACATTGACCTAAAAGCTTATTACCGTAATAAATGCTTGTAAAAATTATCATTTATTATCGATAATAACACTTACACTGAAAAAATAGCGCTTAACTTCACAATATGCAGATTCGCTTCTTTGCTACTAACCGCGATCGCCAAAATCTAGGACGTAATGTTGATCGTGATACACGCATTAAACTACAAAAAGGTGGTTATCACTGGGTAGACATGAAAAAATACATGTCTCACTATCTGGCGACTACTGACCCATCTAGTATGCCTCGTGAAGTGATCATTGAAAACTCAGAGGAAACCGTATTTAAGCAATTTCTATGCAGAGATGCTATCAAACGAATTATTATTGGCACTCATGGTTACAATGTCCCTTTTCATGGAGCGTTAACTTCTTTTTCAGTCCTTGCAGACAGCTTGAGTCTAGTCTTAAAAAAACATAATTCTACTCTCATTACTGACCCAGACAAATATTTTCCCGAAAATCTTGATGATGCTAACCAAGACCTGACTGCTTTTGTAGGATTTTCCTGGCCTTCCAATGGCAAAGTTTTAGATTACCATTCTGATCGAGCTGAATCCGTTCAAACAGCTCCAGCTTTAGCTAACTTAATTAGTTGTATCCGTACTCAAAAACCCCACACTAAAATTCATATCATTGCTCATAGCATGGGTAATTATCTTGTCTGTCCAATACCTTAGCCAATTTACGAGGGTTCAACGCCTGTAGAAACGTTATGAATACGTCCCAAAGAAGTAAGTTTGGCAAAAATCTGAGTTAATAAAATAGGCTCAGGTATTTCGGGAAGCATTTTTAAAATTTCACGGACATATCGAAAACCACGATAGTGAGCCTTAAGGTCAAGGATGCCGGAGTCGGGATTAAGGAGACGAAAATCCGCGAGAAGATGATGGGATAAGTTGACCATAAAGAATGCTAGATTAGCAGCATTAGTTACAGCAGTTTGACTTAAGTTCATAAAATCTTCCAATCCCCAAAATTGCTTGGCATCTCGAAAATTGAATTCGATCTGAAAGCGTAGCTTGTAGTAGTCAATTATTTTTTCAGATGACAATTTTAGATCACTAGAAAATAGAATTACATGACTACGAGCATGAGTTTTAAGATTGGTTTTGACGAGAATAACTACATTTAGAGATTGGGCAAATTCTTTGTGAAGTAATGTAACTTGATAAACGTCAGTTTGGATATCATCATCAACGGTACTTTGACATAAATACTTCTTAGGTATGTTGTTGTAGTCAATTTTGTCTCCGTATTTACGACGAGAGCGACTATTGGGGTCAGGGTGTTGATAAGGTATATATAATGCTGAATCAGAGCGAAGCTTAGAAATTATATGCAAGTTAACTTGACGAGCCATCTGCAAGGCATTATTATTCCCAAAGTGTCCATCCAATACTAAGTAAGTAAGGGGAATAAATTTAGCTAATAACTTAAATAGCGACTTAATCATCTTCTGAATTCTGAGTAATTCAGATGTGAGAACTACCTGGGTTTTATTCTTGTTTTTACTTCCCTTTGGTCGCCCACGCCCACGTTTTTCTTGCGGTTTTATTTCTTTGGTTGGTGACGAGCTACTTTTTTCTATATCGCTCTTTATCACCTGTTCTATCTGAATCGGAAACGAGTGCCTTTGCTCAACACTGACTAATGATAATGTAAAAAAAGATAGCCCTGATATGGGTTTACCAGCCAGGCTAGAAAAAAATCTATCCAGTCCATAAGTTTGTTTTCCTGATTTACTTATCACAACTTCATCTCCCGCTAGCAAATATATCTCATTCGGACGAAATAAATGCTTGTGAAAGAATAACCAAAACAATGTCGCCCAAGGTATTACCGTATGAAAGAATCTCAACATCGTTCGATAACTGCCACCACTACCTGTCCAACGAGAAATTCCCAACATCGTCACTCGGCCACTCATTGCTAACATGGCCAGGATTATCTGGTTCAATTGCCGCATCGTCGTAGCGTTTATCTGCGGCAGGAGGCATTGCAGGAGTGATAAGATATCGGGCATGGGTTGATTGTGGCTTTTGAGTTGTCGTTTGGGAAGACAATAACTCTACTACATCAGCCCTCTCTCTTCACCCTCTTATTTTGGCTAAGGTATTGACTATGAAACTGATTAAGAACTTGCCTGTGAGCGAAGTAGAGAAAAATACTCTTGCACTTGCAAAAGTCGCAAAGGTACTGAAGATTCCCGTAATTTTAACAAGCAGTCAAGAAGAGCGTTTTCAGGGGCCTCTCATGACTGCTTTAACACAGAGCTTACCCCAAGCCTATGATGCAAGAGTAAAACGTGCGGGTATCGTCAATGCTTGGGATGATGAGAATTTTGTCAACGCAGTCAAAAATACAAATCGTACTCATTTAATTATGGCAGGCATTACTACCGATGTTTGCTTGGTTTATCCAGCTATTAGTGCAGTGCGTGAAGGCTACAAGGTTCAAGCGGTAATGGATGCTTCTGGTTCCCCATTTTATCTATCAGAAGATTTAGCACGACAACGGATGCGTGATGCTGGAGTTATACTAACTGCTACAATCACTTTGATTGCTGAGTTAGTTAAAGATTGGAGCCGTCCTGAAGGTATTGAGTTACAGCAATTGTTATTTACTGAAGTGTTGCCGCCTGAATTTATCGAAAGCAATACTACTCCATATTGAGCGTTAGTAATTCTACAAAAATTTTTGAATTAATCCAGGAGCCAACACTTAACCTCCTTACTCGTCGGCAGTGCATCCTTCAAATACGCTTCGGTCTACGACAAGGCTTCCGCCTACACCCCAGGAACATTGTTCCAGTAACGCTTGACTATGCGCCCAATCTCTGGCTTAAGATGAAACTGCTATGGTTTACGAGCAACAACGTAGTAAATTAATTCTTCATACCATACACCCTGCTCAGTTTCTAGTGCAGCAATCTCTTCATCATAACTAGCTTTAATCTGACTAATTTTTTGGGGGTTTAATTCGCGTAACGGATTATCGATATGGAGCCAGAATTGCCCATTCCACTTGCTTTGTGCTTTTTCTAAACTCAAATAAGTCCCTAACTGTCGAGGATGAATTTCAATTTGGTCAAACTTGGCTTGGGTTAATAAGTGTTGAATCCGCTCTGGTGTTCCTAATGGTTCATGCAGATTTGGAAGTGTAATCCCATGCTTTGCACAAGCTTCTACAATTGACAATGCTAAATATGAATTTTCAGAGGAACAGGTAAATGCAATGAATCCACTGGGCTTGAGAAAGCGATACCAATTTTCGAGAATCTTAGGAATGTTGGGAAGAAGCACAATTGCATAAGAACAATAAATGCAGTCAAACTTATCTGGTTGGGGCTGATATGCTTCGGCATCGACTTCAATTAGCTCAATATTAGATAAATTTTCGGCTTGAATTTTCTGTTGAGCAATTTTAAGTAATTCTGTGGCAATATCAATTCCGATTACATTACCATTTGCGCCAACTTTTTGAGCAGCTTTGATGGCAACATTGCCCGTTCCTGTTGCCACATCTAAAATCCATTGCCCAGGGCTTGGAATTGCGTAATCAAAAAGTGCAATCGCGCGATTGATAGTGGTATAGTTATCATAATTGGTTCTACCGTTGTAAAAATCGATAATTTCTTGCTTATATGTCATAAATAGTCACAATTTAGGATAACAAATGCCCAGTTTTTATCAACGAAAGTGCTAAATTTTTATTCCTCTGCTTACTTTACCCCTAAACTGCCCGTGCATCTGAATTAACCTGTCTGGCTAAAAGTTGATATTACATGCTCTACTTGTCACACTTCAACAGCAACTACTAAGCAACTTTATAACTGATAATTGCAAGCTTGGCTGTCAAATGCTAAAAAGCACTTTTACCAGCTTTTAGTAATAAACGGCAATAATCCAAACTCTTGACGAATTTCTAACAGCGAACTGTCCAGTATGGTTTCAAAGTCTAGAAATGGCACAAAACGCTGATGATTTCGAGTCTTTAACCACATTGAAATTAACTCTGGAAATAATCGTAACAACTCAAAAATTATAGAGATATATAGCCTAAACCAACCATGACGTTTGAGCAAATCTGCATACATAATGCTGACAGCAGGATTTTGGCGTTCACGCACCCAATCCCAAAATTTGAAATCACTTGTCCAGAATGTTAAGGCAAGGATTTTCAATTCATCATACATACCCGTATCGCAGCCATAAATCACATGACTAACATCATGAGCTAATAAAATTCTGGCAAAATCCTCTGGTTGAGTACTGGGATGTGTTAAGTCCGCATTCACCATATAGTACTCCTCCAAACCTTGACATAAAGTTTGCTTGCTATTTTTGTTGATATATTGGGGTCTAGTCCGCAACGGCATAAGTCTGTTTTTCCTTTGAATATCGACACTATTAGTATCGATATTATTTCATCTCAATGTCAATTAATTCTTGAGCTTGTCGTAATTTGAGTGCATTAGAAGTTGTGGCTATATGAGTGAACCTGCTAAAAAACGCCCTGGAAGACCTCGTAGTATTGAGTCTCATCAGGCAATTCTTCAAGCAACAATTGATTTACTCATAGAAGTTGGTGTTGCAAATATTAGTGTTGATGCGATTGCCGCTCGTGCCGGGGTCGGAAAAACCACCATCTATCGACGATATTCTTCTAAAGAAGAATTGATCGCCGATGCCATTGAAAGTCTCAGGCAAGAAGTTGTGATTCCTGATACAGGGTCTTTCTGGGGTGATATCGATTTTTTAATTGAAAGTGCAGCACAACTTACACTTAATCCTTTTGGGCAACAAACTGTTGCAATGATTGTCAGCACTGCTTTAACTAATCCTCAGTTTGCTCAAATGTATTGGGCTAAGTACTTGCAACCACGAAGGCGAGCTTTTTCTATTGTTCTTGAACGTGCCAAATTGCGAGGTGAGCTTTTGACAAATGCTGAGTCTGATTTATTTTTTGACACAATTAGTAGTCTCATGCTTTATGCGTCGGTTTTTCCACCCACTACTGAATCATGGTCAGTTTATGTTCGGCGGATGTTGAATTTTCTGTTCCAGGATAAGATGGCTTAAAAAACTACTATAGGCGGCAGCCCATCAAGTGAATCCAAGCATAGAGCCTGTAATAACAAAACAATTGATTATACGCCGGATGGCACAGACAGATTTGCTTGATTTTTTAGCATATCAAACTCACCCGGAAGTTTTGCGCTATATGCCTGTACAACCACTGACTCAG
This sequence comes from Nostoc sp. MS1, assembly GCF_019976755.1. NCBI lineage: Bacteria > Bacillati > Cyanobacteriota > Cyanophyceae > Nostocales > Nostocaceae > Nostoc > Nostoc sp. MS1. The sequence continues at coordinate 212,854 of NZ_AP023442.1, forward strand.
GAAAAAGCCATCGACTTTCTTGACCGACAAGCAGTAGTGGAGATTGGCGATGAAGGTGGTTATATCGTGTTTGCCGTTCACCATATAGCCGATACCAAAATCATTGGTGAGGTTGGCATTAATCTCTTGCCAAAAGCACAAAGTAAAGGCGAAATCGGATGGTCACTTCACCCGAATTATCAAGGGCGTGGTTACGCCACACAAGCAGCACAAATATTACTTAGTTATAGTTTTACACACCTCAAATTACACCGAATTACTTCAATTTGTGACACACGAAATACAGCATCATATATGCTTATGGAACGTCTCGGTATGCGGCGTGAAGGACATCTCAAACAAAGCCAGTTGATAAAAAGCGTGTGGCAAGACGAGTATATCTATGCCTTGCTATGTGAGGAATGGCTTTTTCGGCAGGACATTACCATAAGCAGGTAGAATCTGCATAAATAGTAGGAGAAAAGTTAATGACTGACCTTGATCAAAATAAGCAAATAATCCAGAATTTTGTCCAAGTCGTTTGGAATGGTCGAAATCTTGCAACACTGAAAGATTTCTGGACGGAGGATTGTATTAACCATGCGATGTCAAGTACAGAAAATTGTGGTATTGATGCACTTCGGGTTTATCATGAATCCTTCTTTGATGATTTCTTCGCGGCGTTTCCCGATATCCAAATTGAGATTTTACAGCAGATAGCCCAAGGCGATAGGGTTGTTAGCTACATCACAAGTCACGGCAAGCATACTGGGTCATTCTACGGCATTGCGCCAACTGGCAAGAGCATTTCGACATCGGTGATCCGCATTGATCGGATTCAAGATGGAAAAATTGCTGAACATTGGTCTGTTTCTGACGCAGCAGGTCTGATGCAGCAACTTCAATCTTGAACTACCAGTGATTTAATCCACATTCCGCACCCAAAACTGGCACACAGAGAAAGCAATAAGTAAAATCAGAAAATTAGGAAAAATTAAGACAGTAAAACTACATAAGCCAAGCCAGCAGCAAAAAATCAGGTAGAAGTCAAAAAATCAATAAAATTAGTAGATCAAAAACTTCCCAGAATGAAAAGCTAGAAAGAGTTGATGGAATGCGGTGTGAAAATGAATTCGCCCTTTAATATTGAAGTAAAAAATCTAGACCATCTGGGAATAGTAGCAGGAATAATAATAAATTCGATATTCATTCAGCACTCTACTTATTGATTGACTAACCAAGTGCCAATGATTTTACTTAGTCCAACTGGTTGTTCGACAAAACCAAGCTTTTTATAAAAATTAACAGCATCATCAGTAAACAGATAAACGTGTTGCCCTGGCAAACTGCTTAGTAAAGTCTCTATCATAGTTGTAGCGATTCCTTGGCGACGAAAAGGGGTGTAAGTCCAAACATCTACAATGTAAGCATTACAAACCCCATCAGATAAAACACGAGCAGTGCCGATAATTTGATTTTGAGCATAAGCAATACAAGTAGCATAGCTGTTTTCAAAAGATGTTTTGAGTTGTTCACAGCTACGTCCATTGTCAAAATTATCTTGCTGTAAGGTAGTTTTCATTTCTTGCCAGTCAACATGATCTAAATCTGTTTTATAGGTGACATGAAGCATTAGATGATCAAATAGCTAATTACAGCAAATAACCTAGCATTAATTCGCAGCTAGAACTAGGCTAGAAGTAGCACAACTCTACTCTGTGACCGGATACCGCCGCATCATTTCCGCCAAAGCCACAGCCTCCCCATCCGGCGTATACACCACCTGCCCCGACATCGCAATCACAATCCTCTGCTGCCTCGCCCACTCAAACCAAGCGATCGCACCAGATTTAACCTGCGCTGACTCCGGTTTCCGTCCCTCCTTGCAAGCAGCCACAAACACAGCCTCCGGTGACTTGATTCCTTTCCAAGTCCGCACTGCCTCCTTTAAATAAGCGATCGCCCCCGGCACATTCTCCCAATACCGCTTGACGGTGCGCTGAATCTCCCCGTTTAACCGGAACTGCGGAGTACAAGGAATCTCCCTCAATTGCTGCAAAACGTCCTGAACTTCTTGATGACTGGGCTGTACTGATTTTTCCACAGGCTCGGTGTAATCATCATTACTAGAGTCTTCATGCTGAAAATTTGACGCAACCGGGACGGCGGAAGAATGACCATCATGAGTATCTTTCTCGCTAGTCGAGTCATTTTGTCCTGGTTCATCAACGTTCGCGGAGCGTCCCGTAGGGAAGTGAGAGATTTGGGGGAACTCTGATTCTGCGGCTTGACAAGTCCCTCCCTGGTCGCATTCCAAAATCTTGGCTTCCAGTCCCTCAGTTTTAAAAGGCTCAACAGCACTGTGTTGTTGTGAAGCGAAGTCTTTGAGAGGGAAGTCTTTGTTATGATCTGCCAACGGTGAGCAGTTCGATAGTTCAAAAGCGCTCACATCGATTTGCTGATTTTGACAAATGCGATTCCATAAGGCTTGTACGTTCTCAACGTTAACTGTGAACCAGTTCGCCTGATACCAAGTTTTCTCGCTGTGACGGCACACATCAATCAACTTGAAATTGTCCCTCAAATTTGCGATCGCACGTCTGATTGCTGATGTTGTGAGAAATGGCAGTGTTTGCCCCCAATCCTTGAGTGTCTTCCAGAACCAACGCCTACCATCACGCTTGATGTGCTTGGAGATTTGACAGAAGTAATGAATCTGCTGGAGTATTACTGCTTCGGTTAAACCAATCTCTGCGGCCAACAAGGGAGGAACCAACAGAGGGGATTCTGGGGTGATTAGTTTACTTGTCATATTTTTAACTCAATGTCTAAAACGGCATATTTTCTTGGTCTTCTTGGGGTGCTTGTGACCAAAATTCTCGAAGTGCTTGAAGTTTTGCGGCTTGCAACCGTTGTTTTTCTTCGGGGGATACTTCACCGACTAACTGCGCTACTTCATCTCGTTGCTGTTCCTTCAACTGCTCAACACTGACAGAGGGCAAGGCTAAAGGTTCAGTTTGACCCTGTTGCGATGGGCGGAAATTGCAGCGACGGTACAGAAAACGGAAGTGGCGTTTATCTTGTGGGGGTAACTGGTTCCACACTTGGGCATCCCAGCCGGGGGGCATAAAGTCGGATGATGGAGGCAGTAGGCTTTGAACTTGGGCTTGCAATTGGGCGATAGCTTCTTGCATGGCAGGGATAGACTGAAGCAAAGCCATCTGCTCTGCACTGAGAGTTTGTGGCGAATAACCCGTCTGCGACCAGATGAATACCCTCAGCCCTGCCCTGGCAACCATACGGTAATTTTCAACGGCGATCGCTTTGCCTTTGTACTTTCGAGCATCAACAGCGTAATATTCCAGAATCGCGTGGCAAAGTTCGTCAATTATGTACAAGCTATTTTGGGTATCGTTCGTTATGAGCCTCCAGTCTTTACCAGCTAAATGTTTTAGCGATTCTGCTAAGTCGTTCGTTATGGGGTCACAATCACGAATCTTGTTGAGCAATTGGGTGATGGCAGGTTGATCTACACCGCAGAAATTAGCTAAAGCTGTGACGGTCATTCCACTTACACCGTCGCTGGTGCGGGTACAGAATCCTAACTCGTCCTGAATCTGAAACGTAATTGCATCCATATATATTTCTCCAATTTTTGGCGCATGAAAATATCGGCAGCACTTCAGCCATGCCGCATTCGGTTGTTTGGGTTATCTAGTAATCGCTAGTCCGACAACAGCCGTAACTCGTCCTTGGAATGTCGGAATGATTTTTCAGTTCGCTCTTTCCAGTGATCCCACGCCACCCAGACATCAGTACCCAAGTCTTGAATAACTTCACCTCTGGCGTTGTATAAAGCGAAGTACGGGTCATTGTGGGCAACGATGGAACCCACAGTTATAGTTTTGGGTTGTGCAGCTTTCTCTAATTCGGTGATTAGTTGTACCTCTTGTGGGGTTAACTGGGCTAAGTAATCTTCTTCAATCACCTCGTACTCTTGCGCCACACTCAAATAGTCTTGCCAAGTACACCCAGGCTTGGACAGCACTGCCTGAATATCACTCACCGCTTGGGGCAATAGTTGCAGTTGCTCGGCTCGATATGCGATCGCCTGTGGGGTCGGTTCACTCCCCAGTATTAACGCCGCAGCTTGCAAGGCTTGGGTATTGTTCATAGCACTGGCCAAATTCCCCAAAGCAATACCCATCAGGCGTAAGCACTCTTGGGCATTCTCCTTTGGTGGTTCTTGGGCAAGCGATCGCAAGTCAAGTGTTTTCTCTAGAGCTTCCTTAACTTCTTTGTTTAATGCCTTAGCCGCTTGCTTGGTCAGAGTATTCCCCCATTGCTGGGTGGGACGTTCTGTAAGCGCGTTCTCTAGCTCCTCAATACGCTGCTTTAACTGCTGGTTCTCGTATTCCAACTGTCTCAGTGCTTCCATCTCATCCAAGCGTTGTTGTAACTGGATGTTTTGCACCTTCTGTTGCTGAAATAGTAGTTGCAATGATTGGATTTGTTCTTTTACCTGTTCTTCGGCTCTAGCATTGGCTTCGGAGAGTAACCCAATCCTTAACTCCTGTTCTAGCCGTTCCAATTCTTGCTGGTGTTGCTGCTTCAATGCGGCGATCGCTTCGGCATATTCTGGAGGATAAGCCCTTTCACTACTAAATGACTCAATTACGTCATTACTCAAGTTAGTCAAATCATCATTGTTTACTAACAACTTCTCACCATCGGCAAAGGTGACAATCTGCTGGCTTGGGTTCGGTGCGTCCGCTTCAATGCTTCCTCCATCTCCATATCTGGGGTGAGAGGGTGACGTTACTTTGACCCTATTGGATTTAGGAACCACTGCTTCCTGAGATGGGGCTTTTATGCGTGGGCGTGGTTGGCGAGGAAGGACTTTGTTAGCCGCAGCCGCAAAATCCGATTCACTAGGGGAAGAGTTTTCTTGCACTGCGATCGCTACAGCTTCCCTTAGTTTTTCTGGTTCATTGACTAAACGCAGCAAAGGACGGGCTTGGCGTTCATTCTTGATGTGCTGCCCTAACTCGCCAACCGTATCGATTACTTTCTTCGCCCCTAGCAGTTGGTTAATTCGCCGGAAGCCTCCCCAGTCCGATAGTTCATGCTGGCAGTATTCTTTAAAACTGGTGTACCCGGCTTCAAGGTACATCTGTTTATCTCGCATCTGCAATATTTCCTCAACAGCTTGCGACTCAAAGCGGTCAATGGAAGTAAACGTTTCTTTGATGCTGTCATTGAGAATACTGTAGCGAGGTGCTGATATTTCTTCGCGGTCTAGTGTCAGCATATGTATTGCCCACTATTGGTAAATGCACGAAAACAGTCACGGACGCATAACCAAAGTGAACATTGATGCTGATCTGGTGGTTTACACCTTAAATGTGTCAGCATTATATGTAGCTCACTTTGTGGTTAACGGATTGAGCAGGCGATCGCATTGCTTTGGTCGGCGGCGATCGCTTCTACTAAGCCGCAGACGAAGTTAAAGAATCTTCTACTTGAGCTTGAGAATTAGTTTGACGAGATTTTCTTTGTTGAGTAGATGCTCTGGCTCCTTTGATTTCATGAGTCTCATCAACCACAGGGTTAGGGCCACGAACATAAGTAATTAAATCAGTTGGAGTAATTTCTCCTTCTAAATCCTGTGCAAGTCTGTTTAAGGCTTCACAGAGGTTATTTAAGATTTCTCCATCTAACCGAGGCATAGTTCGAGCATTACGTAGGTTAGAAACGGAATTAGCACTGACACCCATTTGATCGGCAAGGTCACGGGCTTTAATGTTATGCCTTGCCATGACTTCTTTTAATCTCCACTTAATCAAGGCTTGATTCATAATTCTACACTTTAAGCTTACTTCTATCCCTACTGTACCACAAATAATATATATTTAGACTGGATAAATACAGTACAGATTTTAATAAATCCAGTTTTAGGCTTGATAAATCCAGTATTATGCTTTATATTAATAAGTAAGGACAGCAAAAAGCAAACTGCATCTGTTCTAACTACGTGAAAGTTTGGGTCTACAGAACCTTGGAAACTAAATAGCTTCAAGACATCACTCAGCACAAGTAAATCAATAATCAACTTCTGCAACCATAGATTTTTGTCTTGCTAATACTCAAGTGCTACTGCTGGCTTTGACTTTCTTTATGGCTACGCCAAATCAGTATGAGTGCGTTGTGGCTCCCCCACAACGTTGTCCGAAAAAAACAAAGGCGATCGCTCGGCCTGGAAAACTTTGCGATCGCCTTCTACCCTTTAGTAAGGATCTTCATTATGGCTTATACCGCACATAGACAGCAACCCGTCAGCGAACAAACCCTAGCCCAAGCTGAACTACAGCAGTACATCAACCAGCAAGCGCAAGCTATAGCACCGGAAGAACTGACCACGGTAGAAATCCACTCCCATCACTTTGAAATCTTTGCTGGTAAACAACTCATCGCATATATCACCTACGACCATAGCGACTTCATCACCCAACGATGGGTAGTCATGGTGCAAGGGAACGAGATTTTCCGCCACAACACCATTGCCCATTGCCTGCGTTACGTTGAATGGCATCATAAGGATGGCTCACTCCCAGCCCCACTACCTGCACCAATCGAATATCCTGAAGTTCCCACCATTGCAGAAATCTCCTTCTACGACCAAGAAGTAATCGTTGATGGTCAACTTATTGCCAGCGTTGAGTTAGATAATGACAACCATGCAGATTTGTACTGGCGAGTCCTGGTTAATAACGTTGAGATTTATCGAAACATCACCCCTGCCAGATGCCACAGCTACGTTAAACAAGCTTATCAGCAAGGTATGTTACCAGTGCAGACACAAGAAGAACCATGCACGACTGGTAATGAAATCATGGCTGAGATTGCCCAAGCTTGTGAACAGTGCGGGTTAGAACTTCTCGATGATGGGATTTATACCCGTGATGGTGAGAAATTGGGCGAAGTCGGCTTTACTGATGGCAACTGGTGGGTCATCCGGGCTTCTTCAGTTGGGCAGCAGAAGGCGGCGTGTGAGTCGGTGATCGCTCTTGTGCGCTCACTGTTGCAAGTTGAGGTTGTCGATTGGGATGAACTTTTGGATAAGGCTTTTGACGAGCTAACGGCTGACGAGTGGTTACTGATGATGGAATCTGAGCCAGTACAGGAATTAGTAGCGGCTTAGTTTAGGGAAATAGTGGGCATCACTGCCCACTACTATCTTTTGATGAAAGAACTTATTGCCCTAAATAATAATCACCAGCAATTGGGGCAACCTCAGTAATTCTGTCCTAATTGCTCCCCCAACCCTTCAACCATCAGCATATTTATGCAACCGACAATATCAATTCCCAAGGATTGGGATTATCCCCGTTTTGTTTTTGGTCAACGCACTCAACAAGGCGTAATTCTGAGCTTGGAATACTATCCTGTCAATACCCAATTAGCCTATGAGTACGGTCATGGCTGGCGTTATGGGTTAATGCGGGATAAACATTGCCAAGAAATATCGCATTATCAAGAATCGCAACTTAAGACACTTTCAACTCAAGAATTACTTACACAAATCACAACAGAACTCGAACAACACCAAACGCAAATCATGATTCTGCAACAGCAATTAGCAGCAATAACAGGAGGCAGTAATGGCTAGACCAAAGAAGAACGGTAATGATTTGACTGCTGCAAATTTATTACATTCCTTGCGCTGTCGTGGCGGATCTGCACCTTTGCATACTCTGGGCTTCTCTACAGGAGTTATCCAATATTTGTTAGATAAAAACCTCGTGAAAGTCCAGAATACTGGCTGTGGTTTTCTGCTGCAAATTATTGACCAAACGTAAGGAGTATTCAGGAGCCAAAGCAATTAAAAACCATCAACTTTTTGGTTCCTGACTTTTGATTATCAACAAAAACAAGTTTTAGGAGATAGTGTCATGAGCAAAGGTGAAGTCAAGCTAATTGATTTAATCGGTGTCACTCAATACTTACTATCCCAAATTGAGAAACATCCAGATTTTCTCAAGTTGGAATATTATCCAGACTTAACCATTGGTGATGCTCAAACTGCACTGTCATATATCAAAGATGAGCTAGAGAGCAATCAACAGTTATCTGCTGCATCAAAGGAAACAAATTAGGAAAAAGCGTAGACGCAAAGCGGCTTGTCGTAGACATCGCCTGAGTGAGTGCTATTTTCCAGGCGATTGCCAATCTATATAAGTAGCATCTTCCGCAGGATTTTTATTATTGCACGCTGCAAAAAGCTTTGAGGTTAAGAATGAATAACGAAATTAAGTTAGGGTTTTGTAACCCTCCCGAACCAATTTACTTATACGTAAAAAATGGGGAATTAAGCGGTGAATCGTACTTGTGGTATCACTACGATATCGAAAAAGAAAAAACCATACCTGTGCATCAGAAAGGTTTAACAGGTTACTTGTCAGAACTGCGAGTAACAGCAAAAGAGTTCAAGGGAAAGGACAATATGAAGTTAGATATTGTCATTGCTGCTGATGAAGTTTATATTATCCGCACTGGCATAGAAACCAACTTCGCCAAGACATTTTTACTCGTTGCTTCTCAAGTTTACGACTTTTCTAAACCTCTGATTATTGCTGTTACAGATGGTAACGAGAACGTCGTTTTCTGCCGACTTTATGATGCGGCTACCAAAGTTAGAATCCGCCGTGAATGGAATCCTATGGCTGACTGGGCATCACTCATAGCCGAAATACAATCTCGTTTGGGTGGCATATCTTCATCTGTTGGGTTATCACCAGAACAGCCGCCGCATCCTCAAGATTTGCGGGTGAAGTATATTCGCACTTTATTAGATTATCCACTTGATTTGGTCAAAGAGTTTTTGCAATTTCAAGATGCAACTAGCCCTAGTCAATTACCTGTTAGTAAAGTGGATGCTCTTGTCAAAAATATGTGTCTTGCTTGGGCTGCCAATTACATTGAACATCCTAATCAAGCTGAAATTTCATATCAACAACAGGTGGTTGATTTAGTTGCTAATGACGCTGATGAATTAACAGCGATTAATCAATGGATGCAGCAGGTACAAGGGGCTAAGACTGGATCTGCTTAGGGAAATTTAGGAGTCATAAACCCACTACAAAACTTTAATTTCAATTTTGATGAGTTTTGAGATTTATCTATGAGCATTAAATGGACTGAAGAAGAGTTAGATACCCTTGAGGAAATGGCAGAAATATTCACAGTGAAACAGATTGCCTTTCGCCTCAAAAGACGAGGATATTATCGTAGTGAATTAGCGATCGCTTGCAAATTGTATAGACTTGGTTACTCTGTGCGTCCTACCCTTGATAATTATAGTTGCAGTGAAATTGCCAAAAACCTTTGTTTACATCCAACAACTATCACAAACTGGGTGAGACAGGGTTGGCTCAAAGCTAAAAAACGCTCTGTTCATTGTTATCAGGTTAAAAGTCAGGATTTAAAGCGATTTTTTCAGAATCCGCCTGCGTCGATTAGAAAGCGGATTGCGGCGATAGATCCACAAGTAATCAGCTATTTGGTGGAATAGCTAGTATTTTCAGCTATGCGAATGAAAATAGGGAGGTGATTGTTGTGTACGCTTGTCAACAAATTAGAATCCCCCAAATAAATTTGGGGGAGTAGTCAATCTTTAGTTTGCTGCTGCTGTAACTGTTGTACTACTTCTAGGGGTAAGCCAGTTAACTTAGCAATTAAGTCAACACTCATACCCTCTGCCAGCATATTAGCTGCAATTTCACGGGCTTTCTCTTCGCCACCTTCTTCTTTACCTTCAGTCAGAATTGATTGATAAATGACTGACTCTTGCATAATGTCCTTCCTGAATAAACGCCCAATCACTTCTTGATCTAATACTAGCCCAGCCAGAATTGCAGCAGCAGCAGAAATATTACTTTGTGTCCGTCTTTCACTAATTTTATCAACAGCCGCAGCGACTTGTTGTAGTGTACTAGCCTTATTCTCGGTTGCACTTAATACAGCAAATGGCAAAAGACCTGGAGTTCTCAGGAACAGTTCTGGTGGTTGTTCCCACAAACGAATTATAGAAAACTCATGTCGCATCTTTGCCGTTGTAAATGTGGTTTGATACACCTTTTCTGATGTAGTTTTATCCAAATAAATTACTACTTGGTGTATTTGTTTATTTGGATAGCGACGATATATCCGCAAGTAATAATCAGCCATCCGAAAAGGCATATTTTCATCAGGAGCCGTTTGAAATTCTATATGGAGAACAACTTCATCTGATTGCAACATAATTAAGGCATCAGCACGAATTGGTTCTATCGATAATTCTGTCGGGCTTAACTTAGTTAAAGTAATAGGTTTACCTAATAGCCAAGTTGCGAAATCAGGAGAATATAATTCGGCAATTAATTTGCAAGTGTTATCAAACATAAAAATGATTCATAATTATGTACAAGTAGCCCAGGACTAAACTTTTGAATTGTATTAGCTGAATTAGGCAAAGTCTATAATAACTAATTGCAACTTTATTTTATGCTAAAAAACAAAAATGATGATAAAGAATGAAGAACTAATATTATTTTATCTAAAGTAGATATAATGAAAAAATACTAGATTTTAACTTTAGACTTCCTACAAAAATGGCTTAGTATTTGATGAGGAAATTTTCAATTCTTGGTTTTCAATCTCTTGACTATTTCCTCGACCAGATACTGTTCTAATGTTTTACCTGCCCCTGCTGCTTGTAGTTGCAATTCATCAAAGTGTTTTTGTTGGTTACTTGTAATGTAACTCTCAACAGCACAAGCAATGACTGTACTCAAATTCTTCTTAGTGGCGATAGATGCTGCCATTAAACTGATATACAAAGTTGCTGGCATTTCCGAGGTAGTTACCCTCTTACGCTGTATTTCCTCCAATATGCCAGCACGATTGAGTTGTTCAATCAAGTGTTCTACATCCACCACCTTTGGCTCCTAGTTGATGCACCACAGCATCAAAGCTTTATATAATAAGTTCGTCTCAGTTGCCCCTAATGTTGTGCTGGAACACCAATATCAGAGGATTTACCCCTGACAAGACCTACACTGGAGCGATCGCATTATGACAGAAATTCAGACACTAAACGACTTTTTCACAAAACATCCGATGTACCACAAGTCATTAGCCGAGTTAATGCGTGTATCTGTATCGGTAGTTGACAAGTGGAGTAACGGAGATCGCCGTCTGACTGAACGGACGATTAATGAGTTGAATAGATTGGATTTGTACTTGAACAATCATCCAGAAATTAGAAGTAAATACGTCAAGGTGGGAGAATGTGTAGCCTAAAACAAAGAACTGCACAAAGTGAAAGTCTCAGACTTGCCCGCAAGAGAGCGGGTTTTTTATTATAAAGAAACAAGGTCAATTGACAGTTAAGAAACAGTTTCTTAACAGTGAATTTGATATCAAATTGATACGGATATTGACACGGGTATTGACCAACTTAATGTGACTATTGACTACCGAGAATGAATCACTCATGGAGAGAAGAACTTTTTAATCAAGAAACCACAAATTCGGCATTAAACCCCTTGGTTTTACCCATGACAAATGCCCAATCTTTGAGAATTTTGGATATTTGTTATCGGACTTGGGGACGATGGGAAGAAGTAGCTCAAACGATAGCTCAGTATAAACTAGCACAAATACAAATGAACAACTTTGCATTAGAACACAGCCTCAGAGCGCCACCAATTCTTCCTTATCAAGTTTGGGTAGTGGGAAAAGTGGGAGAAATCTTTGGTGGTTTAGCCCAAGGAACAAAAAAGTTGAAGTTAGCTAAAGCAATTGTTGCAGCGAATAAATCCGATTACTCTCGTAAAGAATTTGAAGCCGAACAAATCAGATTCACACAACCATTAACAGGAGAATTACAAAATGTCTAACAAGGATACATTCACCCGCCAAGAATTATTTGAACTGTTAAGCGCCAATTACTCACCAGACAAAATTTTAGCTGGATTGCAAGAGTTGGCTAAAACAGACCTAAGCATTGATCCAAATGGAGAAGAATTTGATGTGGAGGTGAGCGATCGCTTGGAGAGGTTATTTAACCTAGCCGAGACAGTGATAGACCAAGCCAAACTATTGGGTGCTGGAGGCAGCCTGACGAATTTACAATCCCAGGCGATAAATACAGCCGTGCAACAATTACAAGCACAAGGAATTACACAGGAGACATTCAAAGCATTCTTAGAGATTGCGGCGGGGACAACTGTTGCTCAAGCGTTTGCCGTTCACAACTTCAAAACACAGTTGTTTGACGACATTTCACAGGGACTAGATGTTCAACTGTTGCAAGAGCGTACACAAGCAGGTGTCGAAGAAATTTCGCTCATCTACCAAATCATTAAAGATCCTCAAACCAAGGAGAAAATCATCTCTGAGTACGGTTTAAAAACTCCCCAACAGCTTAAAAGTGAAGTTCAAACCTTGACCGAAACTTCTACACCTGAGTTTGACCCATTGAAGTTTTTTGAGGAGGTAGGTTTACCAGTCGAAGCAAAAAAGTCAGTGCAACCCAAGACTATACAGGATTTGCGATCGCTAACCCTGCATTTATTCAAACCCCAAAAAAATCAAGCTACAGCATGAGTAAGTTTTGGGAGAAGTACAAATGGGCCATCTCAATAGTTTTCTTCATAAGTTGTGTTGGTTTGTCTGTAGGCATTCGTGTATTGCAAGCTTCAACACCAACGCAGGTAACAGCAGATGAGCAAACGCAAATACTCCCATGAGTATCTCAGTTACATCCATTCGCCGCAGTGGAAAGTCAAATCAAAACAGTGCCAACAACAATACCTTAGCCAAAATAAGAGGGTGAAGAGAGGGGCTGATGTAGTAGAGTTATTGTCTTCCCAAACGACAACTCAAAAGCCACAATCAACCCATGCCCGATATCTTATCACTCCTGCAATGCCTCCTGCCGCAGATAAACGCTACGACGATGCGGCAATTGAACCAGATAATCCTGGCCATGTTAGCAATGAGTGGCGAGTGACGATGTTGGGAATTTCTCGTTGGACAGGTAGTGGTGGCAGTTATCGAACGATGTTGAGATTCTTTCATACGGTAATACCTTGGGCGACATTGTTTTGGTTATTCTTTCACAAGCATTTATTTCGTCCGAATGAGATATATTTGCTAGCGGGAGATGAAGTTGTGATAAGTAAATCAGGAAAACAAACTTATGGACTGGATAGATTTTTTTCTAGCCTGGCTGGTAAACCCATATCAGGGCTATTTTTTTACATTATCATTAGTCAGTGTTGAGCAAAGGCACTCGTTTCCGATTCAGATAGAACAGGTGATAAAGAGCGATATAGAAAAAAGTAGCTCGTCACCAACCAAAGAAATAAAACCGCAAGAAAAACGTGGGCGTGGGCGACCAAAGGGAAGTAAAACAAGAATAAAACCCAGGTAGTTCTCACATCTGAATTACTCAGAATTCAGAAGATGATTAAGTCGCTATTTAAGTTATTAGCTAAATTTATTCCCCTTACTTACTTAGTATTGGATGGACACTTTGGGAATAATAATGCCTTGCAGATGGCTCGTCAAGTTAACTTGCATATAATTTCTAAGCTTCGCTCTGATTCAGCATTATATATACCTTATCAACACCCTGACCCCAATAGTCGCTCTCGTCGTAAATACGGAGACAAAATTGACTACAACAACATACCTAAGAAGTATTTATGTCAAAGTACCGTTGATGATGATATCCAAACTGACGTTTATCAAGTTACATTACTTCACAAAGAATTTGCCCAATCTCTAAATGTAGTTATTCTCGTCAAAACCAATCTTAAAACTCATGCTCGTAGTCATGTAATTCTATTTTCTAGTGATCTAAAATTGTCATCTGAAAAAATAATTGACTACTACAAGCTACGCTTTCAGATCGAATTCAATTTTCGAGATGCCAAGCAATTTTGGGGATTGGAAGATTTTATGAACTTAAGTCAAACTGCTGTAACTAATGCTGCTAATCTAGCATTCTTTATGGTCAACTTATCCCATCATCTTCTCGCGGATTTTCGTCTCCTTAATCCCGACTCCGGCATCCTTGACCTTAAGGCTCACTATCGTGGTTTTCGATATGTCCGTGAAATTTTAAAAATGCTTCCCGAAATACCTGAGCCTATTTTATTAACTCAGATTTTTGCCAAACTTACTTCTTTGGGACGTATTCATAACGTTTCTACAGGCGTTGAACCCTCGTAAATTGGCTAAGGTATTGAACAATTAACGCTCTTTCATTGTGTACTTCTTCCCTGGCACAAATCCAATCACGCACACCATCTAACTTACGACAATCTAGAGTGCGAAATTCCAGTGCGTGATATTGTGCCACTGTCTGATTTAGCTCATGAGATTATTCATCTGTGGTTGTTTTGGAAAACCCCTCTACGTTACATGATTAATTGGTTGCTCAGACTGTTAATGCTGTTTTCTATAGTGTTTTGGTGGGTGATTTGGGTAGTTAAGCAACTAACAAAATTAATGTACTAATAAATATGGAAAGACAAATTCTAGATGCAATCGGCTTTGAGACTCCACAAATAGAACCAGAACCCCCAAAGGTAGTTGAGGAAGTGATTGAACAAACGCCAGTTGCTAATACAATTGACAACTTTTGCAAAATTTTAGAACAGTACGAACCAGCGTAGGTTTGCACTATGAAATACCAAAACAAGCGCTACTAGGATTATTTGGAATGGGTTTAATAGCTAGTCCTTGGTTATCTAAACTGCCAGCGCAATTCAACACTTACAACACGGCTACAACAATTCAACAATCCGAAGAACTAGAGCGGATTAAAGCCGAAGAAAGGGCAGCAACATCTCAAAAATTAACGAGTTAGGAGTTAGCCCTAGTTTTAAAAAATTGCGAATGCAAAATTATTTGGATACTCCTAAACGTAATCCTAGACCCAACACTACAGGTTATTTAGAGGATGAACTGGTTTTGTTTACGACTCGACAGGCTGGTGCATTGGGCGAATCGAAGAACGTCAATGGAAATGGAAATACCGAGTCAGAGGAGCTTGCAATGATTCCCCACTATATTCTGACGCTGGAAATTAAATTATGAGCAATCCCACGCCAACTACTCCTAACCCACAACCAAAAGAGCAAAATAAACCACAACGGGGGTTGGGTGAGTATTTAGAACTTTTAGCCCGATGGATTGTTGAGCTAGTATCACTACCAGTTGTGTTTGTCTCACACATTGTTGCTCAATTCATCACCCCAGGCACACCAGGATATAAATTAGTCGGTGCAATTGGCTTTTGGATTGGCACACTGCTTTCTACTGACAGCGTTTGGCAAGTTTTATTTCAAGGAAAACCTCTCCTACCGTGGTTTGAAACTGAATGGATCGGCTGGTTCGGGTGGTTGCAACTACCATTTAATCCCTTATTCTGGATTAGTTTTGGCATCTCTGCGTTAGTTCAGGTGATGGAAGCCCGAACTTTGCGGGGTAAAGACCCAATCCAAGCCAAGAATGAGTTTGAGGAATCTAAGCAATATGCTTTAGGTAGCAAACCCACCGGAAATATCGACCTGACTGTGGCTTTATGGGGTGACTACAAACGCGCTGGTATGAAAGAACGTAATGCAGGGGAGCGATCGCACTATTTTTCTGGGTACTGGACATCACCACAACGTTTGTTGGTCGCTGGCCCTTCCGCTACACTGACCCAGGCACAATTTTAGGTTGTTTTGCGTATAATTGTGCCTCAATGATGGCGGGTGAAATTGGCTACAACATTTGGAAATTAACTAAGTAAGAGGTGCGAAGATGCAGCAACCTATACCAATTCTAGGCACAAAAGAAACCGCACTGTTGCGTGACGATTATCCCAGCATTGAGTATTTGGAAGCTGGGAACACCGCTTCTTGGTTGCAAGAACGTCAAGACCAGTTGTTAATCCGCGCTAGAAATGAGCGTAGTGGCATGAATTTAGCCAAGTTCATTACTTTAGCGACGGCGGCCACTGGTGCGGTTTGTTATGCCACTTCCCCACTTGCTCCTATCGGTGCGGCGGTTGCTGGAGTCGGGTATCTCTGGTCAGTGGTGCAAGACCTCAACGATACCCATCAATTTGCACCGATTCCTTTTATCAGGGGAACTTTTTGAGTTCATCTCGGCAATGGGTGACAGTGTAGAGCGTGAGGAGTATTTCTCTAACAAGAATGAATTGGCTGACTTGATGCTTCATCTGGAGCCGATGGAGAAATATGAGTTCGCCATGCTCAAGCAATCATCTCATGTGGTGTGTGAATACTTAAGCATCGTTGATCCTGGCAAAAGGTTTTACGCTTACCGTTGGTTGTTGGATTGGTTCATTCAGTTGCGTGGGCAGTTCCCAACCCGTGATCAATTGTCTGGGCATTTAGCACAAGTGACAATTGACCCACGAGTAAATTACCAACAAGTAACGTCAATTCAACAAGTCACACAACATCAAAATATTGGTATTCCACCAGCAAGGTTCGTTGAATTACCTTCTGTTGTGAATCAACCAGTAGAGGACAAGACTGTTACTATAATCCCAAAAACTGAACTGCCTTCTATCTCTAACCCATCATTGGGGACAGTAGTTTCTAGTCATGAGCCTACCCTAACTCCCTCTGTTAATACGGAAATCTCCACCTACACCAAAACGCCTCAAGTGCAGTATGACCTCATCGGGCATATTGCCAAGAAAGTAACAAATATGCTGTGGGTTGGTGTTCCTGGTTCGGGCAAGGGCATCACCATTAGTAATGCAATTGATGCAATTAAGCGATCGCATAGAGGCATACATATCTTTTACATTGACCCAAAGGGCGATGAGAAAGAAACTGGTTATTTCAAAGGTCGCGTTGACACTCTAAAACGTGCCAAGATTCTAGAGATGTCACCCGCCGAGGCTGTTAAGTGGGTCAAAGACTGCTTTGCCGAGTTTCAACTTATCACCGGGGACAAGCTGATCATTCTAGATGAAGGGACGGCTGTTTGTTCCAAATTCAAGAATACTAAGAATGAAATTGGTTGGCTCAAGGACAAAATCGTTTCCTACTGTTCTTGTGGTGATAGTTCTGGTTGGCACTTCTGGATTGTCGTACAAAACCCCCACACTGACGATTTGGGTATTTCTGGCGGACTGCGATCGCAATTAACATCTGTCGCCTTGGTTCACCCATATAATGTCCCAGCTTACAATGCCATGATTGCCACGCAGTTGATTCCGGGCGATCGCAAGATTACATCAACGCAAGTGATGGAGATTGCGGCACAATCACCTGTGGGTCGAGCAGTATATTACGGCGGGGTGAACGAATGGTTCCCTATGCAGTTGCTACAAAACTTCTCTGGCTACGACCGGGACAACAAGAGATTTCTGGATCAACCAAAGACTAATGATTCCTCTCAAGCAGCAGATTTAGATGCAACTGAAACATCCCAAAGTCAATCTCAACGGGTACTAGCACTTTTGGAACGTACTACGGCATCCTCACTGGATGAATTTATCCACAACGAGTTGAAATTATCAGGCACGCAAGCCCATCTAGTGCGAGTTGGGATTGAGAAATTACTTAAGGATTCGCCGCTCAAATACAAGTTTGATGATTAGTTCCCAAACTCAACTACTGCTAACGCTAGAATAAAGTCTATCCGCTCATAGCAACGACATCGCAATGGTTCAATTTGCTTCAAAACTTTTGACTGTTGATGAATTTATTACCCAATACGGGGATAGCGATCGCCATGAGCTAATTGATGGTGAACTAGTCGAAATGGAACCTACTGGGCCTCATGAGCAAGTATTAGCCTTTGTTGGGCGCAAGTTAAATGTGGAAATAGATCGCCAGGAATTGGCTTATTTTATTCCCCACAGATGCTTAATCAAATTGTTAAGTACGAACACAGCCTTTCGCCCTGATGTAATTGTCTTAGATCAAAGGCAACTAACTAATGAACCATTATGGCAACAAGAACCTGTAATTACATCAGGGAAATCGATTAAATTAATAGCTGAAGTGGTCAGTACGAATTGGCAAAATGATTACGCACGAAAAGTTGAAGATTATGCTTTGCTAGGAGTAAGCGAATATTGGATTATTGATTATTTGGGTATTGGTGGTAGAGAATATATTGGTAAACCTAAACAACCAACAATTACAATTTGTACTTTAGTAGAAGATGAGTATCATAGGCAACTATTTCAAAATGATGAACAGTTAATTTCTTCAGTCTTTCCAAACTTACAACTAACGTCAAAGCAAATATTTGACTCTAGTTTAACGAGCTAAACAATACATATAAGCTTATTGCTATGAGTTTCCTGTCTCTAATGCTCGTGATACATCATCAGCACTTAAGACGGTTTTGGTGGTTGATCATAAGTTAACAAATATGGGTCAAAATAATTCATCCTCAAATAATACTCATCAGGAGTGAAATATTCGCTCATATTGAAGCCCAGATACAGCGATTAGGCTGGACACAGGAGAATATCAAAGATTATCTAACGCAAACTTTCAACAAACGCGCACGAGTTTTTCTAACTGTGGATGAAGGGAAGGAATTTTTAAGTTATTTGCAGTCTCTCTAGTTAGCAAAATATATATACTTAACAAGTATAAACATCATGAACCTAACAGATGTAGCTACCAATATTTCCAGTAAACAGCCTTTAGTAATTGACGAAATAGCTTCCCTTGAACAGCATCTACAAGGGCATCCCCAGCGTGAAGAAATTTTGCGGAATATCCGAAAGTACGAAGCTCAGATTTTGAGGCAGGAACAGAATAAGAAATAATTATTGTTGAGGGTTTCAAAATAATGAAGGGAAAAATTCTCAGAGATATTGAGTGTGAGAAAACAGGTAAGATACTATTTCGTGAGGGTCAAATTATCGAGTGTGGGTATCATACCGATATGGGAAAAATATCATATGAACAGACAGATTTTATTTGTGCGAGACAATGGTTACTGGTAGTCCCAGAACCACGTTGTATTACAGAAGTTGATTTTCTGACATCTCTAGATGTAATCGTTCTTGGTGAAGTTATTTGAGGGTAATTTAGAATATAAATTCATTTGATGTGGCGGGGCGATCGCATGAGTCAACATTTTGATGTACAGGAACAACTATCTAGACCCCTCGCTTGCGTAGGATGCCACAATTACCACGGCGGCACATACGGAAGACAGCGATTAATTTGTGGGATTCATCCGTATGGTTATAATGAGTTGACAAACTGCCCTGATTTCGTCACTTATGAAGTTGAGATGCACGGCTTTATTGAAATCATTAAGGAAGTTCAACCAAGTGTTGAAATAGTTCAACAAAGCGATACAAAAATTACTCTCAAGGGTAAATTTGTCTCTCGAACTGGGACTGATGATATCGAATACTTTACGCAATTACGGTTAATGTCAGCATCATTTTCTGGAGAGAAAGAACGTCGTACTTATGTCCTGCCAAGGCAATAAGGGAAACAGAGTTTTCACAATTTGAATTAATCATTACAATTTAGCTTTTTCTCGTTCACGCACCAGCTTACGAATTTGGTAAATCCTCGAAGGAGACAGGTCTAACTCCAGGGCGATCGCCGTAGGCGGTCGCTTGCGCCATCGCCACTGTTGGTGTTATTAGAACTTAGATACTCGACAGAATGTCTGTCGAGCATCGTCAAAGGCTTTTGCTACAAGGGTTTTAGATTTATGCCACTAGCTGGAATTGGGCAATGGTGTAACCATCTACTTATACGCAACCGCACAAAGCACAAACCTGTAATCCCCAAAATTTGTTTTGTTCTTAATAGATACTTTTGGATATAATCAAAAACCATAAATAAGTCTGAAAAATAGTAGACACTCAATTTAACGTTTTACCATTTTTCTTTTTCTAAGTTAATATTTCGGACAAGTCTATTGAGCCAACTTGACTTTAGCAGTTTCTGATAAAGCGACATTAATTTGTTAGAGCGTCAAATAATCTGTTAACCGACAAATGCTACTTAGAGCAATGGAGTTAGTAACAAGCACGCCATTTGCGTATGAGCGCAATTGATCTCTTCAGTTGTAGCAAACTCTAAGTATTATCAGCAAGGGAAAAGGGCTATGAAGCTAATTTCATCAGTATCCTAGCCCTTTTTGTTCCCCTTTAAGGACTTTAGTCTCAACAGAAAATATTTGTACTTGGGTTGTGTTATCTAACTAAGTCTTTAACCTTGTTCATAATACTCACTGGATCGATACCTTGATGTGGATACTGTTCCCATAAACCGCCGCAACCTTCTTTATGAGTCCCAAGATGAGCGTATTTGGGAGTAAACCCACGCTCTAACAGCCAGGAACCAAAACGGCTACCTAATCCAGTTCGACGATTGAACGCTTCTACTACAAGGACAAAAGGAGCTTTACCGACTTTAGCGATCGCTTCTTCATCAATAACATTTAAGGTTGGTTTATTAATCAAACCTACATCTAGCCCTGAGTGTTTGAGACGTTCGACTGCATCAAGGCTACGATAGAGAGCATCACCAAAACTGATGATATAGCCTTGCGTTCCTTCTCGAATCACCTCATCTTTACCAGGAACAAATTTATACCCATTACCAAACAAATCTTTACCGTTGCTGTCAAGAATATTCGGTACTTTAGAACGAGTGGAGAAAATGAATCGTAGTCCCGGCTCAAAGAACACAGCTTCTACACAAGCTTTCATCTGATTAGTATCTGCGGGAAAGAACAGCTGTGTTGCGTAGCCATCATCCAAGCCGTTGTCAGCAAACATATTGTTCAAACCGAAATGGCATGTGTTATCTGCCATGTCATCTATACCTGCATGGGAAAAGTGACAAAGAACATTTGAGTAGTTTAGCCTTGCCATCGTAATTTCGGAAATGCACATTTCTAAGAAAGCACTAAAAGTTGCAAAAATTCCTTGCTTTCCTTTATCCATACCAAACCCAGCAGCAGCAGAGAAGTTCCCCCGTTCCATAATTCCAGAGGAAATAAATATTTCGGGGTATGTATCGTGAATTTTCTTAAGTCCGCAAGAACCTTCTAAATCGCTGTCAATCACCAATACGTTTTGCTTGCGTTCTTCTTGACTCATTCGACTTAAAACATCAACCACTGCTTCACCAAACACATTGCGGTTAGCACCCCATTTTTCGCTAGAACCAATAAAAGTATAGGTCTGTTTGGGTTTTTGAATGTTTTTCAGATATTCAACAGCATCTGTATGTTTGCGTGATTCGAGATATTTAATTGCCAAGTCTACCGAGATCACATCGTGACCATGAGTGGAGCCTTCTAACCCTTCAATACCCGGACACATAGGGCGTTTGTTGATCACAGCAATCGGCCCTTGAGTATTTACTGCTTCGCTCATACGATGATATAAATCGTCTAAGTCTTCGCCGTCTCCTTCTAGTATTTTCAACCCATGACCTGCTAAAGTTTTGGCAACTGTGAAACCAGGTAGATATTTGGATGGATGTCCGGCAATGGTAACATCGTTATCATCAATAATTAGCTTGACATTGAGATGTTGAGCAACTGCCAAACGGGCAGCTTCCGCGTCGTTACCTTCTTGCTGCGAGCCATCAGAACCAAGACAGAAAACGACTTTGCCAGGATTTGCTAAGGTTACACCATTAACGTAGGGCCATATATGCCCCAGTCGTCCAGAACTAAACTTCACACCAGGAGTTAGCCCTAGTTCGGGATGTCCTGGTAAGTCGAAATGTGCCTGACGATAGTGTAGAAGTTGCTCGGCATTTAACTCACCATGTAGGGTTGCCATCAAGTACTGGGTTGCAGCTCTATGCCCTGCTTCATCAAAAAAGATCGGCACAAATCTCTGGGATGCTCCCCGGAAGAATGCGTCGAGAATCATCACTTCTGGTACTGTATCGTAAGGGCCACCTGTGTGACCGCCTACTCCTCTGGCAGCACCAGTGGCTGTAAAGAGGATGATCGCATCGCGGCACAGTTGAATGTTTCCTTTAAGAATTTCTCTTTGCTCATTTGTAAGCGTTGCATTTTTGGGGTTGAGAACTAGAGGTTTATAAGCACTCAGATCAATGGGAAATTGCGTATTAGTAAGTGTCATGTTTTATGTCTTTAATTTGAAATGTTGATTGATTATTGATGACAGATGATTGATGACTATCAACAATCTTCATCAGCGCTTGCACAAATTAAATGTGTTTTTGTTTCAGTTGTTTTATCCTTTTTATGAGTGCGTCGTCTATGAGGAATCATGTAGCTTAAACGCTTCCCTTAATACCAGGGATCGGCTAAGATCGTTAGACTCTCCTTCTGCACGAATGTGCTTGAATTTATTTAAAGCCGACGACAAGTAGGCAGTAATCCGCATATCTATAAGTATAAACTCACAAACGCGCAATTTCAATGGCAAATACGCAATTTCCCGAAAAGCCTTCTATGCTAACAGCAGAGCGACGACAATTCATCTTAGAAATTTTGCATCGTGATAAAAAGGTGCTGTCATCAGAACTTAGTGCTGTGCTAAAGGTTTCTGAGGATACGATTCGTCGGGATTTGCGGGAATTAGCCGAATCTGGTTTCTTGCAGCGCGTTCATGGCGGAGCGCTTTTGGTTTCTCCGGCGATCGCCAGTTATGCAGATCGGCAAAAACAAGCACCAAAAGAAAAAGAAGCGATTGCCCGTGCTGCTGCAAAATTGATTCGTACTGGGCAAGTGGTAATTTTAAATGGCGGTACGACAACTCTCCAAGTGGCCCGTCATTTACCTTTAGATTTACAAGCGACAATCGTCACAAATAGTCCGCCAATCGCTGTTGCATTAGCAGAGCATCCCCATATTCAAGTTGTAATGTTGGGCGGACAACTCTATAAAAAGGCTTTAGTGAACGTTGGTGTAGCAACAATCGAGGCATTGCGGATGATTCGTGCAGATTTGTGTATGTTGGGCGTATGTAGCCTACATCCAGAAGTTGGTATCAGTGTGCCGAATTTAGAAGAAGCCTATGTTAAACGAGCAATGATTGCTGGCGCTGCGGAAGTAGTTGGATTAGCGACAGCAGAGAAGTTAGACACAGCTGCTCCTTATGTAGTCGAGTCAATTCATGCACTAACTTATCTGGTAACTGCACCAACAGTATCTGATAAGATGCTAACTACTTATAAAGCTTTAGGTTTAACGCTCGTCCAAGATCAACAAAGTGATAATACTGGCAAAGATGATCTTTAATCCGCGATCCGCACCAAAGAGCTAACCCCTGTGTCAAAGATTTTCCCGAAGTCAAGCACTGCCCTCAAAAATGGAAAGCTTTTTACATTGCGGTGGAACTGCATCGAAACGGCTCTAAACCGTGGGTTGGGTAAAGTGGGATTTTGGATGTTAGACAGACATTCTGTCTAACATCGTGAAAGGCTTTAGATGTAAGGGTTTTAGCCTGATGAGCATATCAATATTGGCTTTGTTGCTTGATCGCCCCTACCTGTCCGCTCTTGTCTGCTCTGTGCGTAGGTGTAGCCTGTGTAAGCATCGCAACTACAACGCTATCGGCTGCAACAACTTCTGTCACAACCGTGTATATCGCTGCTGGTCATCCGTAGTTCGCACAGCCAGAGCGATGGCGTAACCGCCCAGCGTAGCTGATCGCTTTCACCGAACCAACGACAATTGCTAATTTCCTAGCGCGGGTTAGAGCTGTATAGAACAAATTCCGCGAAAGCATGACATAGTGCTGCATGTACAAAGGAAATATCACTACAGGAAACTCGCTTCCCTGCGACTTATGAATTAGACTTGTCCGAAAACTTCAAAGCCAGACTGTTCAAAGCTTTGAGACAAAACTTTGATATTTGCGTAAAAACGTAATAATCAAGGTTTGAGATAATTACTGTTAGTTTAGAGGCATAAAAGTTAACTTCTCCTTTTTTAAATTTTCTGACTACTCGTAGTAGCTAAGTTGGCAGGATTAAGCTACCAATCCTTAACCTAACTAACCCACAGACTGTTAAAATAATCTGCTCATACGTTTCAAGCTTTAAGCGAAATCTCTCTCGAGCAATCCGAAATATTTTGAGCAGACGAATCAAATGTTCAATGAATATCCGATTACTAGATAAAGCTTTATTTTCATCCTTTTGCTGCTGAGTTAATTCTCGTGCGCGGTTTTCTTTTGTGAGGAGTAGTAATGTTTTCGCCACCTTGAAAACCCTTACAAAATATATAGTCAACGTTTTGGCATTGAAGCAATGTTCAAAGATTGTAAAACGGGCGGCTACAATCTAGAAGGTTCTCAAGCCAGTCCTGATAGGCTTGTACGAATAATATTATTAATTGCTTTAGCTATAAGCAGTGCTTGGTTACACGGGCAAAGAACTAAATTTCAAAAACTTGATTCTTATATTTGTCACCAAGAAGAAAAAAATAGAAATGAGAAGCGTCACAGTAATTTCTGGATAGGTTTATATGGTGAGACAGCGCTGTAGGAGGGTTTCCCTCCGTAGGCGACTGCAAACCCGAAGGGTCAAAATTGGATAGTTGCTTGGCATGAATGCCAAGCATGGGTTGAGGAACTGGTCGGTTCCGTTCGCAATAAGCAGGCATATTATCAGCGAGGTTTAAGGGCTATAACACTTATACAGCAAGCACTTTAGCTCGATTGTCGCCCCTTGAAGTCATTTGCGTAGCGTCCCGCTCCAGAAGATGTTGTCCTAGCGATCGCCTGTTTTATCCCGATTCTTGTCTCTTCATTGTTTGTCTATTTTGTCAATGCGTAAGTCCTATAGATGTGCTTTAATTCCAAAATTCTTTCATCTAAAGTGGATGTTTGAGTGGTTTATTCAAAATACTACTTTTGATTTTCTGTCTCTTCAGATGTACGGGATTTTTCAAAAATCAAATGCTAATCCTATAAATGCTGGGTGCTTATAGGATGATTATTACTATTATCGCTAGTCGTGAATTTTACTTCTCTTAAATTGGCTCCATTCAGTTTTGTCTCATATAGAATAGCTTCTTGCAAACTAGCTAAATATAAATTTGCTCCAGTCAAATTAGTTCTCGAAAGGTTTGCACCAGTTAGGTTTGCAGCACTGAGAATTGAATATGATAAATTTGCCCCCGCTAAGTTTGCACCAGAAAGGTCGGCGGCGATGAGAACTGTCCCGCAGAGATTAGCTTGAGATAAGTTTGCGCCACAAAGGTTAATACGATAGAGATTAGCGTTTTCTAGGTTTGCTTCCCTGAGATTTGCTCCTCGGATGTCGATATGACACAAATCTAATTGTTGATTTTCTGTGTCATGTTGGATATTTCTCCTTGCAATCACATCTAAAGCGCTTTGAATCAATAATGTTGAGCAACTATCTAACGGTGATGAAGAAGTGCTAGCAGCATGAGCATATATAAACTTGCAGAGTATCTCCATAATTAGCCAGTGATATTGAGGATAATTATGAGCTATTTGCTCTAACTCATAAATAGTATTTAGCCTAGTTTTTCCTGTTCGATACTGTAAATGCTTGAGCAATGTTTTTAATCGTCGATTGCTGACCAGAGTATCTCCATAGGCGTTTATTTGTTTACAAGTTGAAAGTATTTCACCGATAAATTCTACTATTTGGTTGTTGTATTGTATATTTTTGACGACTGTACGATAAATATTAACAATGCTATTTAGCATAACAATACCTTAGCCAATTTAATAGGGTTCAACACCTGTGGAAACGGGATGAATACGTCCTAAAGAAGTAAGCTTGGCAAAAATCTGATTTAATAAAATAGGCTCAGGGGTTTGAGGAAGCATTTTTAAAATTTCATAGACATATCGAAAGCCACGATAATGAGCCTTAAGGTCAATAATGCCGGAATCGGGATTGTGGTGACGAAAATCAGCGAGAAGATGGTGGGATAAATTAACCATGAAGAATGCTAGATTAGAAGCATTAGTCACTGCAGTTTGACCGAAGTTCATAAAGTCTTCCAATCCCCAAAATTGCTTGGCATCACGGAAGTTAAACTCAATTTGAAAGCACAGGTTGTAGTAGTCAATTATTTTCTCAGATGACAATTTTAGGTCACTAGAAAATAGAATTACATGACTACGAGCATTAGTGTTAAGATTGGTTTTTACCAAAATAACTATATTCAGTGCTTGGGAAAATTCCTTGTGAAGGAGAGTGCATTGATAAACATCAGTTTGGATTTTATCCTCTATGCTGCTTTTACATAAATACTTGTCAGGTATGTTACGATAGTCAATCTTATCACCGTATTTACGACGAGAAAGTTTACTGGATTTAGGATTTTCATAAGGGAAATATAACGCTGAATCATGGAGCAATTTAGAAATTATGTGCAACTTAACTTGCCGAACCATTTGTAAAGCATTATTGTTACCAAAGTGTCCATCTAATACTAAGTAAGCAAGGGGAATAAAATCACCTAATAGCTTGAAAAGCGAATTAATCATTTTCTGAATCCGTAGTAATTCAGATGTTAATATTACCTCCGTTTTATTCTTGTTTTTACTGCCTTTTGGTCGCCCACGCCGACGTTTCTCTTGCGGTTTTATTTCTTTGATTGCTAATGGGCTACTTTTTTCTATATCACTCTTTATGACCTGTTCTATCTGAATCGGAAATGAGTGCTTTTGCTCAACACTTACTAATGACAATGTAAAAAAAGATAGTCCTAATATAGGTTTGTTGTACAGGCTAGAAAAAAATCTATCCAGCTCATAAGTTTGTTTCCCTGATTTACTTATTACAACTTCAGCCCTATCTCTTCATCCTCTTTTTTTGGCACAGGTATTGGGATAGATATAATCTTTTACAAATTTTATCTACATCTGCCAACTCAGCCTTCCAGATAAATTAAATTTGCTTATGAGACATTAATGTTGCATATATGCTATACAATTTCCACCCGTAACTATATAGCAAATATGTTGTTAATGTCAAGCTATTTATTTAAGCATTAAATAACTCTGACTTTTCACGGGATGTGGAAAAAGAGAAGTGGTTCGTGTAAATCATGACTTTGTTGGCGAATTGAGAAAGGCTTATGCTCTTGTTGTTAGTTCAGCAATGAAACGATTGAGAGCTTTAAGTGCCACTTTGTATCCAGCCGCTTGCTTACCTAACTTCAGATCCAATAAAATGTGATCGCGTTGTGCTTCAAGTGTTTCTAGCTGGGACAATAAGGTGGTTGACCTTTGAGAATGCCTTTCATTGGTTGAGTCCAGGGGAACTATTAAGCTCTGCACCTCTCAATTAGATCCGGACATACCCATTTCTGTGTATCCGGCTCCCGATGTTCTTAACCCTCATTTGTCACTCTAAGCAGAGGAAAATAAAAAATCAGGGTGAGTCAGAAATATAAAAATTGGGGAAGTGAGCCTATAAACGATAGATTGAAGTTTAGCAAACCCTAATGATAGTTGGGGAAGGCGATCACTTTTCTCGAACTTAGTTTTTTATAGCTTACTGCTACAGCTAAATTTGACTCTTGCACCAGGGGCAGATGGAAACAAATTGTGATTCTAATGTTAAGGAGAGTTTACTTTTACATCATCACAGACAACGCGAAAACCAATATCTTCGTACTTATTTTTTGGGTTGCATCGATGACGGTAGGCAGACCGACACATAACAGAGTCAGAGTACCAAGAACCACCCCGTACTACCCGAAATTGATTGCTGTTTACCCAAGCAATGTTATCTGTTGGTGCATCGTCGTAGGTGTCATGCCAAGTATCGATACACCATTCCCAAACCTGACCGTGCATATCATGCAAACCGAAAGCATTAGCAGGGAAACTACCCACAGGACTTGTCTGCCCATTAAACTTTTGATTACTAGAAATATGTTTACGGCTATAGTTGGCTAATTGATTTGTTATTATCTGCCCGAAGTAAAAAGATGTTTCTGTACCAGCACGGCAAGCATATTCCCATTCGGCTTCGCTAGGTAAACGATAGTTTCTGGTTGTTAATTTGGAAAGTCTAGCACAAAATTCATTGGCATCATACCAAGAAATCTGTTCTACAGGATGCTCATATCCTTTAAAAAAGGAGGGTCTAGAGATTAATGTTTTAGTCACTGGAGGGGAAAAAACCGCAACTTGTTGCCATTGCTTTTGAGTAATTGCATTTTTACTCATAAAGAAAGATTGAATATTCACTTGATGTTGAGGACGTTCATCATTTTTACTGTTTAATTCCTCGGCTGATGAACCCATCATGAAACTACCAGCAGGAATTTCTACCATTTCCAAGCTTACGTCACTAGCTAAAACTTCTTGAAAACTTTTAATCTCCGCATTTAAGGAAAATGAACGAAGATGTTTTTTAGCTTTTCCTTTAGTTTGATACACTATATTTTTTCGCTGGGATTTTATAACCTGCACATTAGTTTCCATAGTTCTTACTTGAAACTCCACAGAAAAATAGCTATTTTGCAAATTACGCATTATGTGGATTAGACGTAAAAACCCTTGATTTATCGTTGTAGAGATGTTGTATACAACGTCTCTACAAGACGTAGAATGCTCGATATTTTATTGATTTGAATAATTCACATCAGACGTAAATTACAAAAAGAAATACAAAAACACTATACATCTATTAACCCCACAATAACAGCCTAAACAATATGATCCCTCAATGATTTGTATAAGTGATTGCAGCAATATAATTTTGTAAATAATTTTGACTTTTCTAGGATTTAATTCTCTGAGGAAAGCGAATTATAGACGGCTCACCCAACTGGCTGTAACAACCTCTGCCACAACCTTGTGTAGCGCTGCTGGTCATCTGTGGTTCTCACAGCTAGAACGATCGCTTTCACCGAACCAACGACAATCGCTAATTTCCTCGCTCTTGTTAACCCTGTATAAAACAAATTACGCGAAAGCATGACATAGTGCTGCATATATAAAGGAAGTATCACCACAGGGTACTCACTCCCCTGGCTTTTATGCGCTGAGATACTGAAGGCTAAAGTAATCTCATTCAAGTCAGCGTAGTCATAAACCACAGCCCGTCCACCATACTCAACCGTCACCTCTTGCTCCTCCGTATCAATATCAACGATAGTCCCCAAATCCCCGTTAAAAACCTCGCGGTCATAGTCATTCATCTGTTGTATAACGCGATCGCCCTCCCGCAGAATCATCCCGCCTCGGTTAATCTCCACCTTTCCGGGCGCAGGCGGATTGATCAGCTGCTGCAAAACAGCATTCAAATTCCGAGTACCCACCAACCCCCGCGACATCGGAGATAGCACTTGCACATCCGTAGCTGGATTAAAGCCCAGCCGGGGGATATACTCACCCACCAACTCGCATATAGCCTGTACCCCATGCTCTGGAGTGTGTCCGCCTCCGTGCCAGAGACAATCTGACTGTGGATTATCTGAGATTGGTTCTATATTTGGATAATCTCCCTGGTTGATTTGGTGCGCTGCTGTCACAATCGCACTTTGTTGGGCTTGCCTAAATACTTGCGTTAGCTTGACTACTGGCACTTGCAGCGAAGTAATCAAATCTGCCAGCACTTTACCAGGGCCAACAGATGGTAGTTGGTCAATATCACCGACTAATAATAGTTGCGCTCCACCAGCCACAGCTTTCACCAGGGAATGTGCCAGAAACAGGTCGAGCATCGAAGCTTCATCAGCAATAATGGCACTAAAGGGTAGAGGATTTTCGTTATCTCGCTTGAAACCCATAGTCTTGGGGTCGAACTCCAGCAAGCGATGTATCGTCTTTGCCTCAAGCCCGGTCATCTCTGATAATCTCTGCGCTGCCCTTCCTGTTGGTGCAGCTAGGGCAATGTTTTTGCCCATCGCTTTCCACAAACTGACTATGGTATGGGTAGTAAAAGTTTTCCCAACGCCAGGGCCACCAGTCAGAACCATGACCGGAGAATAAGCCGCCATCTCCACCGCTTTCTGCTGTTGGGGCGATAGCTCAATCTTACGGCTGGACATGAAGCGGTCTAGCCATGCACGGACACGGGGGATATCTTGTTTGACTTGTTGGCGTAACCGCCGAGATATCAACTGTGCAAGGTTTTGTTCTGTGTGGAAGAAAGTTGGTTTGTAGCAGAGTAATAACTTCTCGCCGTAGCTGTCTCTCACGTATTCCCTAACCAACTCCTCCCTTGCGCCCATATCTTTGATAATGTCAGCGATCGCATCTTCGGTTGGCTGATGGTCATCTGTTGTTAGTAGTTTGATGACTTTTTCTATTAGTTCTGGCTGTGGCAAGTAACAATGACCATCCTCAGCAGCTTCACTCAATGCGTGGATGATTCCGGCGCTGTAACGAAATTCTGAGCTTGAGGGTACGCCGAGATTTCGCGCAATCTTGTCGGCGGTGAGAAAGCCGATGCCGTAGATGTCGGTCGCAAGCTGGTACGGGTTCGCGGTGACGGTGGCGATCGCTTTATCTTGGTATTGTTTATATATTTTTACGGCGTATGTTGTAGAAACGCCGTGGGTTTGCAGAAACACCATTACTTCCTTGATTGCCTTTTGCGTCTCCCAGGCATTCTTGATCAGCTTGATCCGCTTTTTGGCAATGCCTTGTACTTCGATGAGTCGGTCGATTTGGTTTTCGATGATATCCAGGGTTTCTAACCCGAAATGTGCAACTATGCGTCTTGCTGTAACTGGCCCGACTCCTTTGATTAGTCCACTGCCAAGATATTTCTCAATTCCAGTGAGTGTAGCGGGTTTAGTTTCGTGGTAGTTAGTGACATTAAATTGTGGGCCGTACTGTGGATGGTCTTTCCAGAAACCAGTCAGTTGTAGTGTTTGCCCCGGCTGAATATTGGCGAAGCTACCGACGATGCTGGTGAGGTCGGTACTGCGGGAGCGAGTTAGACGTGCGACAGTGTAACCTGATTCCTCTGAGTGGAACGTCAGGCGCTCGACTACCCCAGTGATGGTTTCGTAGTGGGGTTGTGCTTGGGTTTGTTGTGCTGTGGGTAGAGTGGACATTGAGTGTTAAAAATGCCGCACATCATTATAAACTTATAGGTGATTTTATTTTAGTACATAAATACTATCTAATCTCCAAAAATCATTTTTTAGCATTTTGAAAAAGTTTCAACAGTTTGCGAACTGCTGATATAACTAAGCCTTGGTCTTTTTCGATTTCTTCGTCTAAGAATGAGATTTTTTCTCCTAATTTAACTGTTGAATTAGTTGTTGAAGCAAGAATTTGACTTGATATTAGTCCTTTACTATCACTCAAATCAGTTGTTATATTTTCAGTCTTAACTTCTGTTGAATCCACAAAAGGATATTTAATATGGTTCAACAATACTTCTCGATTCGCTCCATGAATATCTAAAGTGTCACATATTTGTTCAATGTTCCAGTAGCGGATTCCTTTCTTATGCCCTTTGCGCCACTGTTTAGGAGTTCCCGCAGTATCAATTATTTTCACTTTAGAATTATTTTGAGTCCAACTTAAAGTATCGTTCGTCAAACCAAATAAATCTTCAATCCAAACAATACGATACTGCCAGTCTCGACTATACCAGCGTACATCTAAATACTTACTACTAGCACCAGGAAAAAGCTTATGAGCTTTTTTTTCATCCTTATCGCAAGAATAAGCAACATCCCAAAGGCGTGTTTGTGACCACTTATTCCATGCTTGTGAAGACCATCCCCAAGAAGAAATCCATACAGGATGAATCCAAGGGCAATTATCTATTACCTGCAAAAATTCTTTAGCTCCAGGGGTAGGAGTTCCTGTCTCACGCTTGTAAATCTGCTCTGGTGATTTTCCCTCTTCTTGTAACTCAATCACACCATTGATGTCAAGGAAAAGCATTATTGGTTCAGTCATATAATCATTTAATTATTAATTTTGTCTATATATATTAGATTTGACTATTAACAGTAAAAATACAGTTAGTAATATTCGTTGTAAAAGCAATACTGTTATAGTACCCAACTGGAGCAATAAGTAACACAAGTTTAGTTTATCAGTGAAATGCAAGCCAGAATACAACTCAACGCTATTAATAAACTTTAGATCAAGTCAGAGGAATATCAAGAGGTTGAGATGATTTAAGGGCAATCGCATTTTAAGATAAGGTTTGTAATTTCAGTCTGGTGAGACGAGATTTATTAAAATTTAGAAGGGCAATTAGAAAAAGAAACATTGAAGTCATAAGTAATGATATTTGTGTTTGATAAAAAAGATAATAGATAAGGAAATTTTTTGATTTTGAAACTTGTACTAATTAGTTCTAGGCTTTTTTGCTTAAAAACCTTGCCTAAAGAAATTATTAGGCTACAATGGCTTACCGTCTGTTTGAGACAGTTTTGTTTCTTGCTTATAGTGTATTTTTATCCCCACTATGATCGCTACAGCTTATGCTGCTCGTACTAACAATGCTTTTGTTCTGACTGAAACCGTGACAGTTGCTAAACTGATGCACCAAGGTTTAACCCAGAAGGATATTCGGCAACGGGTATTAGTAGAAGATTTATTTCAAATACGCTCCCAAGTATCTCGTGAGCGTGCGCTACAAAGTATACTTAAGCGCCTTCATCAAGTACCAGAGGCGTACATTACATTAGTAGCCACAGGCAATCCTGATATTCGCCGACTCACTATCCTATTTCTGATTTTGCGAGAACATCGCTTACTGCGTGAACTTATTGCCGAAGTCCTGCTGGACAAGTTGAAACGTTATGATTATGTACTGACACTTGCTGACTTGCGAACCTTCTTTGAAGGGAAGCGAGATCAGAATCCCACTGTAGCTGCATGGGCTGATTCTACCTATAAAAAAGCTGCTAGCAATACTGTAAATGTATTGCTAAATGCGGGTTTGTTGCAGCCAACTTCACCACGAGGGAATTATCAAATTCGTGCTGTTCCAGTACCATCACCCCTTCGCCATCAACTTCTTGCTGATGGGTTAGGTCATTATTTGACTTTAATGCTTGATGTTTAATCGACGGCTAGGGCTTTAAATACTGCGTCTACTGGGTCAGCGTAAAAAGATGTTTGGAATTTAGCAAATAGCTCTGGTGGAACACTGGCTAAATCCACAGCGCTGGCCATTGGTAAAAGTATGCGTTTTGCTCCAGCATCAAAGGCTACTTGTAAGCTACCCGCTAAGTTGCTTACTGGAGTAATTGTACCGCCTAAAGTCATTTCACCAAATATAGCAAATTGTGTCTGGACACTCCGTTTCAGGGACGCAGAGCATAAAGAAACGAATAATGCTAATCCACTTTCTTCTGGTATCCCAGCCCCTTGTAAATCAATTAACTGTAG
Source organism: Nostoc sp. MS1 (assembly GCF_019976755.1). Classification (NCBI taxonomy): domain Bacteria; kingdom Bacillati; phylum Cyanobacteriota; class Cyanophyceae; order Nostocales; family Nostocaceae; genus Nostoc; species Nostoc sp. MS1. The sequence continues at coordinate 246,209 of NZ_AP023442.1, forward strand.
TAAAAAGTCCCAATTGCCAGGGTGAATACTACTACTAACTCGTTGAGCGTTAGCTTTGAAGTAATTCATGGCAATATTTAGACTATCTTTTATCTTGCCAGTATTTGCTACGCCAGTACGTACTAACTTTCCACTACCGGGTATTGCTTGTAGTTCAAGTTTAAATGTGCTAATTATGCCACTATCTGCATTACTGACAAAGTGTAAGTGACCAGGAGTTAGCACATCTTGAGTAATCAAGCTTGACCCGCCTTGTTCTGGGACTGAAACAAAATGCTCTTCTAAAGTTTCTAGGTCGATGTAGCTGAAATGTACATCGTAAAATTCCATACCGCCAATTTTTTTGAGCTGTTCCTTGACCCGTCGTCGCACCCGTAGTGCATAGACTAGGGCTTCACGTACATCTTCTTTACTAAATGAACCATCTGGAAAAAGCAGCTTTAGTAGACCAGATACAGTTTTGCGGACAGCTTGCACATCTCGTTGCTTGAGGTTATTGCCCAATCGAAACAAGGAGTCGATTGCATCAGCAAAACTGCGTTTCCGCATTTCCCGCAGCCACTCAGCTAAATAATCAACGATAAAACCGTACTCGTTGGTAAAATTTTCTGGGCTAAACTTGGGAATTTCCCAACCAGGAATATAAGCATGAAAGCGGTCGAAAAAGGCAGTGTCAATCATGGCTTCGGGGAAAGGTGCAAGTAAGTGAGAGGTTTTCACCAAAGATTCCACGCTTTGATTAACGTTGCCCACAAAGACCATAGAAGCATTGGCACTAATCTCAGCCTTACCTCGTGCAAAGGAACCTGATGCCATGTAGTCTTTCATGATTTGCACACCATCATTATCATGAAAGCTAATGCCTGCGACTTCATCAAAGGCAACCACATCAAATAAACCTACCAGCCCCACACGACGGGTAGACATATTGTAGAAAAGGTTGGCTACTGTGGTTTTACCACCGGAAACAAGAATTGAGTTAGGGGAAACTTCTTTATAAATGTGGGATTTACCTGTGGAACGTGGGCCAAGTTCACAGCAGTTGTAGTTATTCTCGCAAAGGGGTACTATACGCGCTAGTAAATGCCACTTCACTTCTTCACTGAAGTTAGTGGGTTCTAGTCCTGTTGACCTAATTATTAAATCAATCCATTCATTGCGGGTAAAAGCTGGACGACCTGCGAACAGTTCTTCCATCTCCACGTTAGGCATTTGGATTGGTTTGAGGCTTCCCACGATGAATGGGCTGGGTTTTGTACCTGCTTCGTATTCAAGTTGTAGGATGCACCATATACCACTGCCCAAAAGTTTTGGGTTGGGTTTGACGATTTCCGGGTCAATGACTATGCCCTTAATACCCAAGTTCGTTAAACTACCTTGGTAAATGTCATCCCTTTCATTGAGAGTTACTGTTACTTGGTCAATGATAGTGAATCGCCCCAATTCCCGAATTTTGGATTTAACTTGTTCTGCTTCATCGGGACGAACGTAATTCTGAGCTAGGATGTTTTTTACACGAACAACACCCTCTTCAATAGTGGTTTCGTCATCGGTCGCGCAGTACATCCCCAACAGGTACTCAAGTACATAAACAGGTACATTAGCACCTTCTTTGATACGTTTAGTTAGGTCTTTCCGTACTACTTTACCAGGGTAAACGCTGTTTAGCTTTTGGTTGAGGTCGTCCATTTTAGAACACGGGGCAGGGGGCAAGAGATTAGTATCAATATTGGCTTAGAAATCTCCAAAGTCATTAGCGATTCCTAAACTAACTGCCCAATTTTCTCGTAGCAATTCACTTTCGTCATCGGCATCCTTGACTATTAAATAGGCATTACTAGGAGGACTAGCGATAGCCACTGTCAACCTCAAGCTAATTTCTCTCTCGCTGGGATGTCGGCTAGTGCTACTTAAGTTTGCTCCTCTTACGTCTGTTATGGGTGTATATGTTTGGGGATCGTACAAGGCGACTGTAACTTGACGCGATCGCCATCTTCCCTCAACTGCTTCAGTTTGTACTAATGTCAAGCTAAAACGATTATTCGTTACTCTGCGGACTCTTGCACTGACCTGTACACCTACTTTCCGGGCAGGGCCTTCGTCACCTTTTACTGCCCGTTGGTGATGATAGGTCAGGACAGGTACACACACTTCCTGAAGGGATGCGCCACCGTGGACAAACTGCGCTCCTGCTCCCTGAACGGCAAAGCGTAAACTGCCACGGGGTACAATGGCAATCATCTTATTTTCTATGTAGGGCAAGCTGAAGTGTAGCAAGGTTGGGTCATTTATCTGTTCTCGTGCCAGTAAATAGCGGCGTTTGCTTTCCAAAATAGTTTCATCATTTGGTAGGGGTCGTTTGTCTGCTTCTTGAATTGGGCGACGTTGATACAAGAAACCGTGGTCAGCAGTGATAATAACGTTTGTACCGTTGATAGAATTGCAGATTCTTTTTACCAGCCGTAGCAGTTCATTAATTGCTGTACTGCAAGCTGATAATACTTGGCGTTCGTTAGCGGGTTTATCACCCGTCGCATCAATGACATTGTGATAAATATAAATCAGGCGATAGGGTTGCACTGCTATCCTCCCTTCGTCTGTAGTCATTGCTAAGAGGTCTTTGGCATTAATTACCGTAGCATCAACATGGCTATTTTCGGTTAATACCTTTTGCCTTGCCAGCGTACCCTTGGTACTAAGTCCATCAAGGCAGACATCATCATCACCTGGGATTAATTCTAATTTTGAGCCAGGAAGCAGCGCTGCCATCCCCAACCGCGTCACACTGGGTAAAACTCCTAATTGCGCCTCTAAAGTCGCTTCACCCCGCATTTCTTTCTCAATTACTTCTTGGAGTTCGCTGGCAACTTCGTAGCGTAAGGCATCGGAGATAATTACAAAAGCTTTTTCGCGATCGCTCCGTTCTAAAATTGGGAAAACGTGCCTGCCAAAGAATCTAGTTTGAGATGGAATGCCTTGCAACTCCCAAGTTTTACCAAGGGTATCTGACCAAGCTTCCCCTATTTCATCTAAAAACCATTGAGTATATAAATTTTCAACGTCATCAATTAAGGCTTTGAGGATGTCGCCTTGAGCATCATCGCTCTGCACAATAAAGTGGCGGTAAGCTTTGTCAAAGGAGTGTAGATTGCTGGCGTAAGCTTTAAATAATGACGGGGCTGGCTGGCGGAATCCTGCTATGTATTGCTGCTTAAATTCTAAGAGTGCGATCGCAGCTTCCAACGCTTGATAAATTTTTTCATATTTTGGAAACCAAATCAGGGTGTGGCGAGCTTTTAACCAAGTTCGCCAGTGGGTAAATTCCACTGTTGGTTGCCACATTTGCGCCCTGAGCGTTTTAACGCAAGCACGAATTAATACTTGGTCTACAACCTCGAAACTGGCTGCTTCAAATAAAACTTCTGGCTCTAAATTGTCTAAAGCATCAAATATATGTAATTGTTCTGCTACTTCATTGCTAAGGGTTTTCCAGCCTGGGGAATCTTGCTGGTCACGCATCCACTGGTCGATGAAGGAGTAAGCTCGTTGTTTAGGAGTGATGACTTGGTTTAGTAGCGCAGATGGGATAGCACCATGCAGTGATTGAGCAAAATGAGTTATGAGTAACTGCACAAATAATTTATTTAAGCTGGGGTTTTGCTTGGGAAAGTCAGTGTGTTCTTGAACTACCTCCCAGAAAGCTTCTGGAGATACAAAACGCTCAATATCAGACCAGAGAGCATTATCTGACTCTAATAAACCTCCCAGCAACACCCGCCGAATGAGTGTACCTGCATCGGGTACTTTTAAGCTTGCGAGAACGGAAAGCATAGCCAGGAGTAATCCTCTTTCGTCGCTGTCGGGAGAAATACCCATTGCTTGCAGGGCTTCTGTTCGCTTGCGACTTTTAAAGAATTTTATGTTTTCTCTGATGACTACCTCTAGTCGCCGTTGTCGCAACCCTAAATCAGCATAAATCAGGGCGGCGGGGTCGGCGGAGAAGGTTAAGCCGCTTTTTTGAATATCTAGAAGCCAGTTTTCTTGAGGTGCAGGTTCAGGAAAGGGAGCGTACAGGAGAAAATCTTGTGTGGGTTGCTCAACTAGCAGGTGATATTTTACTGTGAAGGGAGTATCAGCAAGTTCAAGCTTTTTTACACCTTCGAGTTGGAGTTCATTGAAGCTGCTGGTAAATTGTTGGTCAGGGTCGTACCAAAATACAATCCGCCGTCCTGGGTGTAACCAACGGGCAGAATCTTGGAAGAGGGTTTCTAACGTGTTTTGGATACGAGTAGTGTTCATACTGGCGAGGCACAAGGATAATAAAGTGTGTTTTAGAATCCAATTGCCACCTAATATGGCACACACTTTAAAATTAAACTATTACTCAAAGTTTCACTGTGCCAGCGCCAGATATAGCTTTTTTTAGCTTAGTGAGATAGAGATAAAAATAATTAAACGCAGATGCACGCAGATAAATTTGTACCTCAGCAGATTAGGAGACGCTATAAGCCAGGTTTTACAGAATTTGCTACAGCCTGGGAAGTCAGGGGGTAGAAGCAACATGATTTACTATATACAAAGAAAGATAGAAAGTTAAATGAGGAGGTTGCTAATATGCCTAACTCGGAAATTAGTAAAGAAGAAATTGCAAGACGTGGCGGTGAAATTTATCAAAAAATAATTCGTGTTCAAGTTGAGACAGCAGAAAATATTGGCAGAATTATCTCAATTAATATCAACACTGGTGATTACGAAATCGATAATGATTTACTTGTAGCTTGTCATCGCTTGCAAGCAAAACAACCTGATGCAGTCATTTGGACGGAGCGAATTGGTTATGATGCTGTTTATGCCGTAGGTGGTACATTGGTCAGGACAGCACGGTGAGACACGGAATAGTTGTTGGTCTTCAGGCACGTATAAGTGTTGTTCTTCGTTCTAGTGAAGGTTCAGAAATAGAAGTTGAGTGTGTAGTTGATACAGGATTTGAGGGCTTCTTAACTTTGCCACCGACTGTAGTTGCTGACCTTGGTTTAATCTATATTGCTTCAATTAGAGCGAATCTTGCTGATAATTCTCATATTTTAACGAATGTTCATCAAGTTACGATTATATGGAATAGCCTAGAACGCGAAATTCCAGTTTTAGCAATGGGTCGTCGTCCACTGATTGGTACTGCACTTCTCGAAGATTATCACCTCAGCATAGACTTTTGTGAGGGAGGTACAGTGTTGATAGATGAGATTTTGTAGTTTTTAACTATATTTCAAACTCTCACTCTCTTAGCATCTGCGTGAAACAAAATCATCCGCTTTCATCACTTCAACAGTTCCCTTTTCCACTGCGATGCTTTCTCTAAATCAGCCATTTTCAAATCTGTACCTTCATATACCAAGTCCTTAAAGCGGGTATAGTTGTACGCTACGCCATCATCAAGGTCAAGTTTGATTCGCGCATCGGCTTGGGTTTGCAGTTTGGCTTGATAATCTCGTAGTTCTAACTGTTGGGCTTGCAGGTCTTTGAGGCGGTTTGTGGCTGCTTTTTTGGCGGTGCTGGAAGTGGCGTTGTCTAGCTGTTGTTGTGCGCGGGTAATTTCACCGTCTAGTTTGACTTGCAATTCTAAAACGTAATCGGTGCGGATACGGGCGAGAGTGTCTTCGTTGTAACGGTGTAGGTAGACTAATGCGCCAAAAGCTCGTTTTTTGCCACTGGTAAACAGCCAGTAAATAGGGCGTTTTTTATAAGTTTGGATGTGGTCGGAAATAAATTCTTGCAGGAAATAACGGCGGATACGTTCTTGGGTGGTTTCGCCGTTTTTGAGGGTGAGGGCGTTGGCGATGAAGTTGAGGTTTTCGGTGAGGGTGTCAGGGCTGTAGGCGACACGCAGAAATTCTATGAAGCGGGTAACGATGTCGTTATCGAAGTAAGCTTGGTCTGTGATGGGAATTATTGCATCACTGCTGGCGGGGAATGTTTGGTGTAGGGATGGGTCAAATGTTTGTCCCGCGTGGATGAGTCCGGGTTTGTCTAGGCTATAGCGTCCCATGATACAGCCGACGGTGTAGGAGATGAGGGAACGGATATCTCTGTTTAAGTCGGCGCGGCGGATGGTGATTTGCTCGTCGGGTACTTCTGGGGTGAGTTCGTCTTGTAAGCCGTATGCTTTTATCCAGTAGCGGTTGTTTTCTTCTTCTAGGCGTTGGAGTTCGCGGAAGGCGGTTTCTGATTTGCTTTGCCAGATGGTGAAGGCTTCGCTGAGGTGTTTGATATTGTGGCGTAATAGGGGGTGGGTTTGGAAGTCCCAGGAAGTTTCAAAGTTGTCCCAGTCTTGACGACTTATGTTAATAGCTTCTTCTGTTAAATCATAATTAATAGGTTTTTTAACAGCTTCAATGACAGGTAAACTAGCAACATTGCCTACTTGAAAGTTTAGTGTGGGATTCATGATTTTCATAAACTCAAATGCAACATTGCTACATAGAAATCCTGTAAATGAATTACTAATATCTTCACTAGGAAATACAGATGAGCCACCGACATCAAAAATAAATCCTTTACCTGAACACCTAACTCCGAAATATGAAGAACTAATGAAAGACCAAGTAATACCCGATTTAAAATATTTATCAGTATTTTGTGGACGTGAGCGTTGTTTACCGCCACCATTAGTTCCAAAACTACGAATTTCTAAACCATCTTTTTCCCAATTCACTACAAACTCTAGATTGCCATACCATTTCCTATATTCCCCACCTTTGTGATAAGGAAACCACTTAAAATCTGATTTATTTGCATTGTCCCTATTTTCTATTCCAAATCCAATTTTCTGTATTTTTATTTCAAACCATAAACGTAAAAACTGATCATTATTACCCGTTTGAAGTCCCACTACTGGATGAGTAATTTTTCCAAGAGGTGTAGATTTTTCAAAAATATTTAATATTTTTTGACTCGTCCAATAAGCGATCGCACTCCCCGGAATCTTTGCAAAATCAGCAGGGTTAAGTAAGTCGTGGAGAAAATTTATAAGTATGTAACAAAGAATTAAGCAGAAGAATAAGAGTTAAATTTTACACGTTGCGTACTGTAGTTTCCCTTTTCTCCTCTATTTTGAACTCCATCAATGACAGCATAGGCAAGGTCTAATTCATCCTCAAAACTTTGAGAAGCTAGTTCATTTTTTTTTCAGGTGTTGCCACTCCAATTCAATTGGATTCATCTCTGAGCAATATTTAGGTAAAAAGAAGATGTACAAACCCATCTCTTCCCACTTTGTCCATAATTGCTGAACTTCTTTGCACCGATGTATCAGGCGTTGTCCTGAACGATGACTCTGATACGACCTGCTTTTTGGGCTTCAAGTGCTTCAAGCTCCATCATTTGAATATAGGATTTGCGTGAAACGCCACCAATCACTAGACCGTACACAAAACTAATTAGGGGTTGAAGAAACCCAATAATACTTAACCTTCGACCCCGACGCTTACTCTGCTCCAGGCGTTTTTGCTGACCTCGGAAGTAGTAACTGTAACTGGGTTCACTCCAGGCACAAAACCCTGATTCATCCATATACTTTAAATCGATTTCTCCAGCAGCAGCAGATAATTCCAACATCTCTAAGTCTGCCTGTTTGATTTGCTGCAATACTTTGTCTTGCTTTCCTTTGTGGCTTTTTCTAGTTCGCTTCCAAATGACCCCCTTTTTTTTGAGTACCTGCCTTAACCAGTCAGGACTCAATTTCACGGAGCGTTCTTGCTCTAATTTTTGGGCTAATTGAACACTATTATATGTACGTGGTTCTTGCTCCAAGCATTTTTCTAAGAACGCCATGTCAGCTTCTGCCCACCTTGATTTTCCTCCCCGCCCTGCTTTCTCCCACAGTCCTTCTAGACCTTGTTTTTCCCATCTATGCAAAACTTCTCTTACTGTTTGGGCAGTCCAGTCAAAGTGATCTGCTATCTTCTCTACGTACCAACCATGTGCGCTTAATCTGATCACTTCGGCTCGGTCTTTCACTTTCTGGGGTACATCTGCCGTTCTCAGGTTGAACAAAATTTTATCTTGCTTAGGAGTCAGAAATACCCTTAAACGGCTGCCCATATCCCTGTTACCTTGGTAGACACATTTATGTATTTACTTATCTTTACACACTTTGGTTTTTTTCACCTTGTTCTACTTAGTATAATAATTACTGTTATTGAAATACCTTTGTTCTAGTTCCTCATTACTCGCCACACTTCCCTGTTTATCAAATAATCTCTTAAATACACCTAATCCATCCTGATAAACTTTTTTACGAATAACAAACGAACAACTACCAAAGTCTGAGCCAAAAACACCTCTACCATTATGCACTAAACTTTCTAAAAATGTTGTTTCTAGAATGGATTTACGCAAATCCTCAAAGCTGGACAAAAACATCCAGTTAGGTATGGTTAACATTGCCAATGAACCGTTAGCCACACACAATTCAATATTTTTCAGAATATAACAAGCATATAAATCACCTTTGCCAGCTTTATAGTTGTTATTTATAAATTTTTTAACCACATCATTAAACGAACCGTCGCCCATATAAGGCGGATTGGCAACCACAACCCAATACTTATTTCTCAAAAACTCCGCCTGCAATAATAATCCCCGCAAAGCTGGAACATACTCTCGAAATAGCGACTCACTCGCCTCTAAATTATCCAATTGCCATTGCAACTTTTCACTATCAAAAGGTGATGGAGTAATTAAACTTCCTAAATTCTCTGCATCCTTAAAAGCATCAACTAACGGTTGCCAATCTTCAGCATTTAATTCTGTAGCAGGTGGTAAAGTCTGACTATGGGTAGGACGCACCGCCGTAATATTCAAAGCCAGGGGTTTCCGCAAAATACGCGAATTTTTCGCGCGTGCTTTCATCAACACGGCAAAACTCGCTAACTGTGCTGCACGTTCATCAATATCTAAACCATACAAATTGTGCGTCAAAATCAGCGCCGGAATATCTCGTTCTAAATAACCTTGCTCTTTGTAAATTTCAAACAGCAAATCAAACGCATAAACTAATATATGACCGCTACCACAAGCAGGGTCTATCACAGTCAACTCTTGAGGCGTTAAAGCTGACGGTTTTTCACCCTGACTATTATCGTTAGGATTTTCCAAAAAGTAGGGCATATATTCACGTAAGCGTGATTCCGGGTGAGACTCTAACCACAACCGCCCTAGACTGTTCTCCACCATATACCGAACAATCCAGTGAGGGGTAAACAATTGCGTCGCTGCGGGAATATCTGCGGCTGCAACCTTAGACTTTGCCCCAATTACCTCATCCTTGCGTTCCGAAATATAAAACTGGTATAACCACCCTACAACCTCAATGGTCTGCCAGTCCTCCTCCGGTATCTCCTTCACCAACCGCCGTACAATCGAATCTTGATTTAACAAGTTCCCTGGCAAAAATAGCGCTTGATAGTTCTGGCGAGGGTCAAACAGTGCTGGAATCCCTTCGGCTAAGGCTTTAGACTGAGCTAACAGCAATCGACGGTAGAGAAACTCATCGGGATTAGGATCACGATTGGCAAAACTACGCCACTCATTGAGTGTATCCAAATCAAGCCCAGGTAAATCTCCCATTTCGGCAATAGAACTAGCATCCCTGTGATTTTACCCCCTGCGTGACCAAATTTTGAACCATAACGTGACTAAAAGTTAACGTAATTTCAAGCTTTTGAGCCAATCAATAACTTAGCTTTATGAATCAAATTATGTCCGCGTGTTTTAAATGTGAACCATAATACGACCAAAAGTTTTATTTTTAGATGTGGTAAAAAATGCCGAGCAAGACACACTAATTTAGTCGAAAATTTTAAACTTTCGGTCAAAATATAATTCAAAATGTCCACAATATGGTTCAAAAATATGTTTCGCCAAAAATTGAGTGATAAAGCGATCGCCTGAAATCTGAATTTTTATTTCTCTCTCATTACGGTACGGTACAAATGAACTATTTGACTATGTTCCTTGCTGTAATTAAGTTTTGAGTTTTTTGAACTCCATTTATAGCTTTGAACTATATGTTGTCCTAGTACAGAGTGAAGTATTTCGTGACCGTTTGGCTAAATTATCGTTCAAATCACAATCCCGTAACAAATCAGGGTCTACCAAATTGGGGTCGCTATTACTCAACACCCGCCCGATATATCCATTCACTTCCATAAACCGCAAGGCTGCGAAGCGGTTAAACCAGGTGTAGGCAATTTCATCTATTAACGCATCTATCGCCTGGGGTTGGCTTGAAGTTAGCGTTAAATCTTCTAAACGCTTCCGCAATTGATGATACTGCCTTGCTTCTGTGGTGTTTAGCGTTTGACCAGCTACCAGCAGTCCCCCCGCCACTGTCTGAGGTTCTGTAATGCTTTTGTGAGTAATACCAAATTGGGCAGCACGGGCTTTAACTTGTTCTCTTAAGTAACGACGCGCCCAAATAGCAAAGTTTTTGATAGCAGTGCGGTTCATAAGCTGATGAGGGAATGAGGTGATGCAATAACAGTAAGGAAATGATTGGTAAAACTAAGTAACATTACTCAAGACGAACGCGATTATTTTGTTGGATCTCATCCAATAGCGTTTTCCGCAACGCCTCTATATAAACATCCACATCTTGTAGTGTTTCTAGTAGGGGTTTAGGCGCAACTCTAGCTACTTGCACCGATACGATGGGTTTTACACAGGTAGCTTTGCCATTACTACCATTGTTCAATTGACGCTGGATGATTTCATTGGCTTGCTGATCTACTTTTTGCAGCAATTGTGGGAGGATGTTTTCTAGTTCACTTTGACGTGCGATCGCAGAATCGATGCTCGTGGGGACAAAGGCGATAACTTGCTCGATATCTTGGGTAATACTTGTCAGGTCTAGCTGGGCAGAAATGTCTTGATGAGCAGAAGTTACATACTCAGCTAATTTCTCCCGCATTGTCTGACTCTTAGTCTGCACTTGGTAGATTTGATTTGTTAACGTTTCCTGCACCTTATCCTTAACAGGTTTGAGCAGCATTGCTAATTCTGGAATCTTGGCAGTTGGGTCAGACATCGCCAAAATTTGTTTAACTGAATCTACCCGCTTGAGTAAATCAGGGTCGCTGATATGTCGCAGTTCTGGTTCTAAAGCTTTCAAGTCATTGCGGGCTTGCTGGAATAAGTTAACTTGAGTTTTGAAGAATGATCGCAATTTCTGCACATCCTCGATATGTTCTTCTATTTCATCCCGTCGCTGGAGAAATGTACGGAAAAACTCAGCCACACCCTTATTTGCTAAGAGGTCACGCAAGATAGCTAAGTTAGTACGCAGTAATTCAGCAAAGGGTAGCCCAGTTTCAGCTTGCGTCAACCAGCCTTCTAAATCTTTACAACGCTCATTGAAAGCATCTCTATAATATTCAAAAAGTAGCTGTGGATCGCTAGACAATTTGCCATTAAGTAAGTCGCTGGCCATATCTTTAGCAAACTTCAAACTTGCTGGATCAATTACATCAGCAAGCCGCACAGTATATTGATCCATTCCTTTGCGCGATCGCAACTGAGTAATCAGACCCTTTTCGCACAAATTAACATTAGCTTGGGCGTGTCTCAGTTCTAGTACACCTTTATTGGCTAGTTCCGCCATGACCCCCAAAGTATCAAATTCCGACCAACCATAGGGACGACTGCCAAATTTATCTATCAATGCTCGAATACTGACTTGGCGGTGAACACGGGCTTCTTCCATTAACCAAGTTCGCATTTCACTGTGAGCAGCAGCGTTGGCAGGTTGTCCGGTGATATCCTGTTCTTGAGTGTCACGAGTTAAAGCATTGGTCACTTGGTCTTCGTTTTCAAAACCGCTCGTCACATAACCAAGTTTCTGGTACACATTGCTTACTAAGTAATTCAGTCCCTCAGTTAGCACATTTCTAGCGTCTCGGTTACGGATTTCTAGCTTGCTCCCATAGGCAAATACATCCGCACTGCTAATCAGATCCTCCAAAATAACTTTCAAATCCTGACGACGCTTGCTATTTTCGTCTCCCCGTGCAATTAAAATTCTCTGTATGCTAGGACTGAGGTTGCCGCTATTTTTCAACCGTAAATACTCGTCTGTTTTAACTAAGGTGTTGAGGTCATCCAGCAGGCGTTGGTTATCAGGTAGCCGGACTAAGACTTCATAACCAGAACCAGTAGTTCCAATGCAGAAAGAATCTTCCTGCATGGCAGCATAAGTTTCGGCATAGGGGGTAACAATATGTAGAGTTAGGTCATTAGTTTGTTGCCCAAAAGTTTGTTCATCCAGCTTACGGTTAAATGGATATCTATGACGCTGGCTATATCGTAGTTCTTTATCAGTAAAAATAGAATCCCAGATAAGTTGTTGCAGTTCTTTAAGGACTTTTGCTGAATCAACTTGAGTATTTTTAATTTCCCTGCCAATGTCCTGTTCTTCATGGGTCAGGAAAATATATTCATCGCCATTGCGCTGAATGAGGGTTTGCCGTTCCAACCGCCCTAACGCCGCTTCTACTTGCTGCCGCAATGTCAGCTTGTCTTGGTCAATATTATTGAGGCTTAAAGTAGTCAAGTTATCTAAATTTGCCCGAATTTCCTTAAGATATTTGACCATAAACAGAGTTTTTAACAGGTCAATATCAAAAGGCTGTAATTGGGGATTTTGCGCCGCCTGAATAATTACCTGACTGATGATACCGTCTAAAAAACCTTCCACTGCCATATAAAAAGTGTGGAACGGAACTAGTACACCAAGGGCTTGTTCTGCTACTGCTTGAGCAGCTACCTGAAAAGCATCTAATAGCGATCGCTCTCCCGATGCTAAGTGCTTACCCGCAGAACCCATGATGCGAATTTGAGTAAAAACCTTCTGTAACAGGTTGAACTGGTAAGGGACAAAGGGATAAGCAGCAATAAAATCTTGGGCATTGCTATATCCCGGCATATCTGCACTATCCTGGGTAAAGGCTATTTGGTTTTTCAGGATAGCGACTTTATGGTTATACAAAGCTTCTAACCCATTCCGTGCAGCATCCGTTTTACCCAGCAGTCGCAACTTGATTACTTCATCTGTATTAGCAGAAGACAGATTCAATGGGCGATAAAAGCGACCGATAATTTTGGAAAAATCCTCACCTTTAATCTTGTTTTTGGTAATCTCATCCATTGCCTCTTGAGATGTCACTACTACCCAAGCTCGTCCCTGACAGTGAGTACCCAAATCTTCAACAACAGTCTGGAGGTTCAGCATCAGTTTGCTGTCTTCACCAATATACTGCCCTACTTCATCCACCATAAACACCAGATGATGCTTCGACCCTTTAGTGTCAAGATACTGCTTTACCATGCCAGCCAACTTCTCTGGGCTTAAGGTATAGTTCTGCTCACCTAAATCCAGCAATCGGTTAGCCGCCTCTGCACTCATACCTGTGCTAGTTTGTAATGCAGTAGCGATCGCATCTTGATAAAAGCCCCAAGCATCGCGGTTTTCTTTCCATTCCATCCCCGTTTCTGCCAAAAAAGCTTGTTGAAAAGCTTCATACTTGCCTTGGCGATCTAGTTGACGTTCAAACTCAGCAATAGCTGGAACTGTTCCAAAGTAGCCTAAATGCTCATCAAAGACTTTTTGGAAGACTTTAGTAATGCTTTCTTTATCGTTTTTATTATTAGCATCAGCTTTAGAGTCAATGTTAAATAGAATGACATCACAAGAACTACGTGCTGTCTGCTCTATTTTGGCAAGCAACATTGGATCTGGTATACGCTTTGCATCAAAGTAATCTAAAGCACAATTATTTCCTAATTGGCGATTAGCTAATAGGTAAGAAAGAATCTTTAAAAAGTGCGACTTCCCTGAACCAAAGAACCCTGAAATCCATACCCCCATTTTGTCAGTAGGATTGACCAAAGCACTAGTGTAGCGATCAAAGAAAGTACGAAAGTGTTTATCTAATTCGTAGGTAACAACATACTCTTCCAATTCCTGACGGATATTTTCGCTGTCCTGCTGTCCTACTTTAATTACGCCATTGATGTTGCGGTGGATGTTTTTGTGGAAGAGTTCAGCGATATTCATAGGTGGTGTTCTTGGTGGGGAATTAGAGGAAAAGCTCGGTAGTAGTTGTCGTCTTTAAACGTGTCGAACAAGCGTAGTTCATGCCCATCATAAGAGCCAGGGAAGAACATGACTAAGGGAATTTTGTCTAGCACTGGATGTAGGTTGTTTAAAATACTGTGCGATCGCAAAAGCGTCCAGCTAGCGCCAACTCCTGTCATTAGCAAAAGCTGTTCATTCCCTGTAAGTTTCTTCTGGATGTAGCCAATAACCTGGTCAGGTCGAACAAGGGGGGCAATAGTTTTTGCTAGAGCAGCGTTTCCCTTAGCTGCTTCCAACTCAAAAGCCCTTGATAGTACCCGTCGTTCTTCCAGAATGTCGAGGATAGTCTTATAAAGGTCAATTTCTAGCAAAATAATTTCACTGGGCGGACTTATTAATTGCGACTTCAGGCGCTCAATGTATCGCTGTACCAGTGGTTCATATTCCGCATCATAATCAAAAATATAAAAGCCAATTTCGTTACCAATACCACGGTTACTGAGTAAGCGTGCATCTTGCAGCTTCGGTAGTAGTGCATCTAGGCGTTGGTTAATAGTCAATGTGACCATTATTGCCTATTAACTCATAGCTAAATTTGTTGTGTTAGGGTGCTGCTTCATATATATATATTAAAATACATCCTTAATATTTTTCGTTAAGGATAACCGATGGATTGTCACATATTAGATAGTAAATATACGTAATTGACAACAATACTGTTTAACTAAAATTAAATACTTCTGCTTACGCCCATTTAGTTTTATAACACATATAATAAACGTTTATTTCAACGATATCTGAACTTAATTGAGCATATATGTCACTTAAAAGATAAAGTGACCGTTTTTAAAGTAAAAAGTGACCGCAGAACAGAACCGATTAAAAAAAGTGTATTTGAAAGAAATTAATGCGACTCTTTGTAAAGTATGGCAAAAGTATAGTCTACAACTAGCCGTAGCTTGACGGCAAACAAATCAGCAGATAGTTCTCCTGCGAATATTTCTTCTCTGGAAATACAGGTTTTAAAGGCTGATGGCAGCATAGTAGTAGTTAATCTATTGACAGTTTGTCATTGGTGGTTAATAGCTGACAGTTCATGTCAACCGTCAACAACTAAGAATTTTTAACTATACAATTTATTAGTTGAACTATTATATACAATATATCTGTGCTATACCACTGATCTATATCACAGACTTTGAACATTTTTGATATGCGTTACAGAAATGCGTCAAAGCCAGCATTAGATTAGTGATTCTAAAGAAACAGACCATTTACATTTTTGGGAACAACCTACGTAAATACCCTTGTAACTTTTGCAGGCGATCGCTATTGTCGTTTCTTTGAAGTAATGTCTTATCAGGACTCTGGCTGTACTAAATTAACATCATTGGAGACGCAATAACTCAATCTCATTACCAAGAATATAATTATACCCAGCAACAGCAACAAAATAGAGCAAATATTCATAATTTTTTCTCAATGTCATCAGCAGATTTACTATTTGGCTGATAATATATACAATTCTTAGCTACATGTGGTTTGCAAGTTTTTTTACGAATTGTGCAATATACTACAGTATCTACTACATCTTTGCGAACATTCTTTCTGTGATGCCGACAAAGAAAGCAGTTGTCTTTTGGTAGAGATGCTGCTAACTCTTTTAGAAGGTCTTTATTCTTACTTTGCTTAAGATCATCTATATCAGTTTCTGTATTTTTACTATTCTTTACAGATGCCTGAAAACATTGTCCAGTGCATAGATTTTTTATCTGTTCTCTTCTAAAATTGAAAAATTTTACCTTCCTGCTTTCTATTAATAGCTTTGTTTTAATAATCTCAATATCCTCTTCAGATTTAATATCTATCTCAATAATCCGGCTTTTTGAATAAATCTTATTTAGACTAGATTTATGGTTTACAGCTATTTCAACATATATTTTATCTCCTTTCTCGTTAGTCAGTAGTAAATCTGGTATAAAGGAATCATCTTTCGATTCTAATTTTACATTCTTAAAATATTGAGTTAAATCAAAACTTTGAATATTATTTATAGGTTTGCAAACATTTAGAAATTGCTGATTAAACTTGCACCTAATTATAGTTAAAATCTTTATCAAAAAAGGTGAATTTTCTCTAAGGCAATTATTATATATATCGTAAAATGTATTCTTCGCTAACTTATGTAAATAAGTTTCGGGAGAACATTGAACCTCAATATCTGGTTTATGGCGAAAATGTTTTCTGTTTTTTTCTCCTAAAACTGGGATCAGAATATTACTGCATGAAATACACTTATATATTTGCCTTCTCACTTGTGCATTTGCAATTAGAGTGGCAGCATTTACTGTTTCTCCATCTGAATTAATCGCATATTGATACTTGATAACTTGCATAAAAAGTTTACAAGTAAGTTTATAAATTTGGCTGTTAAAAATGTAACATCTAGATTTGCCTGCGACAAGTAAGCCTTACTGTCCATTAAACAATTATTTGTCAATTTTAAGTAATTACTGTCAAGCGGTGAAAGAGGCTCTCAAGCTTATACATCATGGATGTTACGCTTTTTGCTGTTCTTATGTCCTTTGGAAACTTTTAAATAATTAAATGCCTTTTCTCTAAAAACTGACTTCTCAAAATTTAAATAATTAAACGCCTTTTCTTGAAAAAGTCTCCATAGACTACTGAGTTTTCCCATTATTTCATAGAGCGATGGGCTTACGCCCCGCATTCAAGCGATTGCTCTATGCAGGCGGTTACGCCCGGATAGCTCGTATAAGCTAGTGTGGTAAAACTTACTAGAGAAGACGACTCTCTAAATTAGCCAAGTAACCCTTGGGGTCTCGGCGAAATCGATACTGTTCAATTCTGGCTTTGTGGTGTTTTTGCAATTGAGAGCGTAATTCGAGCCAAGTAACGATATCAACTTGTGCTAAATCAGATGCGGTAAAAGAACGAAGTTTAGTAGCAATGGCACAAGCAAGTTTGACAGAGCCACGAATAACAAGGGATGAGGGAGCAACCTTACGACCAGTACAACGACGTTGATGATGACGTAGCATACCAAAAGCGTGTTCTAAGTCATTATTAGTTCTAGGAAAATCTTCAATTTCGTAACAATGAAAAAGTCCAGACCAGTAGTTATTGGTGGTTTTTATAAAGTTATCGATTGCGGTGTTCAATGTGCCAGCTTTCTGCTTTTGTTGGGACATTTGAGTTAACAGTTGCTGATAACTTTGTTTGACACCAGCAGCATCAAGACCTATTTTATTATTGAGAATATTACTAGCTTTATCAACCCACCCATATGCAACCCTCACAGGTGAAAATAAAGATGCAGTCGCAGATAATCCCTTAGCTAGAAGGTGTTTTAGATTGACTAAAGGTGGTGGTAAAGCACTTCTTTTTTCCATCCGTTCTAAGCTTTGTTCTATCAAAGTCAAATTTTCTTGTAACTTTAACCCTGATGCTTCTAAGGGTGGATGACCATCATTGGTTATAGAACTACGGACTGCCGAGCAATAATCTTCAATAATAGTCACCAAATCCTGATCTTCATTGGTAACACTACGTTCAATTTCTCGTAATCCTCTAACTTTTTTTTTTCAATTCCTTTTTTGCATGTCTATCCGCCTCATATATGGGTTTAATAGCTTCTTTCAGGTAATGGTAATGACATAAACCATGAGCAATACTAGGTAATGCTAACCCAACAGCTTTGCGAATTGATTGTTGCCCATCACTAACAACTCCATCAATTGGTACATTTAGGCTATTAGTTACTTCTAGTAATAGCGTCACTAAATCTTCATTTCTTGATGATAATAAGGTTTTAGCAAGTAAGATTTCTCCAGATAAGCAATCTCGAATTACCCATAATACCTCATGTCCAATTTCTGGCTGCATCCCGTCGATCGCTAATATTACCCGTCCTTGATTAGCCATTATGGCTTTTAACCTAGTGTGGTCTTTTAACCATAAAGAAAGTAACTCGTCATATCTGTCAATTAAGTGCGTGACCGTTCGTTGACTTATACATATACCTTTTAATTCAAGGTGAGCGTGTATTTGGGGAACGCTTCTATGTTCCTGATAGCGTAATGCTCCTATATAAGCAATCACATCCAAACCAAATTCGTTTTGTGGTAGAGCTAAAGAACCTTCTTGCTCTGGTCGATACACTTTTTTGTACAAGAAACATGACTTATTTTGACATCGACGAATTTTTAGCTGTAATTCTACTACCCCATTTAACGTTCTTATATGTCGAGGATTATTGTATTCATTCCACATTGCTTGACCGCACGATGGGCATTTTTTTTGAATACAATCGAGTACTTTAAACGATGTTGCCTCTGGTTTTAGACTTTTTCTTGCCAAGTTTTTGCGCCATTATTTCGCTACAAGGTCAAGATTACAGCATTTCCGCTCTTCTCTAGTAAGTTTTACCACGCTAGCGTATAAGCTTGCTCAAATTATAGTTGAAGATGCTGGCTGTTTAAGTATTTCACGATTTAACTGAAAAATTCGGGTAGATAATGAGGCTCGTTTTTATGAGTGAAGGGACAGTAATTCTTTAAAACTGGAATTTGAGGAGCTAGAGCATAACTCTAATTGCAAAAGACCCAAAAAGCCGAGTGACCTAGACATTACCTAGATATTACCTAGAGAAGAAATTTCAGCTAAGTTAGTTAGCTTAAAAATATACAGTTTATTAAATTAAAAATTTGTCTAGGTAAAACAAGCTTAAGACGTTATCTAAAAACAAATTTATTTACCTAGACAATACCTATATACTACGGATAATAAACATTTTACTGACTCAATTCATACATCAAGCTGAGTAAAACAAACCTCTAAACGATAAAATGTTAATTCTGTCGCGCTCACCAGAACGTAGCCAAAAACTGCCACCATGTTTGCAGTCGTAACTTACCTAGACGATAAGTGAACTTTACCTAGATGCGAACTCAAGCAAGGCAAAGCGTACAGATTAATACGTTTTGTAAACGATTAACCGAAATGCAGAGACTAATGCTAGTGAACAGTTAATATAAGGTATGGGCTAGAACTATAGGTAAACGCTCACGCATATCCCCTACATTCCCCGTAAAGACTTTGAGTTATTTCAATAAGTCAGCAACGGACACTAGATGTCTGAAAATTGCGGTTGTCAAAAATTCCTGGTTTTAATCGTAGTTTATATCGGATAAAAGATAAGGGTATCTTATTTTTTATTGGCGAGATTTGTAGCATATGTCACATAAATAATACAATTTGAAGATTGATTAGCATGATCGCTGCGTATTCAATAATTCATGTTTTGTGATGATTTATTGTCATTAAACTGAAACTATTGAGAATCAAAAGAGGAAAAACTATTACTCTTGAAAGATTTAACAAGCTTGAGAAAATAAATTGAGATTAAATCTTGACAATTAGGACTAGTACATTTAACCTAATAGTTAATTAACTAAAAGGTTAAATACATCCAAATTTGAATGTCCATTGATCAATTGAGTATTACCTTTGCTGCGCTTGCCGATCCAACTCGACGGGCAATCTTGGCTCATCTAGCTCAGGGCGAAGCATCGGTAACAGAACTAGCCCAACCTTTTGAAATGAGCCTACCCGCCATTTCTAAACATCTCAAAGTGCTAGAGCGTGCTGGATTGATCACAAGAGGTCGAGATGCTCAGTGGCGACCCTGCCGATTAGAGGCAGAACATCTGAAGGAGGCAGCCGATTGGATTGAACAATATCGCCAATTCTGGGAGCAAAATTTGGATCGTCTCGACGAGTATCTACAACAGTTGCAAGCATCCGAAAACAAAAGCGATCACCAATCATAACAGGCGATCGCTCTATCCCAAGGAGAAACAAAATGTCCCAACAAAGCGACTCCCAAAATGAACGCGAGATTGTGATCACCCGTGTTTTCAATGCGCCAAGAGAATTGGTATGGAAGGTGTGGACTGATCCAAAACATGTGGAGCAATGGTGGGGGCCAAAAGGTTTTACAACGCGCGTGATAGAGATGGATTTACGTCCGGGTGGACAATGGCATTTTGTCATGATTGGAGCAGACGGCACACAGTACCCATGTAAAGGAATTTTTCAGGAAGTTGTACCCCAAGAGCGGATTGTCGCCACTGACGAATTTGATGAAGGCTTTGAAAAAGTAATCAACGTTGACTTACCACAAACAATGGTGACAACAACGATTTTTTCAGAAGAACAAGGCAAGACCAAACTCACTATGGTGATTGTGCATCAGTCTGCCGATGATCGTCGCAAGCATGAACAGATGGGTGTTATCGCGGGATGGAACTCTAGCTTCGATTGCCTGGAGGAGTTTTTAGCAAAGATAGTGGTAAATCAAGGTCACAGGTTAACGTTGACATTGCCATCAGACAGAGAAATTGTTGTTGAGCGTGTGTTTAATGCCCCACGCCAACTCGTGTTTGAGGCATGGACGCAACCATTTCACGTAAAACGTTGGTTTGGAGGCTGTAGCAGTATGACAATGACCCTGTGTGAAATTGACTTACGTGCCGGTGGTAGTTGGCGCTATGTCTTATATGATTCTGGCAATGGCATCGAACATGCCTTTTCAGGAGAGTACCGTGAGATTGTGCCACCAGAACGATTAGTTGCCACTGAACGCTATGAAGGAGTTGCGGATAGCGACCACCTCAATACGTTAACTTTAACTGAAAATGATGGAAAAACGACGCTGCACATTCACATTCAGCATTCGTCTGGGGAGCAGCGTGATGGACATCTGCAATCTGGTATGGAAGTGGGGATGAACCAGACTCTTAACCGTCTCGAAGAAATTCTGCAATCAATCTGATAAAGTGATGAACTAATTGTTTTTGCTCAATCACGGCGTTTCGATCTGCACCCGTACCGTACAATCGGTGAGGAAGAATCTTATACCATTTCACGAAAAATATGATACAGATGTAAACCTTGAAAGCCTTGCTGCATCTAATTTCTTAAATTGCGTTAGCGGTAGCGGGGCGTTTAGCTCATTGCGAATTGCGAATTGCGAATTGGTATTAGCCCTGGTATAAACTTCTATGAAGACCTAGCTCTAATTGACTCTAGATGCCATACGCTCTCCACCACCGCGATCTAGTTCACCTTGATGTAGAATTACACTTGATGCGTTGCCTGTCTCATCTATTAAGAATGTGCGTTGAGCGTTGATCACTTTCAAAAAAAACTTAGTTGAGGATTCAGGAAACATTTCAACTGGTTCTCCTCCAACCCATTGAGTAAAGATGCGATTGGACTGTTTTGTAACGGTCATGACCAATCCTGACTCTAGCTCATATTGCCCTATGTAGGCATCATAAATGGCAGGGTCAAGTTCAATCACTTGTCGTTGCTGAGGCAAATCGTAAGGTTTACCAAACAAAATAGCAGCTAAATCATTGGCAATAGGTACAACTGGTGTTACTACTGCTGCGTCAATGTTAGTCAGCACAATAATAGAAATTTGCTCATCTGGATATCTAGCAATGCGAGTGCTGAAGCCATCAATCCCGCCACCAGTATACAGAAGTTTACGTTCCAAGTGGGTACAGATAATTCCGCCATAACCGTGATAAAAACCTTTGCCATCCTCTTTTTCCAGAATCACGACCTGTGGTGTGAACATCATTTCTCTGGATTTAGCACTCAATACTGCATCGGTATAAAGCCCTTGTTCCCACTTATAAAGGTCTTCAATGGTTGAGTACATTCCTCCAGCACCCGATGGCCATGACATATCGACAAAATCTGCATTTTCATAGGTAACACCAGAGAAAACATAGCCCGATGCTCGATGGGATAAAATCACCTCTTGCCGATCATAGCCTGAGTCAACCATTCCTAAAGGCTCAAGAATCCTCTGTTGCAGATAATCGGCGTAGACCTGACCGGAGACTGTTTCAATAATCTTGGTGAGTAGCACGTAGCCAGAGTTGGTGTAGCAGTAGCGTTCACCTGGCGTAAACTTTAGTGGTTCACTACTAAACCGGGCAATCAAATCATCCAAGGTAACTTTGATTTTCGTTATCTGAAAGAAGTTATCAAGCTCAGTGAAGCTAGGAATCCCACAAGTGTGGTTGAGGAGTTGATGGATGGTGATTTGTTCGCCATTAGGGTAGTCGGGCAGATAAGTTGAAATCTTTTGATGCACCGATAGCAAACCTTGCTCCTGAAGTTGCAAAATTGCTGTGGCGGTGAACTGCTTGGTAATCGAACCAATGCGGAACTTTGTCAATGGTGTATTTGGAACATCATGTTCCAGGTTAGCCATGCCGTAGCCTGCACTCAACAGTACTTCACCTGCACGGGCTACCAATACTGCTCCCATGAAGTAGCCATTTGCCAGACATGCTTGAAGATAAGCTCTCATCTCGTCGGCAATAGTATGATTACTAGACGGTGACTGGCTTGGTTGCTCGTTCATGAACACTCATGCTCGATTATGACTCAAAAATTATATCTAACTTTTCACAGATATCTAGAAACCTGATAAAAAGCGCAGTACACCTTTGAGCCAGAGCGTGTAATCTCAACACAGACAACCGCAACTGAGCAACTTCCTTGGTCGGTATTAGCTATCTCAATAAATTTATATATAGCGTTTACCAGTCTAATGAAGTACAGTAATTAAAATAAATCAGTGTATCTACTCAAGGGTAAAAATGAAACCATATTCCCTGGACTTTCGCCAAAAAATATTTGATACATACTTGTCAGGTGGAATATCACAACGTCAATTAGCAAACAAATTTTGTGTCAGTTTAGGTTTTATTGAGAAATTACTAAAGCAATATAGAGAAACAGCAAGTATCGCTCCTAAAGTTAGGACAAAACAAACTCCTCCAAAGCTCAACGAAGAACAAATTAAGATTCTGGAAGAAATAGTCGAAGCTAAGAATGATTCGACTTTATCAGAAATCCGCTTCATTCTCAAAGAAAAAACAGGAATAACAGTTGGTATATCTACGGTAGACAGGATGTTACAGAGGAGAGAAATAAGCCTTAAAAAAAAACATTGCACGCTGACGAAAAAGAAACTGAAAGAGTTCAATTATTAAGGGTACAGTTCTGGCTTCAACTTCATGGGATACCAGAGGAAAACCTTGTCTTTCTTGACGAAGCCGGAGCTAATCTATCTTTAATAAGACACTCCGCCCGTTCTAAAAAAGGTAAAAGAGCGCATGGGTCACGACCTCAAAAACGCTGTAAAAATGTTTCCATAATTGGAGCGATTGCTCTTAAAGGCGTGATTAGTCAATATAGTATTTTAGGAGCATCTGACGGGCTGACATTTGAGGCTTATATTTCTCAAAAATTAGTTCCTCTTCTGTGGGAAGGCGCTTGTGTAATCATGGATAATTGTTCAATTCATAAAGGTGGAGATATTGAGAAATTAATCGAAGCTGCTGGAGCTAAATTGATTTATTTGCCACCATATTCGCCGGATTTTTCACCAATTGAAAACTGTTGGTCAAAAATTAAAAATTTACTACGTTCTATTGGAGCTAGAAGTTATCCAGACTTAGCAAAAGCAATTGAAAGTGCTTTTAATCAAGTTTCGTTAAATGATATTTATAATTGGTTTACCCATTCTTGTTACTGTACTTCACCAGACTGAGAAACGCTATAAGTCAGTTTTGGAATTGAATTTAAAAAATAATCTTTTACTTTACGATAATTAAAGTATCTATATTATTCACAGTAAATCCCACTATCTAATACATGGATGTATATCTTTACCAAAGTGGCAATAATCCATGACTGATAAAACTCAATACTTGTTGGAATTAATAAAACGCAATATCAAACCGTATATCGCTTACCCAAAAACAAAAGCTGTAATGGTTACAGGCTCGGTTGCAGAAGGGTTGTGTGATGAATACTCCGATTGCGATGTGATGCTGTATTATGATGAGTTGCCATCTTTACAAGAGTTGCTCCTCTGTCGTCAGCAAAATCATGGTGCAGAGTTAATCGAAATTTTGGGCGATCCAAAACAGGGTGCATTTGGTGAAACTTTCTTTGTCAACGGAGTTGAATGTCAGTTTGCTCATGCGACGATCGCACAATGGGAAAAAGAAATTTCATCTGTCTTGGAGGAGTTTGATATTCAATCTCCGATCATCAAAGGGATGTCAGGGACACTGGTCGCAATCCCATTGTATGGCGAAACACTCATTGAGCAGTGGAAAGCTAAAATTGCGAATTATCCAGATGGACTCGCACAAAAGATGGTCGAGCATTATCTCAAGTTTTTTCCAATTTGGGGAATACAGTCCAAGCTGGCAAATAGGGATACGACACTCTGGTACTACCAAATCCTGGTTGAATTAGCACAAAATCTTCTAGGTGTACTGTCTGGATTGAATCGCTTGTATTACTCAACTTTTCAATTCAAGCGGATGAGCAGATTTATTGAGCAAATGAAGATTGCTCCTGTTAATCTTGCCTCTCGTCTCGAAGGCTTGTTTCGTCACCCAGCTTCTTTTTGTGTCAATGAACTTGAAGCATTAGTTCGAGAAACCGTAGAGCTTGTAGAAATCCATATGCCAAGAGTAAATACTTCCGAAGCAAGACGGAGATTAGGGTGGAGACAGCAGCCGTGGAAACTGGAGCAATTAGATCAGTGAGTAATTCCCACTAACATCCGTACTTTACAATGTGTCCCAATTTCCGTGTTCTCAGTTGTCTCTCTGGTAGGCACAACCGTGCAACAGCAATGCACAGAATTTGCTCCTACAAATCTTATTAATTAAACATTTTGGCTTGTTCATCAAAATCTTTATTATTACTATTTCTTACTTATGCTCATTATCATCAGTAAATAGCTCAGAACTTTTTTAAATCTATTACTATTATCAAGGGATAAACTTTTGCTCTACCTCTAAAACCTGAAAATACCAAATTAACTGATTATTCTCCACCGATGAACTGTCCGATTATGGCGGCTTAATACGGACAGTTAACTTAACCAAACTTTGTAAATATTTCTAACAGTTCGGGTGAACATCAAGATTTATCAGCATTTTGGCGATGAGGTAAACAGATTTTACCTTCAGTCACGTACAATGCTTGGGTATTAGTTCCACAGTGCAACAAAGGGCGATCGCACTTGACATGGTAAACAATCCTCAGCTTGACAACCTACCGCCAATCAAGTTGATCCACATTCAGGATCAAGCGCCATCAACTGTAGAAGGAAAATCTAGAAGCAGGGAAAGAAAAATATCTTTACCCACAGATATACGCTGGATCAAGGTGCTGGAGTTTCTTCGTAGCACCAACCTCGCACCTAATAGTCGGAAATTGTACGAACGCGAACTAAAGCGATTCTTGGGATGGACGCAACTGCACTATCACGAACTACGCCCACGTCACCTGGGACTGTACAAGGAATATCTGCGGGATGAAGTGAAAACTGATGCAGGAAAACCCCTGTCAAAAGCGAGTATCAATGCGGGGGTTGCTGCACTCAAAAGCTTTTTTAATTGGATGTGCTACACGTATCCAGATATAATCGCTACTAATCCCACACTGGGGATAAAGCTAGAAAAAGTACCACTGCCACCAGCCCAAAGTTTAACTGATGAACAGATGGAGCGAGTGTGGTCAGCTTTAGAATTGTTGGGAGAGACAAAAGGGCGCGATACAGCACTTGTCCACATACTTAGTCACGGACTCCGCGCCGGAGAAATTGTACAGCTAAATGTTGGTTCTTTTGATGGCAAGCTGCTGTTCTTGCCTGATACTAAAACGAATGAACCACGATTAGTACCATTGCGAAAAGAAAGCCGTGAAGTCCTGGAAGAATATTTGCGATCGCGCAGCGAACAGGGTAAAGAACTCAATAGCCTCACTCCGTTGATGATTTCACACCATGCTTCATACAAAGGCGATCGCTTGAGCTATCATGGCATTTATTTTGCGGTAGAAAAAATTGGTGAACTAGCTGGCATTGAAGATTTACACCCCCACCAGTTCCGTCATACATACGCCACAGACTTATTGCTGTTGGGCGTTGACCCCAGCCATGCGCGGAAATTGACCGGGCATCAAAGCGAGAAGGCGTTCCGGCGTTATACTTTGCGTAGTGAGCAAGAGGCGGCGATCGCTGCTTATTATCGTGCAATAGGGGAGGAGCCAGAAAAGGAGTCGTAAGCAAAAATGAAAGAGCAACTAACTTGTTATCCTTGAAATTATGAGTCGTCCAAGAATCATTCAACCAGGACAGAGTTATACATTCAGTAAGTATTTTGACTTGCCATTTTCTCCAGAAGATATACTGGCTGAATTGGGTTGTAGTTATGGACGTGAGCGTTTGCAATTACCAAAAACAGAATCTTTAGATAAGCAGACCCAGCAATTGCAGCAGCTAATTGAACGCAATCTTAGACGAGTCAAGCTACTCAGTGAAGATGCGCGTAAACAAGCAATTATTGCACCAATATTATTGGAAGTATGTGAAATAGCACAAACCCAGTTGAGTATTGAGTATGCAATTAATGTGAGTGATCAATTAAAGGGCAACCTAGATTATTACATTGATAAAGGTAAAGGCTTGTTAGTGATTGAAGCAAAACAGGCGGATTTAAGCAGAGGATTTACACAATTAGCAGTAGAATTGATAGCTTTATCTGAGTGGATAGATTTGGATAAACCGATTCTTTATGGAGCAGTAACCACTGGTGAAGATTGGCGTTTTGCTAGATATAATCGTCAAGAAAAACAGATAACAGAAGATTTGAAGTTATATCGAGTACCAGAAGAATTACCAGAATTAATAGAAATTTTGGTTGGTATATTGAGTAACTAAAGGCAAGGGAGAAAACCACAGATGCCCAAGCCGTTAGACCCCAAATGCCAACTATGTGCGAAGCTACCAACCTCAAAAGCAAAAGTGCTGCATGGGCAGAAGGCGATCGCTGCTGGAATCCGAAAGTCTGTCACAATCGCCGTTCGTTCTACCGCAACAGAACTAAAGATGATTCGGCACAAATTGAGGCGATCGCTATTGCACCACCAGAAACATATTTCGCCGTGTTGTACTTGTACAAAGACCCTGGCGATAAACCCTTACACGCCTTGGGTGCTGAGTTGTGGCTGGGGCAAAACCAATATGCCGCCTAGAGCCGATTCACTGTTTTGGACTGACGGCTGGGAAAATCCGGGCGTACACTGACAAGGTGTTACAGGCGTTTGCTAAAGAATATAACTCACCGTTCGCGCAATCGAGGATGAGTTTGGTGAAATAGATGAAATAAGGGAGAGTATCTAAGCAGGAGATCATTGTCGGCATCCCTTGTGCCAGAAAGTTGTGTAGGGTGTAACGGTTTAATGGTAAGTGTGAGAAATGGCACATTTACCCCAACAAATAATCTCAGAACGAATCGACGATATTGTTCTGCTGCTAGAGGTGATGAAAAAAATGGGACTACCAGAAATCCTCAACCAACATCTGCCACGTCACTGGAAACAAGAAGGACTGGATTGGGGATGGGTAGCTTGCATTTGGTTATCATATATCATCTCACAGGGCGACCACCGAAAAGTACGTGTTCGAGAATGGGTAGAACAAAGACGCTACACCATAGAGCAAGTATGCTCAATCAAAATTAGAGAAACAGACTTTACCGATGACCGTTTAGGAATACTGTTGAAGCGATTAAGCAAGCCCGAAACTTGGTCACAAATAGAACGGTTTCTCACGCAAAACACCATCCGAGCCTATGAATTAGGGGTGGAGCAAGTACGTTTAGATGCAACAACAATCAGTGGACACCATTTAATCAGCGAGTCAGGTTTATTCCAATTTGGACACAGCAAGGATGACCCGAACCTGCCACAGGTAAAACTAATGATGGGGATGATTGACCCATTGGGGATGCCCCTTGTCACCCAGGTGGTATCTGGAGAACAAGCAGATGATGGGTTGTACATTCCCGCCTACCAACAAATTGCTGCCACGTTGAACAAAAAAGGGTTGTTGTTTGTTGGTGACTGTAAAATGAGTTCACTATCAACACGCTGCAACATACATATTCAGGGAGATTACTACCTATGCCCATTATCCTTAGTTGGTAAAACTCCAGAACTTCTTGCTGGCTGGATAGATGATGCTGTTGCTGGTAAATTTCCACTTGTGGATATCAAGCGAACCAGTGTTCATCACAACAGTGAAACCAGCCAAGACTTAGATGTCCTTGAAACTACTATCGCCACTGGCTATGAGGTGTGTCGTCATGTCGAGGTGGTTGATGAACAATTGCCATTACTATGCTGGCAAGAAAGGGTGTTTGTGATTCATTCACAGACACTTGCAAAACAACAAATTCAAGGATTAGAGACACGACTTCACAACGCACAGCAGAAGTTGATGGCGTTAACTCCACAAAAAGGTCGCGGTAAACGACAAATCAACGACCTACAGGTTTTATTACAAAAAGCAACACAAATTCTGCGCCTTCATCGAGTCGAAGGCTTACTGAGTTTCGATTATGAGTGCCAGGAAACTGTTGAACAAACCTACATTGGTCGAGGTCGTCCCACATCCCGCCCCAAGCAAATTACACACAAAATTAGGTATCAAATCC
This sequence comes from Nostoc sp. MS1, assembly GCF_019976755.1. NCBI lineage: Bacteria > Bacillati > Cyanobacteriota > Cyanophyceae > Nostocales > Nostocaceae > Nostoc > Nostoc sp. MS1. The sequence goes on from NZ_AP023442.1 coordinate 274,973, forward strand.
AGACCGTTATCCGCAATGAAAGTGCTATTGCCCAAGCTCAAAAACTTTTGGCTGGAGGGCTTTTGTCAGCAATGCTCCAAAGAGTCACTTATCTCTCGAACAAGGTGTTCTGACTTATAGAGACGAATGGATTGCTGAACGTGGTTTTCATCGCCTTAAGGGTGCGTCACTTTCGATTGCCCCAATGTTTGTGCAACGTGATGACCAAGTTACAGGTCTGATTAATTTACTGAGTCTCGCCCTCCGTTTGCTGACAATCATTGAGTTTGTTGTCAGACGACAACTGACTGTACAGTCAGTCAACTCTCTTGCTGGACTTTATCCCGAACATCCAAACAAACGAACTGCCCAACCTACTGCTGAACGGTTGTTACGTGCTTTTTCTAATATCACTTTGACGATTATTGAAGCCCGTGGTCAGCGTTTTGGTTATGTTCCTCCTTTAAACCCTCTACAGCAGGAAATCATTAGTTTACTTGGGCTTTCACCTGATATTTATAGCAATCTTGTGGATAATTCCTCGTAAGTCAAATTCTATTACGCGAACGGTGAGATATAATGTTACGCTTTACCAATATAAAGAATTGTTTGAAATCAGTCCTACTCACTGCCCAGTAAGACCCTGCCCATTGCACCCCCAAGTATGACCGCATACCGACAGATGACAATCTGGGACATTCTTGATGAAATATCCGAAGCGCCACCCACCTCTTCACTCGCTGCGGTGTGGTCATGTTTAGACACTGAGTTAGAGGATTTATCAGTAGAAGCACAATTAGCGATCGCCGCCGCCGCTTTCTCCCAAATCGCGGATATCCTCAAAACCCGCGCCCAATTGTTGTTAGAGGATGTCCGCGCACAAACGGATACTGATGGGCCAGTCATCAGCACAGATATCTTTGCTGGTTTGGTGAGAACAACCATGCAGCTTGACTTGGATGACTTAATCGAAGAACCACCAACGCAAAGCTTTAGACCACATGGGCCGCATCAGTTCACTCATCCTATTACTAGAGATGATTCAGTAGCCGCACCTGTGGAGAAAGAGAATGTGCTGGCGATGCTGGAGATTCAGACTGTAGAGGACGTGCATCGTCTTGCAGGGGATGAGGATGTTGATAAGTGGCGGAGTGCGATCGCTCAATATCTGGTGCAGGTAAAAGATGAAATTCCTCTGCCGAAACTGCAACGCAAGTTGAAAATGCCGATGGTGGAGGTGTGGCTGGGTTTGCTGCTCGGTGGGTTTACACTAGAACAACGGGGGGAATTTTATGATAATGACAAAATTTGGGTGATGAAAGATGGTTCTGGAGTTTGATAAAGATGTCATCGTGCTTCACATATTACCGACGCTACACTGAAATAAAAACCCATGACTGATCAGATGCAATCTATCGACACTCAAACTCACAACAGCCAAGAACAGTCTAGCCAAAAATCAGAGAATAGTAATTTTTTCCAAGCGATCGGTGTGATCAGTGGAGAGGTTAACATCACAGGTAATTTGCTGGCTACCATCACCATTCAAGGGCGCGAGTACAAGTTAAGATGCCAGCGCAAGAATCATCAACTATTCACCGCTTTGAAATATCGGATGAAGAATACAGGCACGACATTTCAAACATTAATGGTATATCCTAAAGCAACGCACTTTCCTCGTCGCCAACAGCCACACATCATTGATTTTGAATTAGTTAATTTTAAATCAGAAAATTCTGACAAAGGGATGTTTTCAGAGTGCCAAGATTTAGAATTTAAGCTCTTAGGACTATGGCAGTTTATTAGAGTGTCGAAAGTTCCCTGTATTAGTATATTTAAAAATCTGAATCAAGAACGACTTGATTATATAAAATCAGCCGATTCTGAGCAGAGAGTAAATTTTATGAAAGCAGCACACCTGCCTGTAATTTGGCATGAACCAGTGGTTCCTCCCTTTCGATTTAACCCTAATTTGCCAAAAGAAGAACAAGGTAAAAGATATTTTGTGCAAGTGAAAGCCAAATTTTCACCGCAAGAGAATGTGTTTCATTTTGAATCAATGTTGGGTTTACCTAGTGAAAATGCTCCTCGGTTTCTGAGCGCTCGTAAGGGAGATAAAGTACAGGTAAGCAAGCAAAAACGACAACAAAACAAAAATACTCCAGCTCAGGGTGATAGCCCAAAACCCAAGCCTAAAAAGAAAACCGTGTGAAAGGTGAAGAATTGTTTGCTGCGTTTACTGGTATTGAGGGCGAATTTTGTAGGCGATTGCGGAACCGCCCGCTAATAAAGCGATCAGCTACGCTATGAGCGCTTGCGCCATCGCCTGATATTACAATTGCTCTACAGATAATGATATTGTCAAGGTGGCTATAAAGGTAAGTAACTTAAGAGCTTTTATTAGTAAGCCAAAAGCTACCTAGACAAACGACATGAGCAACACTGGCAAGGGGAAGAAATTAGCATCTTTCAACTGCGACCAAAAGATGTGGGAGCGTTTTATTCTTCGCTGTCAGTCTCAGGGAACAACAGCCACAGCGACACTGACTCGTTTTATCCAGTTGTACCTTGACGGTTCCTTTGATAACCTTGATCAAGTTGCTCATCATGATTTGGATAACAACGGGCTGGACTCTAGGATAAAAGAGATTGTTGAGGAATACTTACGCCACAATCTAACTGACAATCCCAGTAATGGTGATTCAGAAGCGATATCAACCATTTACTCTCGACTTGACGAGATTGAAACTCAAATTGAAAATAAGTCAACTAGTATCGAAATACAATCTCATCCTCAACAGAATGAATTAGAGCAAAAATTTGAATCAATGGCCTCCCGTATAGAACAGTTGGCTGATGCGATTAGAAAAATTCAAATCTACCTGAACAATCAACCGAAGCAGCGCGGTAAATCATATGGTAGAAGCTCATATGCTCAAGCTTCTACTCCCCGGATGAAGCCCTTAACAGAAGTTGGTTTGGCTTCTCGCCTTGGTGTTAACGTGGAAACTCTGCGTGAACAGACAGTAAAGTTGCCACCACCGCTTTTTGTGGCATGGTGCAAGGGCAAGGATAGTTCGAGCATGGGGTGGGAATTTAACGAAGAAACAGGTTTTTATCATCCAGCAACTTAAACCCCAGTAGGAATGGGTAATGGATAATGGGGAAAAAGGGGTCATCGTGCCAAAAGGGGAAAATTGTACGCTTGTATATTGAAAAATTTATGATTTTTAAGGTTTGAAGCTCTGAAGCGGCGTTGATCATGTCCAAAAATAACCATTATCTTGGGGTGTATTTTTACTTTCTACAAAGTAAACAACAACAACAAAACACAGTATTTTCAAACTTAGTAGAAATTTATCATGCAGCCTTTCTACAAAACTAACCAAATCAATAAAACTGGCTGTTACCGAAATATCCGTCACAAAATGTAAAATTTCTGTACTTTGTAGAAAGCATAAACAAGGTTGAATTACTTACTGAATCTATGCTGTAGCCATTTACCTCAAGATAACAATCATTTATGGACAAGTTCTTGACATGGAGTAGTCTGAAAAGTTGATTCTACCGTACCCAAATTCACAGCATCCAAGCATCGTTTATGGGCAAGTTGGTTTTGGAGCCTGATTTAGATCCATAATTGAAAATTTTCAGGGGACTGAGGCTATAACCCAGTTATAATAACGATTTGGCGGTAAGGATATATTCCTTAACGTACAGTTTTCCCGTTTTGGCACGATGACCCCATGTTTGAGCCTAAGATAATTTTGAAGAGATCGCTAAAAGTTGAAATTTGAAGTCTAAGTTACAGTTTGGTAAGGTTGAGATGAATCAAGCTGAACAATTGCAAGATCAGTATGTCAAAGTCGGCTCTGTAAATATCCGATATTGGCAAGCGGGAGAAAAAGGCAGCACGGTCATTTTGCTTCATGGTGGTGGCGGCTACATTGAGTTGTGGAAGTACAATATCCTTGAATTAGCCAAACATCATCGCGTTTATGCGTTTGATATGGTGGGTGCAGGTCGTTCCGATAAACCCGATGCTGCTCATTACACCTTTGACTTCATGGCTCAGTTCACGCGAGATTTTATGAAGGTTTTAGAGATACCCAAGGCAAATTTGATTGGAACTTCTGCGGGCGGTGGAGTAGCACTCACTTTAACGTTGAACTTCCCACAATTAGTTGAGCGACTAATTCTGGTTGGCAGTGCGGGTCTAGGGAAAGAACTTAATTTTCTGCTTCGAGTTACCACAATTCCTGGTTTAGCTAAGTTGTTTAGTTCACCAAGCAAATCAGGTGTAGCGATGTTGTGTAAACAGGCAGTGTACGACTCAAAACTAATCACTGATGAAATTGTCGAAGAGTTTTATCAAATGGCAACGCTTCCAGGAGCAGCAGAAGCAACATTAAATCTAGGTCGTTCAAATTTTAATATCTGGGGGCAATTCTATCAGTCAATTGCTGACAGATTGCATACTATCGAGGCTCCGACCCTAATTATTTGGGGCAGACAAGATCCGATGGTTCCTGTAACCCATGCTCAGAATGCCGTTAAGATTATTTCTCATGCTCAGTTGGAGATTATTGAGGAGTGCGGTCATTGGAGTCCGATTGAGCATCCACAAAAATTTAATCAGCTAGTTCTAGAGTTTCTATCGTGATTTTTGAATTGGTTAACGGTTGTCAGCCAGCTAACAAGTCGATGAGCCGTGTTGAAAGACGAACTCGTTGTCGCAACACGGCTCAACTCTTGCGGTGCGGGGACGGGGCAATAGCTTACGTGCAACTTCCTTGCTCGGTCGAGCAAGGAAGTTGGGGCGGCTGGGGGGAAACTGCGATCGCCTAGCCCATGTCGTTTTTTGAGGGTTTGACGACATTGGGGTGAAAGCACCGAATTTATGGCATTCAGCTAAGGATTAAGGCAACACGCACCGTCTAAGCTGAGGAGGCGGCAATCGTAACCTGGGTCGTGTCAACTTGCTTAGTGCCATCTACTTTGGCAGCTATATCTTCGAGATGATTTAGGATTTCCTGGCTTGGCACAGAACCCTTGAGGACAATAGTGCTACCATCTTGACCAATTTGTAGAGTTTCAATTTCATTGATATGTGGTGCTTGCTCGAAAGCTTCAGCTACACGTTTAGCTAAACCGAGTTGATCGTATTCACCCTCAAGCCCCATATATTCAGGAGGTGGAGGAGGTTGACGCTCTCCTGCCTTCTCGCGCCGTGAGAGATCGTACTCACCAGTCAGCCCAGGACTCATGCACGTTTCCGATTGCCCAGAGTCCATTGTCTTTATTAAGCTGATAGTTTCTTCTTCACAAACTCTTTTTAGCCAACTCATGACTGTTACCTACTTAGCGTAGTTTGTACCCTTATACTCGCTTTCGCTGTTGATTTTTTATTTTCCAAACCGCAAATTCTTACAGTGATAAGGCAATGAATTGGGAATCGTTGCAATACCTAAAGCTTCATCTTTTATAAGCGAGTATTTCTTTTTAGGATAACTGCCACTACTGTTAATAACTTCTACTCAAAGAAAGGGTTTTTTATTTATCACAACATTTGTACACCAATGTCTACAGGTAGAAACTAAAAAAGTAGATGCAACGATGCTCTGCCCTGCCTTCAGGCGAACGTACCACTTTAGATCGCACCCCAGCACCTATACGCCACCATGACCGTTTGACTTTAAAAGATATTCCCAAATACGCCGGATTTCTTCTCTGAAAGCTTCCCGATCACTCTCAAGAATTTCTATCGCATTTGTTACCACATCAGCCAAACTGGCAACATCTTCGGTTAACTGGGCGAGAGCTTGAGTATTAGTGGCTTGCTGTATGGCATTTTGCCGAGTTTGTTCCTCAAGCTGTGTCAGCACTTCATTGTGACGGCTCAATGTTTCTGATGTAGTAGTTGCAATTTGTGCCACTTGCGCTATCAGAGGGGTTAGCTGATTTAACATTTCGGCATGATTTGTCAGCATTGCTTCGAGTCGTTCTAGTCTGTTAGAGCCGCCGTTTTGTGTCATGGTTTTGACCTAAAATATTTCAAATTGCTGTCGTACTTAACACAGAGATTGATTCAAAATAATGCCCCGACTTGTAAGGGCTTGGTGCGACTCACGCAATGACCGGGACGGCAGAAAGATTCTGCTACTGTCGGCGATCAGCTACGCTGGGCGGTTATGCCATCGCAAGAAGGCGAGGCGTAAGCCCATCGCATCAGTATAGACGTAGCGATCGCTCCTGGCTGGCATAATCCCATCGTGCAGACACTAGCTTTTACCACACATTACCCACCAACTAGCCTGACCATCACTCACAAATCAAAATCCAGTGTAAATATATCTTCATCGGGTTTTTCTGGTGTTTGGGGTGTCACGTTAACTGGCTCTGGTTCTGGCTGTTGCACTTGTGGTTGGTGTTGGTTGAGCGTTAGATGGGAGGAAACTTGTGTTTGTACGCCTCCTAGTTGCATAGGAAATGCGCCTTTCTTTAAGGCAAAGTAGCAATCAATAATGAAGTACAGCGTTTCCAAGTAACTTTTGTCCAGGTTTTGCGATTCAAGAAATATACGTTTGCGGTAGCTGTCTCGGATGCGAACTCTCTCTGGTGCTTTGTCATGATCATCAAGCATTGTCTTTCCTCACACTGGGCTTACTAGTTCTTGCTGGCAATGGTTTTCGCCATTTCTAGAAGCCCTACGGCATTGGCCTCTACCGGATTGTCCAAAACTTTGAAACCGTTTTTCTCTAGCAGCTTTGTAAATCCCGGTAACAGACAACCACCACCTATTGCCCAGAGTTCATCTCCAGAGTGCTTGGCATCAAGTGCCAGATTCACAGCCTTCTTTAAATATTTTTCGTACCAGTCTTTCAAACATGAGATGTAAATCTCTTTAATGTCGATATCACGACTATACTTGGTATGCCCCATCTCCAAGCAGTAGCGAATCTTGGCTGGATCTCCTACCTTACCCCCATTGAGATGCTTCATCTTTTGGGCAATATCGTCAATGAGAACTTCTACTCCTGTTGGGTAGGGGGTATGTACTTCCCGCTTTCCTTGGTTGTAACGCGAAAACAAAGTTGTACCGTTGCCAAAGTCCAGTACAGTTAACTTTTTGGGTAGTGGCTGTCCGAATAATGCTCCCATTCCTTCAGGTATCACCTTCAGCACTTCCACCTTAACCTCGGATGGTTTACCCGCTAGTATCGGCTGATATTCTCCATTAAGTATTTGTTTCAATTCTTCTGCTAGACCAACATCGTGTAAGCTGACCACCATCTTCAAATGCCATGCTTTGCGGTGTGGCAGATGTGCTAATGCTCCCAGCAAAGTCGTCAGTGCATTCTTGACTTTGTTTTCGTTGCTGTCGGTGTTGCGTTCAAAATGTGTTCCAGCACGGAAAGCTGATTCGCCAACAGTGTAAGCCTTGCCTTCAAACTCAACTCTTCCTGGTACATCTTCCATGTCGGCTGTAGAGATATAGCTGGGGATGCGGACGACATCAAAGCCCTCAACCAGAAGTTTCAGATTTCCATAGCCATTGTCAAAACCTGCGGGGAAGATTTTTTGTAAACCGTGAATACTGGTCATGAATGTTAAATACGATACAAATTCTAATATTAGTAAAGATGCCCTTAAAGCACACTAAATATAGCCTATATGGGTAACAAATTGAATGAAAAAGCTTTTAATTATATTTAGTGTATATTTAGCCCCTATATGTACCCCATAAAATTTTCTATCCAATCTAAAATTAGATATGCTTTTTTCACAAAAATCGCAAAAGGTGACTCATGTTAAAAACTCATCTACTAGATGATTTCTTAACTGAGCCGCACAAGAAATCACTTACAGAAACTCATCAGGTCATTTGTAGGAAAAAGCCTAGCTATCGCTTTTGTGACTAGTGCAGTCTTAATTAAACAGATAAATTGATGGCATTCTCATTGGAGTCGCCCTACCTATAGAGCAAAAAAGCACTTATACTGTTGCATCAAGGAAGGTGAATAAAGATAAAACCCATTAAAAAATTATGATTATTGGATTGACGAATCAAAAAGGAGGAGCAGGAAAGACCACAATATCTGGGCATTTAGCTTATTGGTTAAGCCAGCGTGGTTCAGTAATTGTAGTCGATGCAGATGCACAGCAAAGCAGTACCAATTGGATGAAAGATTTAGAACTGCCTTGCAAAACGATGATCGACCCGGATGATTTGTTTGATGAATTACCATTTTTAGCACAACAGTATAATGCTGTTGTTGTAGATGGGCCGGGAAGCCTCAGCGAGACAACAAAAGCAATTCTAGCCAGATGTGATTTAGCTCTCATCCCGTGTAAACCTGCTGGGTTAGATATGCACAGTACCTCAAAGATGTTAAGGATTTTACGTCAAGCTAGAGAGATGAGAGGTGGGATGCCCTACGTAGGTTTATTTTTAAATCAAGCTAAGAAAGGAACTGTCTTATTAAAGGATGCTCAAAGAGCATTATCGGAGAAAAATACTGGTTTTCCCTTACTAAAGACAATGATATTTGACCTTCAGGTAATAGCTGATGCTCCAGGGCAAGGAACCACTGTTTGGGGATTAAATGGGGCGACGGCTAAACGCGCCTCTAAAGATTTTGAAACACTTTTTACCGAAGCTTTAGGAGTGATGACAAATGGCAAGGGATAGGAGATTAGTTGAAGATTTCATTTTTAGAAACGAAACCAACCAAACGACGGCTACCATGCCTATAAGTTTAATCGTGCTACCTAAACAGGAACTGCGATACTACATTGACCCAAAAGAAGTAGATAAAATAGTCGCTAGTGCTAGAAACAATGGCATTCTTGAACCACTATTAGTTCGTTCTATTTCTGGAAGTGACAAACATGAAGTAGTAGCAGGAGCAAAACGTTATCGAGCAGCTCAGATACTTGAACTAGTTGAGGTTCCTGTAGTTGTTCGTCAACTTAATGATGAAGAAGCTTTAGAAATTGCACTGATTGAAAATTTTGCACGCTCAGAATTAACTGATTTAGAAGAAACAGATGGAGTATTACGTCTTTTAGCTCTCAAATTGAAGCTCAAGATATCGGAAATTCCGCCCCTGTTACATCATATTCAAAATCAGCAAAGAGGAAGGAGTTCTGCCAATAACGTTATTGGCAATGATGTAATTCAAGCAGTACAAGAGGTTTTAACATCGCTTGGCAATATAAAAATAGATTCATTTATCAGTAATCGGCTTCCGTTACTAAATCTGCCTAACGAGATTTTAGAGGTTTTACGCCAGGGAAAGTTGGAGCCTAGTAAAGCTAAAGCAATTGCCAAAGTTCAGAATGAGGATGCTAGGAGACAATTACTTTCAGATGCAATCACCTCTAGTTGGACATTAAGCCAAATCAAAAGCAAAATCAAAGAACTTGAGCAACAGTCTAAATCGCAGTTAGCTGTGCAAGAAGATTCAGTATCACTTAAAGAACTTGCAGATGATACTTTACGACGATTTAGACAGTCAAAAATTTGGGAAGACCCAAAGAAAAAGACAAAATTAGAAAAACTTTTAGTTCAATTAAATGAACTTATGCAAACAGACTGAGCAGTTGTAGCAATAATTAATATTTCTCGCCTTGTCTCATCTTTTAAGATAAATTGAAGACCTTACAGAACAGATGTACTAAATTATTTTAACTTTGTCTCCTGGTTTAACAATCTTTTGGAGTTTGTGGCTCGATCACATCAAGTTCTTGAATGAAAGTATCAACTGATTAGTAAAAAACATAATCAATGCTTCTGGTGTAAGTAACCAGAAGCAATTTATTCAGCACAGCAGCACACAGTGATCGCCGAAATTTCTTTTGAAAATTTACATCATTGTTAGGCGTAACACTGTTATTCAATCTCTGTTTACTCGAATAAAAGCGATAGTACTTTCCCAAAGAATTGTTTGATTAAGGAAATACTGTGTAAATATCCCCTTGAGCTTTTCTAATTCCTCTGGTGTTAAATTTCGTCGAAGGCGTTGTGCATAACTTGGTCGATTACTGCTATCTGTAAACAAACGTTCCAGAAAATGGCTACTAATGTGCATTTGCGTTGAATTTGGTTCAACAATTACATCTGCCTCTAGCCCGGCTAATTTAAAAACATCACGCAAGTCATCCATATCCCAATTGAGCATGGGGTCGGAGCCGTCATCATAAATTGCTTCTTCTGCCGATATTAAGCGTTTGTATAACTTGCTATCTACTAGGTGAGCCTCTAGTAAACGATAAAACCTTTGAGTGTAACGCGGTACAGTCTCTGCAAATACAAGCTTTCCTGTTTGAGGTAGTATTTTTGCTATCTCTTGAACGGCACTTAACTTATCAAGTTCAGAAACTAAAACATTGCGTCCAATAATACAATCAAATTGTACATTTGCAGCTTGCTGAGTTATAACCTCAACTAAATCAGAGAGAGAGGCTTGTAAAATTTGTGGACGTATTAGTTCTTTGAGGGACGCTGCCTGTTGGGATAGCGCATTAGCATCTTTGCTGGTGCGAACACAGGCATAAACTCCACCTTCAGGAGTTTGCCTTAGCGCTTCCCAAGTTAGTAAACCACTTCCGGCATTGAGATCCAGTACCACATGGTGGCGTTGCAATTGTGCTAAGTCAAAAATGCGATCGCGCACTGTGGCTAACTGTGTACCTACTTGAGAAAGCGTCCTTTGCAACCAACGTTCACTAGCTCGGTCAGTAGTAGCGTAAGTTAATATCTCTAGAGGAGCAACCGCGCTCCCTTCAACTAATGCAGCCAGTTGAGCTTCTCGACGACGAGACACTTCGGTACTGATTTCTCGTTCTCGTCCTTGTAGTGAAGGTTGATAGAATACTTGCCCTTGTAAGCTGGCGGGTAAATATTGCTGTGCTACCCAGTGATCTCGATAAGCATGAGGATAAAGATAACCAGCCCCATGCCCAAAACCTTTTTTATCTCGGTTCGCATCTCTCAAATTGTTAGGAACTTCTGCCTCTTTTTCTTGCTCAATCGCTGCCAACGCATCAAAAAATCCCATTACACTGTTTGACTTTGATGCTGTCGCTAAGTACAGCGCTGCTTGTGCCAAATGATAACGCCCTTCTGGCATTCCCACTCGGTCAAAGGCTTCATTACACGCATTTACCACGACTACAGCATTTGGGTCAGCCAATCCTACATCCTCACTCGCTAGAATTAGCATTCGCCGGAAGATAAATCGTGGGTCTTCTCCTGCATAAACCATTTTTGCCAGCCAATATAATGCCGCATCAGGATCTGAACCACGCAAACTTTTGATAAACGCACTTATTGTATCGAAATGAACATCTCCTTCCTTATCGTATAAAACTGCGCGTTGCTGTATTGACTCTTCTGCTACTGCTAAATTGATGTGAATTATTCCAGTTTCATCAGGTGGTGTAGTTTCCACTGCTAATTCCAACGCATTTAGTAGTGAACGCGCATCTCCGTTAGCAACATTTACTAAATGCTTTAACGCTTCATCATCAATTTGTACTTTTAACTGGCCATAACCTCTTTGTTCATCAGTTAGGGTTTGATTTACAACTTTGTACAAATCCTCGTCATTGAGTGGTTTGAGTTGAAAAATCCGTGAGCGGCTCACCAAAGCCTTATTAACTTCAAAGTAAGGATTTTCTGTAGTCGCGCCTATTAATGTTACTGTCCCATTCTCTACCCAAGGCAACAAAGCATCCTGCTGTGATTTATTAAAACGATGAACCTCATCCACAAACAGAATAGTTCGTTGATTATGAAATTTACGTTGTTCTTGCGCTGTGTCAATCGCGGCTCTAATTTCTTTGACACCTGAGAGAACGGCATTTATTGCCAGAAAATGAGCGCGAGTTGTATTGGCTATCACACGAGCTAGAGTCGTTTTTCCCGTTCCTGGCGGCCCGTAGAAAATCAGTGATGATAGCTGATCTAAGCTGATTGCTCGTCGTAACAGCCTACCAGGGCCAATAATATGCTCTTGCCCAACAAACTCATCCAGTGTTCGTGGACGCATTCGTGCGGCTAACGGTGCTTGGGTTTGAATTTGGTTGATTAAATTTTGGTCAAATAAATCCATTATGAGAACATGGATGAACTTACTTTATTAGTTCATTATTACTACTGTAGTCCAGTTCACCCATCACTTTTATAAATCAATGGTCTAGGTTTAGCCTTTTTAACACACACGGTAGCAGACTTCTTGGAAGCCTGAGAAGGACGGCATTGCTCACAATATAGAAGACAACCATCAAGCTAAATACTCTCGCATCTGCGGCTGCTTGCGATGCAAAACTTTTATCGCCTGTTTTTGAGTCGTCCCAACTTTTGCTTGTTTTATGTTGAGTCTTGCGGCAATTTGTTTAGTAGAGAGCTTGTCAACACTCCCCAAACCAAAGCGCAACATCAGCACCTGTCTTTGCAGTGGTTTAAGTGTGAGCAAACAATTTGCCAAATCTTGCCGCATCAATCCTTCGTCTAGATATTCATCTGGGGAAGCAACATCGCTAGGTAGAATTTCCCAAAAATCAACTTCATCTTCTTGCCCCATTGGTGTATCTAAGGACAGAGGCTGGCGAAATGCAATTAAACATTCTTTTACTTGGTCTGGGCGAAGTTCGGCAAATTCTGCTATTTCTGCAATTGTGGGATATCGCCCCAGCATTCTCGCTCTTTCTCGTTGTACTTTTTTGAGTTTAATCAATCGGTCATTCATGTGACTTGGTGTTCTTATGGTAGTGGACTTGTTAGCGATCGCCTTTGTAATTTCTTGTCGAATCCACCAGTAAGCGCAGGTCGAAAACTTGTACCCTCGGTTTGGGTCAAATCTCTCGACTGCTTTTTGCAACCCAATAGAACCTTCTTGTACTAAATCTAGAAATTCTAGTTGACTCCAACGATACTTTTTAGCGATCGCTACTACTAGTCGCAGATTAGCCGCAATCATCTTTTCTTTAGCCTTCTGCCCTAACCGCAGAATCTGGGATACTTCAGTTTCGCTTTTCCCCATGTCAGTAGCTAGTTCTGCCAAAGTTAACTGACGATGTAGTTGCTCTTGCCTCTGTTGTTGATGCTGCTGTACTGCCATCATCTGCTGTACTTGCCTAGCGCATATAATCTCTTGCTCTGGAGTCAGCATGGGATATTTAGAGATTTCTCGTAAGTAGATGCCTACGCTATCTGGCTGGAGGGACATTCTTCTATTTTTCTCTAAAAGCCTGAAATTACTTTACCGCAAAAGCCTGATAGAATAGCAAGCTTGCTAAAACGAAACCTCTTCTTTGACAAAATGTAAGGTGGTAGGGGCGCAAAACAAAAAATAGCCCTGTTTTGTCAAATTTTGAGTAGCGATCTCTACGAGTGCCGTAAGCGAGATCGCCCCACAACTATTTCTGAAAATCCACGCCACTTTTATAGGTCTTAGCCCTCGGCTTGCCCTTCTTCGGCGGTGCGGCGGCAGACTTCTTGGGAGCCGAAGGTGGACGACAGGTTTCACAATACAGAGGGCGTGGGCCAAACGTTTCTCGGCTTGTCGGTTGATCACACTGCTTACACACAAAGTTGAATGTGCGAGTGTGAATTGTGCGTTGGTGCGCTCTAACTGTGTACTCTCTGACTTGAATTTCTTTGCTTGCCATTACTTATTTCAATTGATTGACTTTTTGGATCTTAGCCTTTGCTAACGAGATTTCAATAGTCTGGGTAAACATAATCACTCACCTTTGTGAACTGGATTTTTATGGCTATGCCAAAGCAAGGTGAGAGTTGCAGTACTACGCCTCACGGACATTCGCACTATCATTCGCTTTCACTTTGTTAACTAGATGAAATGGCTACGCCAAAGCGCATGTGAGAGTTGCAGCGACCAACCAAACGCTTCAAACCCAACTGCAACACCTCACCACATTGAACCATTACAAATATTCGGAGTTAATCATGGATACTCAATTAGTTCTTAACCTCATGATTCAAGCAGTCTTGATGAGCTTTGTCGCGCTGATGATTTTCGATTTCATTGGTGGCTTGTGGGTTGTACCATTACCTCCTGTTGGATGGCAACCACCTGTTATCGAACAGCCAACAGTTTCCACCATAGAACCACAGCCTACCCCTCAGCAGGAAATCCTACTCTCCACTCCCGCCGTCGCATTTGAGGAAATCCCCGACCCCTGGACGCTACAACCGCAATCCCCTGACCATGCTGTTTCAGTGCCAGCAGTTATTATCCCATTCCCTACTCTCCGACTACTCCCACCAGCGATCGCTCAAAAAGTACAACCGACCAAACCCAAGCGGACTAAAGCTAAAGCAAAATCTGACACGTCTTCTAAATCCGCCTCAACTCCCAAACGCCAATCTACCAAATCACGCAAAATAACGGCTTAGTCGCCAGCCATCGCACCGACCACGCTTGCTCGGAGCGATGGCGTTCCGCCCACCTTCGGCGTGAAAAATAACCCTCTTGCGGTTACGCCATCGCTCTTGAAGAAAATTTCTCGTCGTTTCTAACTAAAATCAAAATATGAATTTCATCAATATCGTTCAATTAGTTCTGTTCGGGGAGCAACGCGATTTTGTGAAGTCGGATCAAAATCAAGCGATCGCTAAAAATCATACTTAATTTAATAGTGATTTTATTTACAAATAAAATATTGATTTACACGAAAAATCATCTTGATGAGATATCTCAAAAGATTGCTAGCAAGTCATTTGAGGATTATTTCCAAAAATCTCTGCAACAAGTCTTTGATACTTAGTATCAATTACGGCAGAAAATAAATTGAAGGCAGAATTAAAGTATAAAATTTATCAACCAGTTTGGGGTTTGATAAAAGAATTAAAGATAGAATCACAAAAATTATCCCAACTTTTAGCTATCCATTGACAACGCAGATGTAACATAATTTCTGCATTATTTTGTAACCAAAACTTACTGTTTCCTTTCATGCGTAAATTAACAACTTGACGAATTAAACTTTCAACTGCACCACTACCGAGAGGTAATTTTCGAGCTGCAACTTCGTTATATTTTAAAAGCCTCCTTCTATACGCTTTTAAAATATAATTTCGCTCTCTTACCATAATTTTACAGCGCTCTCCTGTTGCCTCGGAAATAAATTCACCCATATTTCTCATTAAATCTAGTGCCTGACCTTTCTTTAAAATTTTCCGAGATTTTTAAACCAGGATTGACGCTCATTATCTGTACTAAAAGCGGCATCAGCAAAATCTTGTAAATGTGATGCTGCGTGATAAAAGTCTAATAATTGATAAGTTTCAAGTGGGCATTTTAATTTTTTTAGTAAAAGAGGAATGTGTATCCATATCCACTCTGCACCATCAGCAATCAATAACACCTGCTTGGCTTCACTTATACCCAAATTTACTAAATACATCTCTAAAATTTTGAGGAATTCTTTATAACCTGAATATGTGCCATCATTCGTAATAGGTATTGTCGATGTCCTAATTTTTTTACCTTCTTCATTTACTACATAAATTGTTAGTAACTTTGGCTCCATCCATTCACCAACAAAGCCATGACGGTTTGTTTTCTTACTGCGTCTACCTTTTTATTAAACCTAATTTTAGTTCTTCCACCATCTACAGCGATTACAACTCGTTGGCTTTTGAGAACATTACTATTAGATAAGTGGTTCATCTCCAGATTTAATATTTTTGATTGGCGTAGATTAATACCAATTTCACCAAAAAGGTAAGTCAGGCGTTCGATTCGTTTTAAACTAACATTTATTCCCCAATCCGTTAGCGTCGAACGTGCTGCATCGAAAGAACTAGCGATCGCACCATATTTTGCGATTATTGACCAGACTAGAGGGGTAATACCTTCAGACATCCCTAGCCACTTTAAAACGGACAAAATCCTTGATTTGAAGTTTTTATTTTTGGCTCATTGAGCAGAGGATTATCAGATTCTTTACTTGTGGGATTCCGTTCAAGTACATAAGGTAAAGTTAAAGTTACTTCGACGTTTCCAATTGTTACTATTTTTCGCTTTTTAGAACCATGTTTTTGTGTATTTAAATTTCTCCATCCCTGTGTTTGACTAACAGAATAGTTTAGGATTTTTGGGGATACGGAAAGATTATATAATAAAACAGCTATACATTGACCTGCTAAAATCATTGCCTGTTCTCTAATTTCTTTTTCTCGTTCTCTCAGCTTTTTTCCATCCCACTCTGTGATATTTGTAAATTCTAAAAGTTTTGTGACCTGTAAGTGAAAACTTTTAACTGACTTGTTTAAATCAAGAGTTGCACTTATATTTTTGCCATAAAAGGTAGACGTTAAAACTCTGGAAAGATTACTTAACCGGAATCCTACCTTGTTTTTGACCTTTATAAATTTTTGCACACATCACCAGACTTGAAATTGGTTGATAGCTTACGTATTAATACGGCTTCTAATATAAGAAATATTTTTAGTACTGAAGAAAGTTGTTAGCGATCGCTGGTTTTTGATCCCACCTCACCAAATCGCGTTGCTCCCTTCTGTTCGTCGGTTTTGCTTTGATAGGTAGAGAAGCCGTAAAGATAATCATGAACAGATACCCAACGATTATGTTTTCTGAATACCATCATTGGATTTTGATGTTTGGCTGGTGTAGTTTTGTTTCGATTGCGTTTGCCATCTGCACTGGTGAATCTTATCAATTGAGAAACACCGTTATAGATGCTGTGATTGCATCTGCATTAACTCACTTTCGCAGAGTTTAATTTGACTGCTTTGGTTTCGCTTAGAAACCAAAGCTGCTTTCAACGGCTACGCCAAAGCGAAAGTGATGTATTGATACATATATATAGATATGGTCAGCCTTATCGCTACGCAAGGCAGTCTGTTTGACTTGCAAACAGTTCTCGACTACGGGCAATCAGTAGTTAACGTTGCCCAAGAGTTGAGCAAATCACTCATTGAGCAACGGGCTATCTCCACAAAAACAATTCAGTCCCAGATGAACCGTCACTTCCACGGGACAGCAGCAGAGGGAGCATGGCTGTGGAAGGACGCTTATGAGGCGGTGGAAGTTGCGTCAATTCTCTACCTGCGCCACTTGGGATTATCCACCAATCCACTAGAACAGTTGCAACTGCTCGAATCACTCTGCCCCACGCATACCCGCCGCAGCGAAGAACAGTTGCAGCTTCAACAGTTCTCTACACCTCTGGCTTTGGCTTATTTAGTTTCCCTTGCCGGACAAATCACAACTGATGATTTAGCATTAGAGCCAAGTGCCGGGACTGGCATTCTAGCTCAGTTCGCCAAACTTCAGGGTGCGAGTCTGATGCTCAACGAAATCTCAAGCGACAGAAGCAAGATTCTCCGGCGACTGTTCCCTGGCGTTCCACTATTCTCCGTCAATGCCGAGCAGATCAACGACTATCTAGCAGGAAAGACTCAGCCGTCTGTTGTGCTGATGAATCCACCTTTCTCTGCATCCCCTAAAGTCAACAGTCGCAATCCTGATGCTACACCACGGCATATTAACTCGGCGTTACAGAGACTTAGCGATCGCGGACGCTTGGTAACAATCTCCGCTAACTGGTTCTCACCAAATAATCATGCTTGGCGCGATACCTTCATCAAGATGCAGGAGAAAGCAACCGTAGTTCTTTCGGTTGGCATTAACGGTAAGGTCTACAGCAAACACGGGACTCACATTGATACCCGATTGACGGTAATCGACAAAGTTCCGGCGGCTGATCCACAAGAAATTCCTTGTATTAGCGATACCGTTGAACTAGCCGAACTCGCCACGCTGATTGAGCAACTAGCACCGCGACCAGTTTGGGAACGAATTACTCCAACTGCTCAAACAGCCGTATCGAAAGCGATTCGTTTAAGTTCTGTTAAGCCAAAATCAGCACCAGTTAATCAAGCATTATCCCATTTTATTGATGTTGTACCTTTAGATTATGAGGTTATTGATTGGGCTGCTACTGAGAGCTTAAAGGATGCACTCTATGAAACTTATCGCCCACAAAGAATCCGAATCAGGGACGCAAAACCACATCCCTCGCTTTTATGCGAAAGTGCAGCCCTAGCCTTAGTCTCTCCCCCATCTCCTACATACAAACCGCATCTCCCTCAGCACATCGTCACCCAAGGCTTGTTATCCGAGGCACAGCTTGAAAGCGTAATTTACGCAGGTCAGGCTCACTCTGAATATTTATCAGGGTCTTATATTGTGGAAGATTCGTGGGATAATGTGACTGTAGCCGCAAATAGTGAAGAAAACGCTGTTAGATTTCGCCGTGGCTGGTTCTTAGGTGATGGCACTGGTGCGGGTAAAGGTAGACAATGCGCGGGAATCATCCTCGACAATTGGTGTCAGGGTCGCAAGAAAGCCATCTGGATTTCCAAGAGTTCTGCATTAATTGAGGATGCGCGACGTGATTGGTGTGCTATGGGCGGTGATGGAAAGGACATCATCGACCTCAGTAATATCAAACTTGGCGATCGCATCCCTTTCACTGAAGGTATTCTGTTCTGCACATATTCCACGCTGCGATCGCAAAAGAACGGTAAAAGCCGTCTCAAGCAGATTGTTGAGTGGGCAGGCAAGGAGTATGAGGGTGCGATCTGTTTTGACGAGTGCCATTCAATGGGAAACGCAATGGCGCAAGAAGGTACACTCGGCTTAGTCGCAGCATCTCAGCAGGGTATTGTTGGGCTACGGTTACAAAATGCCCTACCACTAGCACGGGTTATCTATGTCTCTGCTACCGGAGCCACCAAAGTCTCTAACTTGTCTTACGCCAATCGCTTAGGGTTGTGGCAGACTGGTGATTTCCCGTTTAACTCGCGTGAGGATTTCGTGGAGTCCATCGAAGTCGGCGGTATTGCGGCAATGGAAGTGGTAGCACGAGATTTAAAGGCGTTGGGGTTGTATCTGGCGCGGAGTCTTTCCTTCGACGGAGTTGAGTACGAGATGTTAGAAATCGAACTTACTCCTACCCAGGAACGGATTTATGATAACTACGCCGATGCCTTTCAAATCATACATAATAACTTGCATAAAGCTTTAGAAGCCTGCAACATCACTGGTGCTAAAACTTACAATCGAGCAGCTAAAATGTCTGCCATGTCTCAGTTTGAATCGCACAAGCAACGGTTCTTTAACCATTTGCTCACAGGTATGAAGTGTCCCATGCTAATCAAGGCGATTGAACAGGATTTAGCTCAAGGTAATGCTGTTGTCATCCAAATTGTATCGACTAACGAGGAATTGCTTAAACGGCGACTGGGGGAAGTTCCGGCAGAGGAATGGAAGGATTTAAACCTTGATTTAACACCCCGTGAGTATGTTCTTGACTACTTAGTGAGTGCCTTTCCCGTACATCTGCATGAGATTCACTCATCCTCTGAAGGTGAAGAACGCTCCGAACCTGCTTTCGATGCTGATGGTTCACCTATTGTTTCATCTGAAGCTGTAGCTTTGAGAGATGCACTGGTTGACCGATTGGCAAGCCTTAATCCAATTCCTGGTGCTTTAGAACAACTACTGTGGCACTTCGGTCACAAACAGGTTGCTGAAGTAACTGGTCGCAGTAAGCGAGTTCTCAAGGACGATTCTGGACGACTGTTTGTGGATTCACGCGGAAGTAATGCGAATATTGCGGAAACTAATGCTTTTATGGCAGGAGACAAGCAGATTCTCATCTTCTCTGATGCTGGTGGTACGGGGCGCAGTTACCATGCTGACCTCAACGCACAGAATCGTCGGCGGCGATCGCACTATCTGCTCGAAGCTGGTTGGAGGGCTGACAATGCCATTCAAGGGCTTGGGCGTAGTCACCGTACAAACCAAGCATCAGCACCAGTCTTCCGTCCAGTGACTACTGATGTGCGCGGTGAACGCCGATTCATCAGCACTATTGCTAGACGGCTGGACAGTTTGGGCGCACTCACCAGAGGACAAAGACAGACTGGCGGTAACGGCATATTTGATGCCAAGGATAATCTAGAATCGAACTACGCAGAGTACGCTTTGTATGAGTTATTTAAACAGATATTCCAAGGTCGGTTTTACGAAGTGCCTTTGGGTAAATTTGAGGAAATGACTGGACTATCGCTAACATCTCACGAAGGGGGGATGAAGATCGACCTCCCACCCTTGCGACAATTCCTCAATCGGCTGCTGGCTTTGACTATCAGGATGCAGAATCTGATTTTCGAGCGTTTTGAACTGTTGTTGAGTCAACAAATTGAAACTGCGATCGCACATGGTGTATTTGAAATCGGAGTAGAAACACTTCGGGCTGAAAAGTTCACTGTAGAAAGTTGCGAATCAGTTTATACTCATCCCCAAACTGGAAGCGTGACTAACTATCTCAAGATAGAACGCACCCAAAGGAACAATATCAGAACTGCTGATGAGATGCTTGAGTTTGCCCCCCAGCACCAGGGTCGGTTCTTGATCAATGAGAAATCCGGTCATGCTGCTGTGTCAATTCCTACTCATAGTTTATTCGACTCTGAGGGTGGTGTTGTACCACGAGTTCTTCTCATTCGTCCTCAAAAGGAAACCCGTGTACCAGTCAAGGATCTGGAATCTTCAACTTGGAAGCAGGTTTCGACTGATGCGTTTACTGCTGCTTGGTCAAAGGAAGTTGCAGAACTACCTCAGTTCACAACTGACTATCTGCATTTGGTCACAGGAATACTGTTACCTATCTGGAAAATTCTGCCACAGAAGAACAGCCGAGTATTCCGATTGCAAACTAGTGAGGGTCAGAAAATTCTGGGGCGGGTTGTTCATGCCTCGGACATCCAAACAGTTACAGAGCAACTTGGACTCAAGAATCAGTTGTTAAGTCCCACAGAACTTGTTTCACTGGTTCTCAACGAGGGGTACTCTCAACAATTGCCGGGAGGCGTAACTTTGCGACGCTCTTATATTGCTGGTGAACCTCGTTTGGAATTGGTTGAGGCTCTTTCCCTGGCTGACCGACTTATTGCTGTTGGATGTTTCACTGAAATCATCCAGTGGCGCAAGCGGTTGTTTGTGCCAACGGGCGACAAGGCTGCGTCAATTCTGGCTGATGTGATTAGAATTATTGGGTAATGAGAGCAAAGCGATGTGGTTAATACCCGCCGCTTTGTTCTTTTTCTCTAAACTTTTCAGTAAAATATTAGAAATAGTATATATAAAAACTATTTTTTAGGTGTATTTTGTGCGTTTTGAAATTCAATTAATCCGAGGAATTGATAATCTCTCAATTCCGGGTACTATTGTGGAATTAGCTCCCAAGCATATAGATGATTTTATCAATTTCTGGTCTTAGGAATTACGAAAATATAAAACACAAGATAAACTGTGGGACTGGTTATTCAAATTAAATTTTATTAGAAGAAATTTTGAATTTGAAGGATATGCACTCGAAGCCGAAGGTTGCACCCAAGGATTAATGAAAATAGAAACCCAACTTCATACTTCCTGTCAAGTATATGGACAAAAGTTAGTATATGTTGAATTTTTGGCTTCAGCACCTTGGACCCGGATTTCTCACAAGCAGTAAAAAATAAATTTACATGACCTGATGTGAGGCTCTTTTCTGATACATCATCAATCAAAATTTAGGCGCAGAGATAAATTAAGTATAAAACCGAAGTTGTTAAGTAAAAATGATTACTATTTTTTATTGCTGGTAAAATTAAAATGCTCTGTTCATAAAATATCCGCATTCCAAAACAGGACTTGAATCGGCCCAAGCCCAAAGTATCATTGATTAGAAATAAGCAAAAGGCAATTTAATTTCAATTTAAGCAGTATTAGGGAGCATTTTTAAACGTCTATGAGCAGTAGCAAATATATGTTTGTATGGACAAGAACTAGTAATTGCAATTAAAATACGGCGTGTACTTATAGTAATTAAAGCTCCTAACTTCAATAACTTGGTACGAATAGTTCCAACAGTGGCATTTTGTAATTCAGTTTTAGCTAAACATTTTTGACGCAACGCATTCATCAAAACGTAAGCAACAGAAGAAAACCACAGACGTAATTGATTTCCCGCAAACGTGTGGGTGCTTGTTCTATCACTAAAAAGTTCTAATTGTTGTTCTTTAAAGCGATTTTCCATCTCCCCTCGCTGACAATATTTTTGTTTATACAGTTGACTAGGAGGTACTTTATTAGTAGCTAAAGAAGTTACAACAAAACGAATTTTAGCTCCCTTCGTCCCATATTCAACCTTACAAACAACACGACGACTACGACTCCAAGATTCACGGGTTTGATAGTCTAAAGACTTGTACCAAATTGAGTTATCAATCAAATCTTCCGCAAGCGAAGGAAGTTGTTCATCTGGCTGAAATACTGTTTCTAAAAATGAAACTACTGTTGATAGTTTTTGCTCAAACTCAAGCGAGGCTCTATTTTGAGTCGTCGTAGTCATCCCAATTAAACGACTATTTTGCGCCAATCCAAAAACATAATCTAAACCGGGCTGTGATTCACACCACCTCATGATATCGTCCCTAGAATAGGCACTATCTCCACGTACTAAAATCTCAACATTCTTCCATTGTTGACGTATTTGTTTAATCACTCTCTGTAGTTCTGATAATGCCCCAAATGCTGGGTCTACATTTGAAGGGCGAAGTTTGGATGCTAACAGATGTTTTCCACAAAATATATACAGTGGAGCATAGCAGTATCCCCCATAATAAGTATTGAAGAAAACTTGCTCCTGATTGCCGTGTACTAAGTCATCAGTTACATCTAAATCCAAAATAATTTGTCTTGGCTCTTTGGCGTAAGATTCTAGAAATATTTTGACAAATAAACTTTCAATCTCTGATCGAGAATGCCCGATTTTATGATAACGACTGTCTACTCCTTGTTCTATCTCTTCAGGGCAATGTTCCAGTCGGTTTAATGTACTTTTTCCTGCCAATATTGCAGGCTCATCCTCTATTCCAATTGTTTTTAAGACTGCTAGAGCAAACATCGGGTCATGACGTAATTCCTCGTGGTCATTTAAGTCTTCATATCCCATGACTAACCCGTATATACGTTGTTTAATTAAACTCTCTACTGAATGGTCAACTCGATTTGGCTGACGGTAATCTTGGAAACACTGTGCAAATTTTGATGTGATTTCTAATTTTCTGTCTATTTCCGCAATTAAGCTTAATCCTGCATCCGATGTTACCGTCCCACCCTGAAAATTAACTACAATCGGGTGTGATTTTTCCCCGGAGAATTTGAATTGTTTTGGTGTAATATCTGTGAAAGTCGGGGTCATGGTTTATAACTGCTGGAATGCTTATCCTATATACATTTTCGCAGTTTTTGACCCCCTTTTTTTATCTCTTTGTGAGAAATCCGGGTGGAATAGAAGCTTCATCCAAAGTCCACCAAAATTCCGTGGTGTGGGTACTAACCTGTTAAGGTACGCCAGAGTCAGAAGTATCGAGTTAGGTTATGGTGGAAGAGTAGGGTTACATTCCTTGCCTGGAAGCGTGCGATTTTATGAAAATCAATTGATGAGCAACTTTGGAACAGATGAAGACGAAGACAACGATAATTTGATTTATTTTGAGTATGGTCGCTTAGGACGATAATAGTAAAAAATTTGGATATGGAAGAAGATATTACAGTCGAAGAGGCAATTGAATTATTGTTTAACCGTGAATCTATACAAGCAGCAATTCGTGCTGAAGATGAAGCGGCTTGCGATGTAAGTGCTGGACTTGATTGGGGTAATAATCGGGTGTTTGTTGCCTTCATGAAAAATCCGGCACTATTACATAGAATGACAATACTGCGTTTATCTCTTAACAGGGAAATTCGTCAGATGCTACAGGGGTGGAATTTGGGAGTAGGAGAAGAGAAAGCCATTGAAACTGCATATACACGTTTATTGTCTCAACTACAATTACCACAGCAAAAAGCTATTCCTTTGTTAGAAAAGATATTAATGCGTGATGACTTGTACTCAGAAGAATTGATTGGCGATCGCCAAGTATTGCAGGAATTGTTGAGTGTGCTGTACAGCAATGAAGACTGGGATGTAATTGCGACTGTTGCCGGAAATGCAGTGCGTGAAGGTGTTCTAGTCAATGTTGAGACATCTCGCTTAATAGCTTAACAGAATTAAATAGGGATGCTCCCCAAAGATGGTAAAGGCAAAGCGATGTGGTTAATACCCATCGCTTTATTTTTTCTCAAATTCTCATTGCAGTAAAACTTTTGATAATTCTTATTACTAACTCAACTTTTCCGCATCCCTTCCACAGCTTTTCCACAGCTATCTCGGCTATTTTCCACAGATACCCAACAAGGTTACAGGCTTTTATCGTATCGCTGAGGATTTTATCTTCTAGGCTTTGGGTCTTGTGAATTACTGAGTTTTTCTTAAGCAACGTAACATAAATATATCTTCAAGCCTGATGCTGCCGTAATACTTAATTCTTTTTGTACTTATGCTTAACATTTCGCAACATTGACAACCATACCCCTTTAAGTTGCAAAATAATTCGACTAGCCTTTCTTATCGCTAAAACTTCCACAAACAACTGTACAAACTTACTTAAGCGGATTACAGATGTCAATGGCTACCCAAGAATGCGACAAAGGTTGAAGCTAGTTATCAGGTTAATTCTCTTGCCCCAAGTCCGCATTCTATGAACGCAACAGTTAACATTTTCACCCAAATCCCTGCCCCCTTGCACGATTGTATGCAGGATTATTTACAACAACACCCAGATTGGGATGAGAAACGTTTACTAGCTGCTGCTGTATCACTGTTTCTGTTGCAGCATGGTGAAGGAGATCGCCACGTTGGGCAAGTTTATCTTGAAACTATGTTTCATCGTTCTTAAATTAAGATCATGTTTACGAATTAACCCAAAAGCGTAACTTACCTCAACACATTGCTTAGAGTCTCAATCCAATGGCATTTTAACAACAATCATGAGTTACCCTCTTTCTCATCCTGAAGATCCAGATTTCCATTCATCTATTCAGGAGAACCTAAAACAGCTTTCCGCTCAGTTAGGATATCCTTTGGACGAATCATCAGTTATGGAAATATACCAGGATGCGTGCGATCTACTAAGCCACCTTTCTCCATCACCTCTTACTCTTGCCCGCGTTGCCGGAATATTATTGGTTTACCGAGTCAATGATACAGAACCAGAAGAATCTAAGTGGTTTAGCAACCAGGTTAAACAATGTCTGGACGAAGAAGAAGTTGAGGAGTTGATTGAATCTATGTCTCGCACTGACGCTTTATGACCAATAAATATGAATCACCCGCCGAATTTGAAGAAAGATTAGATGAGATGATTAAGATGGGGAAATTAAAAGCTCAATACAAATCCCTGCTGTTAGAAATAGATGAACTTGGAGCAAAAGCTTGTGCTGAAGGTCTTATTTCTGGGCTGGGATGGGGTGTAGATGCTAATAATTTCATTCTGGATGAATACGAGATAATGAATGAAAACGGTAATCCTTTATATTTAAGTTTAGTGGAAACGAGAGATTACCTGGAAAAATTAATTGCAGACTCAGAACAAGCTAACGAATAGTTTTAGCAAACTGCTTCCAGATATTCTCAAAATTCAAAGCCAAATTCACTCCAAAAAGATGAGATACCTAGCTGTGCAAACTACGGATGCAGACCAGATATACAAAATTGTGGCAGAGGCTCTTGCAACCCCATCAATAAAAGCTTTGAGCTAGTGCTAGTGCCATTTGATGCTAAATTCTGTATGCTTCAATAATATATATGACTTGCGACCTTACACAAGAAAACCATGCCAAAAAATTGGGCTTTGAAAATAGACCAGTTTTTTAATGCAAACCCCCACTGCATTATCGCTACTGCTCACGTTGACAGCTTCCCCTCTGACCTACCGCTAGAACCGAATATTCGGGAGCCAAACCGCAAAAGCTCAACATACAGACAAATTTTTGACTCATTGACCACCGAACCTGAAAAATTCTTTGAGCGGCATAGTGGAATCGTACTGTGTGCCAACAAGGTCAAACCCAACACTAAAAAGACTCAGCTAGAGTTAGAGATACTAGAAGCTTGTGAGGGTGGTAGCGATGGCATCATTAATGGTGGGCATACGGTTTTAGCGTTTCAGCAGGCAAGAGAATATAAGTATGACCTAAGTGAAGCCAGAGTCAAAGTTACCATCCACATTGGGTTAACTGAAGATGAAGCAAAAGACATCGCCTTAGCATCAAATACATCTGCCCCGGTGGATGCGCGTTCTAAAGTCAACGCCAGGGGTGACTACAAATTCCTCAAGCAGTTTTTAGCCCAAAAAGAACGTGAGCAAGGAACAAAGTTCAGAGTGGCGTATTACCAGAACCAAAGCGGTGCGCCTAAGAATCCACAGTGCAATGTCAACCATTTGATTAAGTTGATGAACTGTTTGGACAGGAATAAATACAACCCAGACAGCAAGAGCAGAACTAAGCACCCGCCTGTAAGTAACACACCATCCTTGAGCGAGGCTGAAAGACAACGGCTGTCGAAACTGTTACCGTTACTGCCCAAGGGGTTATGGATTGAGCAACGACTATTTCAGGTAATCGAAGAACATATCACCAAGCCTAAGAGAAAAGGAGTAGTTGACCTCGCCTCAATTGACGCACGCAAGAATACACTGCTGCCAGATAGCAGATATTCATTCGGCTTTTCTGCGCCGGCTGATATTGCCATGCCGATTGTCGCTGCCTACCGGGTGTTTTTAGATGAGAACTACAACTGGATCATTCCCTTTGATGAGTTTGCCGAGGATTTTCTACAACACCTGTGGAATAACTATTACAAGAAATACTTAGTATCCGAGAAACTGGCTGGTAATACAGTTGGTAGTAAAATTTGTCGTAATCCAGTGATTTGGGATAACCTTTACGTTTCGGCTCAGAGCTACCTGAATCAGCAGTTGCTCAAGATAGTTAGCTCCAGTAATACCAAACGCGAAGAACTGAAGCTGGTGAATTAGTTAGTGTATTGGAATTTACCGGAAAGTGCAAAGCTCAAACTGTATCCCATTACATACCAAATTCACTATGTGTAAACCGAGAGCTAAAACTATCAAAGCTTTCACATAAATAAAATCTATCTTTCCTTCTCGAATGCTGCTCTGGTTCTTCTCCAGGGCAGTTTTAATCGTCAAAAGACAAGCGATCGCTCCTGCCTTACCAACCTCTACTCTTGCCGCACCTCCCAAAATGCCAGCCAGTGGCCCCTTCCTGATTTTCTTGTAGTCAGGGTCTAGCATTTAACCACTTGGCAATGCCTACGTTAGCTTTTATCTACGCCTCACTATTTGCTTTGCAGCATTAACGCCTGAGATGGCAGCACCTTCCATAAAACCTTGCCATTCGTAGAATGAGTTAGTATGTTCCCCAGCAAAATAAATATTATCCACCGATTTACCTTCATTATCAGCAATTGTTGTAAAGTAACCAGGTTGATTGCAGGTATAACTCCCTTTAGCTAATGAATTTAATGACCAATTTTCTAAATATGCTAGATATTCTGTATTTTTAATCCGTGCGGCTGAAACATTTGCACCAGGAAAAACAAAGTTAAGGTCATTAATGAATTTAGCCGTTTCTTGCTGTATATTTTTTGGGTTAAGTCTTGCACCTAGATTGCCACCAGTGTAATCTGTTAACACTGCTCGGTTGTATAGAGCTTTACTATAATTAGTTTCCCAAGTACCTTGAAGATTGGGTAGGTTTGCATAAGCACTACCATTACTACCAAGAGTAGTCCAAGGACGACCATTAAAACCAACTATCAATTTTGAGTTAGTTCCATAAACTAAATTATTGATAGCATCCAATTTCCACTGGGGTAGTTGAAGCCCTTTTAAATCCACTTCTCGTAAAGTCGAGAAAGGCAGACAGAACACAACAGCATCAAATTTTGTACTCAGACTGTTGTTAAACATTAATTCAATCTTACCTGTACTATCTTTTCTAGCAGCAGTCAGCTTTCTTCCATATTGAATCTGACCTATTAAACGGCTTTTTAAGCCTTCAACAATTTGTTGATTACCACCTATCACATGATATCTTTCATCACTGAATACACCGAAAGGACGAAATTTTGAACGTCTATCTGCATGAGCAAATAATAGAAAGCTTAAACAGCTTTGTTGGTCAATTTCTCTACCATATTCACCAATATATGCAGATTTAATTACATTTTTGAGCAATGCTCCGGCTCCACGATTATCCAAGTATTCTTGAAGACTAATCAAATCTAATTGTCTTTCACTTGGTGTGAAGTTATCCGCAGTCGGCTGTTTAAGTGTACGTAAATCCGTTTGCATTGCGCTAACGAAATCTCGATATTCATCAACTACTGCTGCTTCAGCATAACGCTGACCATTAAAGTAATAGAATACTTCTCCTACTTGTTTTGATAAGTCCTCTACTTCCAGCTTAAATTCGCTTACATAGCCTAGCATTGTTTTATGTAGATTATCTATAAATTCTCCGCCTCTTTCAGCTACTTGTCCAGGAAAGATATTACTAAGTGAGTAGCAGCGTCCTCCGGCCCTGTCATTAGCCTCATAAACAGTAGCTTTAATTCCTTGGCGTTGGAGTTCGTAAGCACAAGCCAGCCCTGCTAAACCAGCCCCTACAATTGCTATATTTGCATCTACATTACTAGGTGCAGCTAAAGTACGATGAAAATAACCAGTACCGACACCAATTGTTCCGCCAGCTATTGTTAATTTTCCTAAATCAGCCAGAAATTCTCTACGTTTAGTCTTACGCAATGATATTAATTCTTCCCATTGATAAATGCGTTCAATACCCTCACTCGTGGAGATATGATGTTTTTGACAATAACTGGCAATCTTGAGTATACGAGACAGTCTTCCAAATATATTTGAATGGCTCATTATTATTAAAACTATAAATTGATTCAGTCTATAATCTTTATTTATAATTATAAAGTCTTAGACTAATAGTTATTTTTAAGAATTAGTTTTTTGTAAATAATTTTTATATGAATTTCTAGTATTTCACAAAGATTATCATTCTCAATCAGGTAAAGCCATTAAATATATCTTCAGGAGGTGTTTAACTTGTGGTTTTGGGACAAAGATGCTGTTGAATACGAAATTTACAAGAAATACGAACGGGCATTAGTTACCATTAGCGTGAATTTTTCACTCTTTGCAAGTATCTGAAGCACTAGAATCTTGCACTTGTGGGTTAGAGGATGCGTTCAGAAGCACAATCGACTATACGCTGTGGTTGCAGAAAAATAAAAAGCAAGTTTATCCCAATGAGATTTTGATTCGTGCTTTGCAGGAACAATGGAAACCGATGGCATGGAAAGATGAGTATCTGGAATTGCCAAATCTAGAATCCCCAGGACAAAGGTGGTGGAATGCAGCCGCGTCAATTTGGGGGTACGATGTACGCAACCAAGTTGTTGCTGACGTTTTTTATGACTAAGACACAGAGCTTATCAAGTTCACCAACGGAAAGGAAATTATGGTAGATACTGCGTGGCGTTGGGAATGGGAACGGGTGTTGAGATATGCGACTGGCAAATAAACATTTGCTACTATTAAGGCTAAGTTCTAAACAGCCCAGAGTTGCTGTAACAAGAGCATCTTAACAATAGCTAATTTGCAAATAGATTATGGCAAAGCGTAACAAAAGCAATCTCCAGTGGCTCAAAGAAACGCTAGAGCTAAAACCTGACCATCGCTGGGAATCTCCGTCAGGTTACAAAATATTTGTTGCTAATCGCGGTGCAGTTCGCTTCAATGTCCCCCAAGACTGGTTTTTTGAGCCACAAGAAAAATCCTTCAAGTTCAGTGATAAAAAACCACCTAACGATGACTGCGCTCTGGAAGTATCTTTCAACCATCTTCCTTCAGGTGACTGGAGTCTATTTCCCCTTAAGGCTACTTTAAAGAAAATAGTAGAAGACGAAAGCCGTGATGTGATTGAAAAAAGTGAAATTATCACTCTCAAGCGTCAAACTGCTAGGATTGTCTGGACACAGATTAAATTTATCGACACTCAAGAAGAACCACGCGAAGCTTTCTCACGGATTTGTATTGGTTTGGGGTCAAATGTGCAATGTTTGATTACATTTGATTATTGGGCAGATCAAGCAGAGCAATTGACACCTGTTTGGGATGAAGTCATGCGTAGTTTAACGTTGGGTTTGTATATCCGCGATCCTAGAACTGGTTTGGCTTTTCCTGATTGAGCTTTCCAAAATTAATAACACAGATTCCTGCTAAGATACATTTAATATCCAGTTCCGGTAAACACCGATAATTAATTACTCCTGGTTTTTGAGGACTGTAGTTCAGGTGAATAAATAGGTAAGTAGATTAAATTGAACCTTCTGGTAAGGCTAAATTATTATGAATTTTTTATCGGCTAGAGTCTAATAAATTTTACCATTAGCTTTTGAAGTAGTAGTTAACTTAATTCTCAGCCATCAAGAGAAAAATTATACGCTCAAAAGATAGGGTTACTGTAATGAGCATTATTAAGCCACTCATAGCTACAACAGCAAGCATCGCTTTGAGCTATTTTGTCACGGGCATCACCCGGATTTCTCACAAAGAGATAAAAAAAGGGGGTCAAAAACTGCGAAAATGTATATAGGATAAGCATTCCAGCAGTTATAAACCATGACCCCGACTTTCACAGATATTACACCAAAACAATTCAAATTCTCCGGGGAAAAATCACACCCGATTGTAGTTAATTTTCAGGGTGGGACGGTAACATCGGATGCAGGATTAAGCTTAATTGCGGAAATAGACAGAAAATTAGAAATCACATCAAAATTTGCACAGTGTTTCCAAGATTACCGTCAGCCAAATCGAGTTGACCATTCAGTAGAGAGTTTAATTAAACAACGTATATACGGGTTAGTCATGGGATATGAAGACTTAAATGACCACGAGGAATTACGTCATGACCCGATGTTTGCTCTAGCAGTCTTAAAAACAATTGGAATAGAGGATGAGCCTGCAATATTGGCAGGAAAAAGTACATTAAACCGACTGGAACATTGCCCTGAAGAGATAGAACAAGGAGTAGACAGTCGTTATCATAAAATCGGGCATTCTCGATCAGAGATTGAAAGTTTATTTGTCAAAATATTTCTAGAATCTTACGCCAAAGAGCCAAGACAAATTATTTTGGATTTAGATGTAACTGATGACTTAGTACACGGCAATCAGGAGCAAGTTTTCTTCAATACTTATTATGGGGGATACTGCTATGCTCCACTGTATATATTTTGTGGAAAACATCTGTTAGCATCCAAACTTCGCCCTTCAAATGTAGACCCAGCATTTGGGGCATTATCAGAACTACAGAGAGTGATTAAACAAATACGTCAACAATGGAAGAATGTTGAGATTTTAGTACGTGGAGATAGTGCCTATTCTAGGGACGATATCATGAGGTGGTGTGAATCACAGCCCGGTTTAGATTATGTTTTTGGATTGGCGCAAAATAGTCGTTTAATTGGGATGACTACGACGACTCAAAATAGAGCCTCGCTTGAGTTTGAGCAAAAACTATCAACAGTAGTTTCATTTTTAGAAACAGTATTTCAGCCAGATGAACAACTTCCTTCGCTTGCGGAAGATTTGATTGATAACTCAATTTGGTACAAGTCTTTAGACTATCAAACCCGTGAATCTTGGAGTCGTAGTCGTCGTGTTGTTTGTAAGGTTGAATATGGGACGAAGGGAGCTAAAATTCGTTTTGTTGTAACTTCTTTAGCTACTAATAAAGTACCTCCTAGTCAACTGTATAAACAAAAATATTGTCAGCGAGGGGAGATGGAAAATCGCTTTAAAGAACAACAATTAGAACTTTTTAGTGATAGAACAAGCACCCACACGTTTGCGGGAAATCAATTACGTCTGTGGTTTTCTTCTGTTGCTTACGTTTTGATGAATGCGTTGCGTCAAAAATGTTTAGCTAAAACTGAATTACAAAATGCCACTGTTGGAACTATTCGTACCAAGTTATTGAAGTTAGGAGCTTTAATTACTATAAGTACACGCCGTATTTTAATTGCAATTACTAGTTCTTGTCCATACAAACATATATTTGCTACTGCTCATAGACGTTTAAAAATGCTCCCTAATACTGCTTAAATTGAAATTAAATTGCCTTTTGCTTATTTCTAATCAATGATACTTTGGGCTTGGGCCGATTCAAGTCCTGTTTTGGAATGCGGATATTTTATGAACAGAGCATTTTAATTTTACCAGCAATAAAAAATAGTAATCATTTTTACTTAACAACTTCGGTTTTATACTTAATTTATCTCTGCGCCTAAATTTTGATTGATGATGTATCAGAAAAGAGCCTCACATCAGGTCATGTAAATTTATTTTTTACTGCTTGTGAGAAATCCGGG